>NZ_JAIEQY010000227.1 GCF_019747315.1 Roseococcus sp. | reverse complement strand
CCTTGATTTTTTGGGCCTTTTTTCCTATGGTGGTGCGGTTGTTTGACAGCCGCATCCGCAGACCGACCATCCCCCAGTGTAGCGGGCAGATTGCTTTCGGAAGGTTCGCAAATTGCTTTCGGAACCCTCCACACCCAACCTGAGCCTCTCCTGAGGGCCCCCTAATAACCCTCTCACACTCCGTTCATCGGGGCGTGATGAGCACCTCACCCACCTTCCCCCGGCCGAGCGGCCCGGCCAGCGAGTAGCGCACCTCCACCGCCTCGATGGCGAACCGGGCGAAGCAGGCCCGAACCCCCGGCACATCGTTCAGGCTCATCATCCAGGACCCGCGCAGCTGGGCCAGCGCCTCGGCCAGGGCCTCGAAGTCCTCTCGGCCGAACATCCCCGCGCCGTAGTAGTCCTCGCAGCCCCAATAGGGCGGGTCGAGGTAGAAGAGGGTCTCAGGGCCGTCATAGCGGGCAAGGGCCTCGCGCCAGGGCAGGCACTCGATGACAACGCCGGCCAGGCGCTCGTGCACTTCCTCCAGCATGGCGGCCAGCTTGGTGACGTCGAAGCGCGCTCCAGATCCGTCAGGGTATCCGGCACCGCGGCCACCAGGCGCTCGAACTCGGCCCGGCTGGTGAGCTGCCAGCGCAGCATGTCCAGCAGCGCCTGGTAGTGCCGCTGCAGCACCCGGAACAGGGTGGCCACGTCACGCGAGGCATCGTTGATGACCTCACCCTTCGCGCGGAAGGGGCGGCGCAGGAAGATCCCGCCCATCCCCACGAAGGGCTCCACATAGAGAGTGTGAGGCACGGCCCGCAGGCGCTCGACGATCAGGCCCGCCAGGTTGCGCTTGCCACCCACCCACGGCGCCACAGGCTTGGTGGGCGGGATAGAGATCAGGGACAATTCATTATCCATTGAGATTGGACCCTCATGATGCCCTGGCCCGCAAGGGCGGGCGGGGCGGTTTCGACCGGGCGTGGAGGGTCCATCTCCGCGCGGCTTCGGGGTGGTGAGACACCCCAGAGGCCCCCGCTCTCAGGCGGAAGTCTAAACGTGCACTTCCTCGGCTCAGCAGACGCTCGGGCCGGGCCACCACGGCGCTGGCTGGGGCGTTTCGGTCATCAGAAACGCACCTGGCCACCAAGCACCCGCGCAAACCAGCGGACTGTCTTGTTGTTTTCGCCTGTTCCACTAACCGCGAGGCACCCGAGTGTGGTGTCGGCCGCGATCTTGAGCCTCCACCCAGAGGCTGCCGCATCTGACATATCCGGGGCGATGTTGGTGCCGGCCGCCGGATAGGCCACGGTCCCCGCCGAGGTGATGGCGCGGATGCTGACAATCGCAGTCGTCGCCACCCCAACACGGCGCTTGATTGTCACATCAAGCTCCCAGGTCGCGCAATCTCCGGCGGTGCCGGCGCTTCCGGCCGTCTGTTCCGCGACCACCAGCAATTTAAGGCGCATCGTGCCGTTGTCGGTGACACCGACCGAATTTGTCCCACTGGGCGCGCTATTCGTGGCCGTCAGGCGGGTTTCCGTCGCATCCGTCGTCTGCGCGCGGATCACAAACTCGCGAGATTGCGCGTCGCCATTGAGCGTGAAGTTGCCGGCGGCCCAGGAGCCAGAGCCGGTCTGCCCGTGGACCGATCCGCGATCCCCGCCAGGGCTCCAGGTATTAGTGGCGTCGAGCACATTGTTCGTGCCGCCTGGGCACGCCGTACTCAAGCCAGAGAGGACGTTGCCGGCGCCGCCGCCGCAAGATGCCTGCTGGCCAGAGACCGTGTTGTTTGTCCCGCCCGAGAGTGTTGCGTTGATGCCGCCCGCCACCTGGCTGGCAAGGCTGCGCGTGGTCTGCCAATCCACAGCGCCGGCACCGCGCGGGTTGCCGGCCGTTGCGGTGCTGTCGGGCACCTGCGCCACCTGCCCGCCACCGACACGCAGGATGGTTGTGCCTCCCGCAGCGGCATCGCCAAAAGCAAGGGATGCCGAAGTCGGGTTGGGGTCAATGACGCGCGAGCCGGTGACGCCTGCCGCGAAAAACACATCAACCACGTTTGAGGCGAAGGTTGGGCGCTGGATGACATGCGAGCCGCCGGCATCCAGCGACATGCCGCGCACCGTCGCGCCGGTCACTTGGACCGCGTCAATGACCTGCCTATCAGGTGCCGCAGCGCCGGGCGTCGCGCTCTGCGAAGCGATGATACCCACGGAAGGGTTGGTCACGTACCCGGCCATGACGCGCGCATCGGGTATCTGCGAATTGACGCCGTAGGTGGTGCCGGCACCGTTGCACTCGACCGAGAATCCGACCAGCGAAGGCGGCGGTCCCGCAGCGAACGAGGGTTCCATCCGGATGCCCGTGCGGGTTTTGCCGGCGACGCCGACATCATACACGGAAATGTCCGAGAGCTGCACCGGGCCGCGAACGTTGACCCCGGCCTGATCGTCCGCCACCACCCCATCAAGCCTCTGGCCGTGGCTCCGCACAGTGATGCCCGAAAGCTTTACGCCCTGGCAGACGAGGTTCGGCCCGCGAATTTTGTGGTCAATGCCATCCGCGCCCGTGCGCTCGATCAGGATATTGCTGCCCGTGATGCCGTACTGGTCGCATGCCTCCAGGCCGATGCCGTAGGCGGACACATCGGTGATCCAGAGGTTGAACAAGTCCAACTTGCGCGCGATCTGATCCTCGGGCGCGCTCGAAAGCGCACACAGGAAAATCCCGTGGATCGTCCGCACCAGCGATGCGCCCAGGCCTTCGATTTTGAGGTTGCCGATCTGCTGTCCGTTCGGGCTTGGCACATAGATGCCGCCGCCGCCCGTGCTGACCATCTTGATGACGGTGGATGGCCCGGCGCCAATCAGCGACACGCGGGGGCGCAGGACCAGCGAGAAGTCCACCGGCGTGATGGCCGAGCCGACATTCCGATTGCCGTCATACAGCGCCAGCCCCGCAAGATCAGGGTTGTTATTCCCGACCCGATAAACACCAGGCGGCACAAAGACGGTTCCGCCGCCTGAATTCCAAACATCATCAATGGCGCGCTGGAGGCCGCGCATGTCAGCCGCCGCATCATTGCCCACCGCGCCGAAATTCTTGGCGCTGGGCATGTCGGACAGCCTGTCTTCCACCGTGCGGGTTACTACGCCCGTGCCGGGCGGGGTGTAGGGCACCTGCGCCGCCGTGGTGCCATGCGGGTTGCCGGTGCTCTCGGCATGGGCGATGGCGGGCGCCGCTAAGGCAAGCAGTGTGCTGTCCCCTGACGTGTAGAGGTCGAAGACCGGGTTTTCCCCCGGTGCATAGAGGTCCAGCCAATTAGCCATCTGGGTTCTCGCCTCCCCTGATGACGATCTGCCCCTCGCCGATGCATTCCTCGATCCCGAGGCGCCGGGCCTCGAATTCGTAGTGAGGGGCGGGCTCCACCGGCAGGGTGCGGGTCAGCTCCAGGCTCGGCTGGAAGCTGAAGATCCCCCATCTCGCCTGGTCGGTCTGGTCGAGGATCATGAACCCCGGATCCACGCCGGCGCGATAGTCCAGCACGGTGCCATCAAACAGCGTGATCCGCAGGCGCAGATCCACGCCGGTCATGTTCACCGGCCCGCTGTCATCCCGCCACCGGAAGGCCTGCGGCACATTGCTGCCGCGCCGCATGATCCATGGGCGCCAGGCGGGTGAGGTCTGGGTGGCGCTCACAGCGTCCGCGCGGCCGCCGCGGTGAAGGCGGCCTCCAGCTCCTCCGTCAGGCCGAGCGCGCCGGCCAGCGCCAGCAGCAGGGGCGCGTCGCGGCGCACCTCGGTGCCGTATTCCAGCCACTCCTCCGCATCCGCCCGCTGCTCGGCCGGGAGGGCGGCGATGGCCGCCTGCACATCCTCCCACCAACCGCGCGCCCGCAGCTCGCGCCGGAACTGCCAAAGGGCAATCACCATGGGCGCGGGCGGCGGCGGTGCAGGCGGTGGCGGGGGCGGCGGGGTGAAGGCCACGCCGTCCCAGAGCCAGCCGGGCTGGACCTCGGGCCCCGCCTCGACCATCGCCGCGACCAGGGCCGGGTGGAAGCGCTCGGCCAGGGGCGTGTCGCTGGCGGGGAAGATCTCGGCCACGCGGCCGTTGACGATGCGTGCGTGCATGCTCACCACTCCACGATGACAAGGCCATTGGCGCCGGACGCCGTGCTGCCGGCCGCGGCCTGGCCGGAGGCGCCGCCGCCCGGGAAGCTGCCAGCGACGGAGCTGCCCCCCACCCAAGGATTGCCGCTCTGCTGCCCAAAGGGCGCGCCGCCGCCCGTCCCGCCTGCGCGGTCCAGCGCGGCGCCGGCCAGCTGGATGCCGAGGCCGCCGCCGCCGCCCGTGAGGTTGATCTGCCCGCCCGTGCCGGTGCCTGGCGCGCCGGTCGTGGTGTTGGTGGCCCCGGTCTGCCCGCCCGTCGCCGAGCAGAAGGCGCCGAAGCTGCTGCTGCCGCCGTTGCTGTTGGCGACACCGCCCGCGCCCACGGTGACCGTGATGGCGGCGCCCGGCGTCACCGCATAGATGCCCTCGGCATACCCGCCGCCGCTGCCGCCCGCGCTCGGCGCGCCCGTCGCGTAGACACCCCCGCCCGATCCCGCGCCCCAGACGCGCGCCCGCACGCGCTGCACGCCCGATGGCACCGTGAAGGTGCCGCTGCTGAAGAAGGATTGGATGCCGCCGAGCGCCAGCTGCGCGGCGAACCGCCAGCCCGAGGCGCCGTCGCTGATCAGCGTCACCCGCTGCCCCGCCGTCAGCGGCAGGGTGGTCAGGCCATCAATGGTGTCGCTGCCCGCGCGCGCGATGGTCGTGGTGCCAGGGTCCGCATCGACGCGCACGAGGGTCAGGCGCAAAGGCCGGCCGCCCGCGCTGTTGGCGGCGGGCAGCGTGATGCCAAAGCTCCCGGAGGCGTTGACGAGGACGAGGCCCGCATCATCCGCCGTCAGCGTCACGCCGCCCGTGCTGATGGTGCGCACGTTGCCGCCCGCCAGCCGCCGCATGGCCTGGACCAGCTGCTCGCGGTTCGCGTCGAGCGGCGTCAGGCCAAGGGTCTCAATGGCGCGGATAATCTCTTCCTGCACACCGTTGAACCAATTGGGATCGGGAATGGTCCCGGCCTGGGAGAGCAGGAGGTTGCGGCCCCGGAAACCCCTACGGCCGGAGCCAATGTCAACCGTCGCGCCGCTGATCCTGTCCATGCTCTGAAGCTCCTCTAGACGTAGCTGAAATAGACGCTGGTGTGGGCTGGGGCGGAGCGGCGGATCAGGCATTCCACCGGGCTGCGCGCGAAATCGCCGAGCGGTGTGCCAACATCGGCCACGCCCACCTCGAATTCCGTCAGCAGCGTCGGTGCCGTGATGGTGACGATCCACTCGAACCGCCCGTCCTCGGCGATCAGCTCGTCATCGCAGGCGCTGACGCCGCATTCGAAGGGCTGGCTTTCCGTGAGCGTGATGGGGATGCCGAAGGCGGCCGCGATGCCGGTGAAATAGGCCGGCGTGGCGCCGCCCTGGGCTGTCCAGCGCTGGTGCGCCAGGGCCCGCCGCGTCTCGATGGGCAGGCGGGCGACGGGGCCAATGCACGGGTCATCACCCAGCACGCGCTCATAATCGGCCAGCATCTCATCCGCCGCGCGCGGGTCAGCCTGGATCATGAGATCCGCGGCGCGGGCATCCAGCCGGGCAAACTCCTCAGCCATGGGCCACAGCTGGCGGGCCAAGCGGCTGTCGGGCTCGCGCGGCAGGGCCGCCCCGGGCGGCAGCAGGGCGATGAGCTGGGCGAGCTGCTTGTCACGCATCATGTGAAGGTCACCGTGCCCAGGATGGGCAGTTGCGCGGCGGCCGGCACCACATCGGCGGAGGGAACTGTCAGCCCGTGCCAGGCCTCGCCGGCCACGCCGGAGATGGCCTCCGCAAGGCGAGAGCGTCGCAGGGTCTCGCCTGGTGCGGCCTCGGTCGCGAAGAAGCTGGCCAAGCCCGCCGTCACGGCGGCGCGCTGCTCGGCCGTGTCGGGCGAAATGCTCAGTGTGACGGGCACGGCCAGGGTGGGCGGCGCGAAGGCCGTCACCAGCGCGGTGACAGGCCGGCGCGCGTCCAGCGCGGCCTGCACGGCCGCAACAAGGCCCGCGCTGGGCAGCGAACCACCTGGCGCGAGAAGCGCCACACCAACAGTGCCGAGGCCGACATGTGGCGCGAAGACGAAGGCGCGTTCGACGCCGGGAACAGCCAGCGCCCAGGCCAGGTAGTCCGCCCGCGTGCCGCCGGCCGGGGGCGCCTGGATGCGGGCAATGATGCGGCCGCGCAGCGTTGCGTCATCCTCCACATCCAGCCCGCCCGTGAGGCCCGGCGCCGCGATGCTGGCCGAGGTAAGGCCGATCACGGGCGAAATCGGCGCCAGATTCTGGCTTGCGGACGAGTTGCCGGCCACCCCGCTGACCAAAGCCGTCACTTGCCCCGTACCCAGGCCCGCGATCAGGCTTACTGCCGCATCCAGCGCGAAGCGCGCGTCATCGCTGCGGCGAAACTCCGTCCCTGCTGGGATCGTGGCGCCGTCGGCGCCGACCAGGCTGACCGGCCCGCGCGCGGGCGCGGCCGGGCGGCGACCGATCCCCCAGATGGCGCCGTGGCGGTCCAGCAGCTCGCTCTCGGCCGTGTCCGGCAGCAGCTGCTCGGCCGCCCAACCGAGATGGCCGTGCAGGTCATTGGCCGCAATCGCCGTCAGGCGCACCATCACCTCCTCGACCGAGCGGCGCTGGCGCGCATCGGCACCAGGCAGGGCGGCCTGGATCTCGGCGGCCAGGCGCTCGCGCAGCTCGAAGGGGGTGGGGCGGGAGAAGGGCATCAGATCAGCACCCCGAAGGTCTCGTCATAGCTCAGCTCGGCAACCTGGATGCGCAGGGCCAACTGCCCTGTGGAGGCCCAGGCGGCCGAGACGGAGACGGCGCGCGCCAGGCTTTCCTCGACCAGCCAGGCCAGCGCCTCCCGCGCGTAGATCTCGGCGCGCAGCCTTGTGGCTTCGGTCTGCTTTTCGCGGGCCAGCAGCCAGAGGCGGGAGCCCATGCGGTCCCCGGCGGTGGGGGCCAGCACATCGCCCACCCAGCCGCGCCGGTCCCGGTTCAGCGGATCCGGCAGGGGGTCCTCCTCGCCCGCGCGGGCGTCCAGGAACAGGCTGAGCAAGATGGCGGTGCGCAGGCCATCATCCCGCGCGACGGCGCCGGAGGGTACCAGGGCCAGATCCGGCGTGAGCCTCGTTTGGCCCCAATCGAGAGCGATCATCGTCACAGCGCAGCCCCCGGCGTGATGGTGCCCGAGGCGCGGATATTGCCGACGACATCCAGGCTGGTGGCCTCGATGCGCACGCGCAGCCCCTGGATGACGATGGTGCGGTCTGCCTTCATGAGCACGCGGTGGCCACCGCCGGCGTCCTGCGACGAATAGAGGCAGACCTCACCCGGGCCGAGGCCCGAGGGGCGGCCGCCCGCATCCCCCACCACGATGGCCACCGGATGGTCCCGGTTGCCGCCGATGCAAAGCACCACGGCCTCGGCCCCGGCCTGCGGCACCGTAGTCAGGC
Source organism: Roseococcus sp. (assembly GCF_019747315.1). GTDB lineage: Bacteria > Pseudomonadota > Alphaproteobacteria > Acetobacterales > Acetobacteraceae > Roseococcus. The sequence continues at coordinate 86,117 of NZ_JAIEQY010000227.1, read as the reverse complement.
CATAGGGCTGCACGCGCTCCACCCCGTCCCGCGTCTCACCGGCGAGAAGGGTGAGCTGGAGGGTTTGCAAGCCCGGCCCATCCGAGACGGCGCGCAGCACAGCGCGGCCCACGGTGAGCATGACGCGGCGGCGGAGCGGCTCCAGCAGGCGGGAGAGGCCGGCGAAGTCGGTCATGGCGTGGTGGCCCGGCTGGGCGGGGGGAGATCGCCGGTGCGACGATAGCCCGTGCCGGCGCCCTCGTTTCGCGCGCCTTCTTCGGCGCGATAGAAGCCTTCGCGAAGGCCGCCCCCGCTGCCGCGCGTCGAAGGCTCGGGCAGGATCTCGAAGGCCTCACGCGGGGCGACCTCGATCTCGGTGACGGTGCCCTGATCATCCAGCGTCCAGGCGACGGAGACGATCAGCATCTCGCGCTCCAGCTCCAGATAGGCATCCTGGACGCGGACCATGGTGTTGGGCCGCCAGAGGCGCCCGCTGCGGCCGCGCCAGCCCGGCACGCGATAGGTCAGCCGGCGGGAGCGCGCGGCGCAGGTGATGACCTCCCAATCGGCACGGCGCTGGAAGGTCACGCCCTCGCCCGCCGCCTCGGCCAGCAGCAGCTTGGGGCGGTGGCGCGTCACCTCGGCATCGCGCGCGCGGGCCTCGCCCTGGCCGGCCTTGCCGCCCTCACCCTGGCCGCGCACCACCACCAGGTCATGCCGGCCCGACCAGTCGAAGCGCCCCTGGGCCGAGAGGATGTTGCCGTCCTCGCCGCCCAGGCGGAGCATGCCGGCCCCCTCACCCCCGGCGCCGGCCTTGGTGATCAGCAGGCGGCCCCGCCCATCCCCTGTGGCGATCAGTCCGCGCTGGCGGCAGCCGCGCTCGATCACCTCCCACGCCGTTTCGCCCGGCTGGATGGCCGCGCGCGGGAAGGGCGCGCCGCAATCCACGCTGGCCACCACCTCGATGTTGAAGGGCGCGCAGACGCGGCGGGCCAACTCATCCAGCTTGATGGCGCGCCATTCGAAGGGGGGCTCGATGGCGGCGGCGCCGTCCACCAGGTCCCCCACCAGGTCCCGCCCGGTGACGGAGAGCGTGTGGCGCGTCGCGTCGTAATCCGCATCCACCCCGTCAATATGGCCGGAGAGAACCTCCTCCCCATCGAGGGCTATGATGCAGCGCTCGGCCGGGCGGATGCGGCGTTCCAGGCGGCCATCGCCGGCAGCAGAGCTGCCTGATTGACTGGGAGCGGCTCCGCCGCGGGTCCAGCGCTCGGTCAGTTCCAGGGTGAACTTGCTGGCGGCAGCCTCAATCGAGTGGGCCAGGCGCATGGAGAGCCAGCCGGAATGCACCAGGCCGTCCACGGTCAGCGCCACCTGGCCGGCTGTCGTGGCTGGAAATTGGCCTGCCGGGAAGAAGCCGCTCATCGGGCCACCTCCAACACGCGGCCGCCCGGCACGAAGAGCGGGTGGCGAACGCGATTGCGAGTGGTGAGCGCCTGAGCGCGGCCAAAGAGGCCGTTGAGATCATCGCCATCCAGCCGATAAGCCACCAGTGCGGCCGGCAGGGTGGTGGGCAGTTGGATCCGCCGCAGCGCCGGCAGCAGGGCGGCGCGGGCCGAGGTGTCCTGCACCACGGCGGCGCGCAGGCCCAGCATCTCGGTCCATGCGTCATGCAGCCCGGCCTCGGCCAGGGCATCGGCGGCGGCGGCCATGGCATCGGCCACTGCATCGCGCGCCGCGATGGCATCGGGGCGGCTGTCGAAAGGCATGACGGCCAGCACGCGCGCGCCCTCCGCCGCCGCGGCGCATTGGGCCACGGCGCGCCAGGCGGTGAGTTCCAGCGGCAATGCGGGCGCCGCAGTCAGCGCCAGCAGGCGGGGCAGCACGTCGCGGCCGGGCACGGCAGCGCCGGCCGGCCAGAGGCCATCCAGCACCGGCGCCTCACCCCGCGCGGGCGGTGCGGCCAGGACCGAGGCGCCGCGATAGGCATCCAGGAGAACGGGGCCGAAGATGGACGGGGTGCGCAGATCCGCGTCGCTCACGCTGGCCAGCGCGGCGCCGGCCGGGCGACCCAGCCGGTCAAACGGGCGGCCCAGCGCGTTGTAGAGGCCGGTGAACTGATCCACCACGGCGTTGACGAAGGTCCGCAGCGCGCCCAGCAGCTGGCGCGGCAGGGCCAGCAATTGCCGCAATCGGGAGAGGACGCGCAGCACGGCCAGGCGCACGCGGCCGAGGCGGTTCAGGATGCCGGCCAGGCCATCCTCGGCGATCAGGGGCGCGGGGCGGCGGCCGGCGCGCTCCAGCCGCAGGCTGACCTGGGCCACGCGGCGCTCCACCTCGCTCTGCACCACGCGGCCTTCCAGGATGGCCACCTCCACCTGGCCGAACCAGGGGTGGGTGAAGCTGGCGGTGCCGGGGGCGGCGATGGCCTCCAGGAAGTCCTCGGCCTGCAGCTGCACGTCATCGCCGATCAGCAGGCCTTCGACATCAATGCGGCGGGTCTTCTCGCCCAGGTCTTCGTGCCAGGGGTCATCACGGCCGGGGAATTCATGCGTCACCCAGCGGCGGCCGGGCGTATCCGTGCCGGTCTTCACGAAGAAGGGCAGGCCGCGCAGCGTGGCCTGGCGGAAGGTGGGATCGAGGAAGGCCAGCACCTGCTGGCCCACCGCGTTCACCTGGCCAAGCGTGGTTGCCGCGTCGCCGAGGAAGGCGCTCATGGCGTCACCAGGCGCGGGCCTTGGTTGATGGACCAGCGCTCATCGGGGTTGGCAGGGCGGCCGGTCACCTGGGGTGGGCGGCCATCCTCGACGCGGATGTTGAGCTGGCCGCCGGTCTGCACCTGGACGGGGCGCGGGCTGGAAGCGGCCGGGCGTGGGGCGGCGGCGCTGCCAGGCGCGGGCGCTGCACCGCCTTCGCCCGTCACCTGGTTCCAGAAGCCGTCATTGCCATAGAAGCCCGAGGCGGGATTGGCAGGCCGCTGCCGGCCCTGGACATTGCCGATGGCAGGCGGCGCGGCATCCAGGCCCGTCTGAGCCGCGCGGCCCGCGCCGAGCGCGTCGGAGACGGCCGTGATGCCGGCCGAGAGCCGGTCGAAGAAGGCGGCCACCGGCTGCCACGCGCTGAGGATGGAGGCTGCCCAGTCCCGGAAGGAGGTCAAGCCACGCTCCAGCGCGCCCAGCGGATCCAGAAGGCCGGAGAGCTGCTGCCCGAACCAATCGCCCAGGCCACCCCAGTTGTTGGTGATGGCAGCGGCCAGCGCGATGATGCCGGCAGCCGCGATGGCGAACCAGCCCGCGGGGGTTGCGACCAGAGCCACGCCCAGCGCCGTCATGCCGAGCGTCAGGCCAGCCAGGCTGGCGATAAGCGGTCCGGCCAGGACGAGCCCGATGGCGCCCAGCGCCGTCTCCATGGTGCCGAAGTGATCGGTGACCGGGGAAACCAGCTCGCCGATGCGGCGCAGCACGTCCATGAGGCGCGTGATGCCGGCCGGCTCTTCATCGGTGCCCACCAGGAAGGCGCGGATCGCGTTGAAGGCGACGAGGATGGAGGCGGCGATCTGCTCGGCCCAGGCGCGCAGCGTGCCATCCTCGGCCATGGCGTTCACGCGGGCGAGCAGCTCCTCAAGGCGCTCCTTCATCCAGTCGAAGACGCCGGCCTTCATCACCATGCCGGTGAAGCGCATCCAGGCATCGCCGAGGTTTGACACCATGCCGTCCCAGCTGCGGGACAGCTCTTCCATGCCCCCCGCGAATTTGCTGTTCAGCGCGTCCTGCAGGGCGGCAGCCATGCCGTCGCGATTTCCCTCCCGCACATTGGCCGCGCGCTCGGTGCCCTGGCGGTCCCGCCAGCGCAGCGTGGTCATCCCGTTCTGCGTGCGGCCGAAGACGCCAAAGCGCTCCATCGGGTCCATCTCGCCGCGCATCGCGGCGGAGAAGGCGGTGACAGCCTCCGAATAGCTGGTGCGCATGATGGCAGCGGCGTCGCCCACGGCCTGAAGGCCGCCGGTCATCGGGTTGATCCCGAGATTGTTCAGGGAGACGAAGGCGCTCTGCACCTCGGCCAGCGCGTAGGGCGTGCGCGCGGCGAAATCATTTACCCACGCGAATGCGCGGTTTGCGCCCTCTTCGCCAAGCTGATTGCGCAGCGTGATCATCATGCGCTCGGCCTCGGCCGCCGGCCGAAGGAACTGCGAGTTGAACGCGAAGCCACTGGCCGCCGCACCCGCCGCACCCACGCCCGCCACGGTGCCGGTCAGCCGTAGCATCGCCCCCGTCGCCACGCCGGCCTGGGCCGCCACATTCCGCATCGCCCCCGCCAGCCGGGTCGCGCCGCTCTCCCGCCCGATCCGCTGCGCCGCCGCCCCCACGGCGGCAAGGCGCGCTTCCACCGCGCGCATCGGCGCGGTGAGGCGGTCCACGGCTTGCAGCAGGATCTGGAGGCGCAGCATGGCGGGCTACCTCTGGGGGTTCAGTTTGGCTTGCCACTGAGCGGCACGAGCACCCCAAAATCGGAGTTCGGCTGGTCCCCAGTCTCGCCAGTCGGCGGCGATGCCGAAGCTCCCCGCGGCGATGGCGAGCCACCCATCCCAGTCTTGAGGCCAGCCGGCATAAAACCCGCGACGAGTTCCATCAGCGCGGCGCCGTCCTCGATGTCCAGCTCGCTCAGCTCGGCGGCCGGAATGCCGGAGAGGCGGGCGGCCAGGTGCAGCGTCATGCTGCCCGCCGATGCGGCCCCGCCGGCGGCCTCCATCGCGGCCACCAGGTCCCCCAGCTTGGGGCGGCGCAGCGTGATTTCCGTGATGCTGTCCACCACCTGGCCCGTCTGCTTCGAGACGCGCTGGATGGGCTCGCGCAGCACCAAGCGCCCTTCGGCGCTCAAAGCACTTCCTCCGCGCCGGGGCCTTCCATTTTGAGCGTGACGTTCCCGCCCTCGCCATCCTTCATCGTCGGCGTATCGGTGGTGAAGGCGTCGTTGATCACGTAGCGCTGGCCCGTGTCGCACTCGAAGACCACCACGGCGCCGGTCAGCCGGCCCAGCCGCGCCACGGACATGCCGGGGCGCAGCGCCGTCTCGCACTCCAGCACGGCGGGCACCGTCTCCTCCGCGAAGCCGACGACGCGGCCGACGACGACGCTCGTGCGCTTCACCCCGCCGATATCCAGCATGGCGCCCTTCGCCGTCTCGATCACATCGCCATTCACGCGGATGGTCGCGCGGCCCAAGAACTGCGGCATTTCGGCCTCCCCTTACAGCAGGAACTGGATCTGCGCCGCGACCACGCGCAGCTGGTTGACGATGTCGGGCGGCAGCAGCGCATCCACCCGGTTGGGGTCTGTGGTGCTGCGCACCACGATGATGTCCCGCTTGAAGACCTCGATGCCCTCGACCAAGCCGGCGCTCTCCCACTGGATTGCGCGGGCCACGATCTCAGCGCGGATCAGGCCCGGTGTCGCCACAGCCTGGCCGCGCGCGAAGTTGGTGCCGTCATCCGCCAGCTTGTGGCGGGGATAGCGCAGCGCGATCATCTGCCGCAGGTCGTAGCGCAGGAAGGCCAAGGTCTTCATGGTCTCGACGTCGAGGTAGCTGATGTCCTCGGCGCCGGCCGGGCTGGTCTGATAGGTGGTGACCACGCGCTCGATCAGCACGTTGCCCCCATCATCCACCCGGAAGGTGCTGATGCCGTCGCGCAGCAGAAGGTCCCGCTCGCTCCAGGTGAAGCGGCTGGCAGCGACGGGCGCGATCAGCCCCGGCAGGGCCAGCGTCTGCACCGGGCGCGCCGGGTCAATGGCCAGGGCCGGGATGCACACGGCGCCCAGCACGGCGGCCCATTCCCAGGGCGGCGTGGGCGAGTTGCGGTAGCCCATGACGGAGAGGTGCGGCGAGTTGCGGGCCGTGCCGAAGCTCGTGAGCGCCGAGAAGGTGGCCTCCGGCCGGGCGGCCCAGGCGTGGCAGTCGCGCATCTGCATCGGCCCGAACTGGCTGGACAGCCGGCTCTCCAGCGCGGCCAGCACACCCACATCGTTCCAGTTGGTGATGATGTCGGTGAACCAGACATCGCCCAGCGCATCGAGGGCGGTGCCGAGATCCGCCGTGGGCGCCAGCGTGCCGCTGGCCATGGCGGGCGTCGTCAGCGTGATGCCGGCCGGCAGCGCCTCATTCGCACCGGCCGAATGCCGGATGTCGATCGAGTTGCCCTCCAGGCCGCGCGCGCGGGCGGTGACGGTGACGTTGGTGGTGGTGACGGCGGCCGTCACCAGCAGGTCCAGGTTGGCGTTGATGGCCGCGCCGATGGCGGTGGCCACTGCCGCCGCGGCAGTGCCAGAGGCCACAGCCACATCCACCCGCCGCCCATGGATGAGGAGCGAGATGGTGCCCGCCGCCGTCGAAGTGCCGCCCACAGCCAACACGGAGCTGGCCTGGACGCCACCCGAGGGCTCATTGATGGGCAGCGCCCAGGTCTCGGTGGTGGTGTTGGCGCGGAACCAGGCGGCGCACATCTGCGCCAGCATGGAGGCGCGCCCGAACAGGGTGCGCGCCTGCTCGGCCGAGGTGACGCGCACCGGCACGCCGGCGGCCGCTGTGCCCGTGCTGAGACGCTGCCCTGCGATCAGCACCTTGGCCGGCCAGGCCGAGAGGCCCCGCACGGCGCGACTGCTGTCGATCTCGACATAGGTGCCGGGCACCCGGATCGAGACGGGAATGCCGTTGAAGCTGACGCTGCCGCTCATGGCCGCTTAATCCTTGCTTTTGGAGGTCTTAGGGGGCGCTTCAGGCGCCAGCGTCACCTCGCCATCGGCGAGGCGGCGGCGCCAGAAAGCGGTGTCATTCACCACGGCGCCCTCGGCCGGCAGATGGCGCCCAGCACCGGCGGGCACATCGGGCATCGGGATCAGCAGGCCCGGGGCCGGGATGACGTGAAGCGTGTTCATGGACGGACCTCTCAGGGTGCGGGCAGCGTCACGCGGTCACCCGCGTCACGGATGGCGGAAGGCGGCGGGCGGGAGGCGTTGCCGAGCGGCGGAATGTCCCAGCTCGCGTCGAAGGTGATGAAGTTGCCCATTCCGGCGCCCAGCTCGGGCTGCATCTCGATGGGCACGGAAAGCACCAGGCCGTAGCAGCTGCGGCCGGCCTTCTCGAAGGCGGCGGCGAACAGGTTCTCGCAGCTCTGCACCGCGATGGTGCTGGCGGCCGAGGTCGGGGCCCAGCCATCCAGCGCCACGAAAGCCAGTTCGGCCATCTCATAGGCGCCGATCAGCCGGGTATCACCACGGCGGCGGGCCGGCTCGCCGGCGGCATTCTGCGCCACCAGGTACACGCCATAGGCGGCCTCCATCGTCCGCTCGGGCAGCTTCTCCCCTGCGCGGAAGCCCAGGAAGCTGACATAGGCGGCAGGTGCCAGGCTCAGCACGCGCGCCAGCTCATCCGCATCCAGCTTGGCGGGCTTGTGGTCCACCTCGCGCAGCGTGGGGCCAAAGGTGGCGCGAAGCTGCGCAATGATCTGATCCTCGACCGCCGCGATCACCACCGGCGGTATCCTCCAAGATGGGGCCTCCGGTAGTCCTCGAACTCGTCATCGCCGAAAGCGGCGATGCCTGGGCGGGAAAGGATGGTGCCGGAGGCGTCCTCGGCCGGTTCAGCGCCCTGGGCGTCAATGCCGAGATCGGCGCGGCCGGCCTGCACGTCCTTCAGGAAGGCGATGGCGGCGTCGCGATCCTTCGTCACCTGTTCGGTCGGCAGCCGGTCCCCGCCCAGGTGCAGCTCATACCGGGCGATGGCAGCCGTCAGGCGCTTGAGCAGGGGCGGGACGGCTGTCAGCGGCAGGGCATGCCGGCCGCGCAGATAGCCATCCGCCATGTCGCCCGCATCTGCGCAGGCGCGCGCCACCTTGGCCTGGTTCAGCGTGGCGCCGCCCGGCATTGAGGCGAGCTGCATCAGCTCCTCGATACCGTAGCGCTCGCTCAGGTCGGCCTGGGTGGCGTAGGTGGTCACTTGCCAGCCTTTTCCTGGGCCGACTTCTTCTTGCCACCTTCGGCGGCGGGCGCCTCCGGCATCACTTCGACCACGCCGAGGGCCACCAGCTCCTCCGCCTGGTCTTCTGGCAGCTGGACGAAGGCGCCGATCTCGTGGCGTTCCCCGTAGATCATCAGCGGGCTCTTCACCCGGACGGTCAGCTCATCCATCACGCGGCCGCCGTCTGAACGAGGTAGCCGGCACCGCCACCGGCGATGACGGGCACGCGCTCGAAGGTCACCGGGTACATCCAGGACTTCGCGTTGCTGTCCCAATAGGCGGGCTCCACCAGCGGGTGGCCCTCCATCATGTAGGTGTAGCCGAAGCTCGGCTGCTCGGCGCCCACGCTGGCCTGGGGCGAATAGGCGAAGACGGCGTCCGTGCCCCAGACATCGCCGAAGTCGTCATTGGCGCCGGAGGCCGAGACGGCCGCACCCACCGCCACACGCTCCAGGCCCCAGAGCTGGGCCAGCATGTCGGCCGTGACGGACTGCGCGCTGGTGTAGCGGAAGCGGTCCAGGATGAAGGGGTTGTTCCGCGCGGCCGAGAAGGCGCGCGCCGACAGCACGGCCACGTTCGGGTACATGCCGACGGCGGTGCGGATCGCCTCGCGCGCCGTCTCGGCCGTCGTTGTGGGGTTTACCGCCGCATCGCTCCAGCGCGAGCCGCCGGCCAGCGTCACGCGGTTGGTGGACGGGTAGTTGGCCAGGGTGCGGGCCGCCACCGCCTGCTCATTCTCCAGGATGAGGGAGAGCGCGGACATGACGACATTGGTGGCGCGCGTGCCGAGATCCACGCCGGGGGAGACGCGGGCATCGCGCATCCATTCGCGCGGCACCTTCGCCTCCAGGCTGTCTTGGACCAGGGCATAGGGCCGGCCGAGATGGCCGGATTGGATGCGCTTGGTGTTGGCGCCGGGCGTGCGGCGGGCGTCGTAGAGACGGAAGGCCTCCTTCCCGAACTCGATCACCTGGCCGCCGGAGATGGGCACGTTGACGCGCGGGAAGAGCACGTCGCCCACCAGGTTCTGCTGGCGGAAGCCGCGGACGACATTGGTGAGCACCGGGTCAACGACGCGCACCTGGGCAAGGGACATGGACATGGCTCAGCGCTCCTTCAGCGACGCAGCAGGACTTCGATGAAGACGCCGGCGGCGGCGGCCGCCTGCAGCGCATCACCGAACACGAATTGCGGCGCATCGCCGCCCACCAGCGCCGTCACGCCATTGGCGGCGGCGGAGGTCATGGCGGTGGCGCCGGAGGCGACGGCCAGCGCCACGGCCGGCACGGCACGGCCCTGGGCATCCATGGTGAGCGAAGCGCCCACGGTGATGGCGGCGCCGGCCTCGACAATGGCGGTGCCGGAGCACGTGATCGCCACGTCCTGGCCCGCCGCCGTGGTGGCATGGTTGGCGATGCCCTTGATCTTGGCGCCGGCGGCAGCCGCCTGGGCATCGGCGAAGGTCACGCCGCGCCCGCGCGCGATGGCGCCGGCGGAAAGCCCACGCAGGGTGAGGAGGTCATAACTCTGGCTCATGCGGCAGCTCCTTCGACGGCGCGGGCGGCGGTGAGGTAGTCGGTGCCCGGATGGGCGGCCTGATGGGCCAGCGCGCGGCGGTGCAGCGCGAAGCGGTCCGGGTCCACACGCATGCCGGCGAACTCGGCAGCATCCACGGGCGTCTCCACGCCCGGGCCGGGCTGGTTCAACGCGCCGAAGCTGACCGCGGGCGGCAGGGCCGCGAGCAGCGCGCGCAGGGCGGCGGCCGGCGCCTCCTGGATGGGGGCCGCGCCATCGGTGGGCGCGGCGAAACTCACCACACCCTCATCGGGCAGGCTGGCCAGCAGCGCGGCGGCGCGGGGCGCCTGCCCCTGGGGCAGACGCGCCTCACGCACCAGGCGCTGGGCGAAATCGGCCGCATCGGCGGTGCGGCGCTGGGTGGCCGCCTCCGCCAGGCGGGCTTCGCGCGCAGCCAGTTCGGCCTCGCGCGCGGTGATAGCTGCCTCGCGGGCAGCGGCGTCAGTGTCAGGCAAGTTCGGTTCCTCCGGGAGGGGTTGGGCGAATGCGGGTGCGGGTTGGGCTTCCTGCGGCATGGCCTGCATCCGCGCGGCCTCCTCCGCGATGCGCTGGACGGTGGAGCCGGGCAGCAGGCGGTCCGCTTCGGCGGCACCCACATCGGCGATGAAACGGTCCCGGATGCCCCGGAACAGGCTCGCCACATCGCCCATCATCCAGCCGAGCATGGAGGCGGAGGGGGCGGCGAATTCGATGGTGGTGACGCCCTCGGCATCCGCGGCAAAGGCCACTTCGCGCAGGCCCTGCACGGCGGGCGGGGCGGCGCCCAGGAAGCCGACATGCCGCAGCGACCAGACGCCGGGCGTCGGGTTGTCGCGCGCACTGGGCGAGAAGAAGCTGGCGGAGATCTTCTTGAAGCGGCCGGCCTTCACCATGGCCGCGAAATCGGCATCCACCTGGCGCGGCGTGGCCACCAGGTCATCGCCCTCGGCCGAGAGGGACGCCACCCAACCATAAGCGGGCGCGTTCAGCTTCGGGTGGCCCACCACAATCGGCGCCTCATGGCGCGCGGGGTCATAGGCGGCGGCGGTGGCGGCCAGGTCACTCGCCGCGAATTCCAGCACGCCGCCCTGCATGGGCGAGTGGGAACCGGCGCGGAAGATATGGAGACGCTGCATGCGGCAGGCTTCGCACGCGCGCGGGGTGGGTGTTCATGCCTGCTGTCGCAGGCGAGAGGTCAGCCGCGCCGGGTGGCGCGCGCCGCGAACTCCTCGAACTCCTCGCGGATCATCGTGATGTCATCGCGGGAGACGCCAAGCCAGGGCCGTGCGGGCATGGTGACCTTGCGGCCCCGGCCGGCCTGGCCGCCGAACTGGTGGATGGCGGCATAGATGCGGTTGGTGCCGACGCGGAGCGTGTTGCCCTCCACCTCCCGCGTCAGGCTGCCCAGCAGGTTGCCGCTCTCGCGCAGCATGTGGCCGCCGCGCTTCTGCGCGGCATAAGCGGGTGTCAGCTCGGGCCAGGGGGAGAAATCGGGGGAGACCTCTCGCCGCGCGCGCTCCCGCGTCGAATTGATCAGCTGCTGGCCGATGGGCTTGAGGAACCGCCCCGGCTCCCCGCCCAGGCGCGCCAGGCGGCGCAGCACCTGGCGCAGCTCGCGGTCATTCACCGTGATGCGCACGCCGGTCATGCGGGTTCTCCTTGATCGCCAGGGGACGCTTGGGGTATCAGGATGGCTCTACGGTGACCGATGGCAGGGAGGCCGTTCCTCGTCATCATGCGTCGGCGCCGGGCGCCCTGGTTGGCGGAGGCGCCCCACCCTCTCCTTGAGCTTGCCGCTGGTAAAGCAACGCCCCGCTGCGCTGCTTCTCCAGGTAGTCCTCCTTCCGGGCCAGCATCACGGTGGCGCCGAACCAGCCCTTGCTGGTCCATTCGAACACCGCCAGGCCATTGCGCCCATCCTCCGCGAAGCGGCGCAGATAGCGGCGACGAACATGGACGCCGCCCGCCTCCGTCTCTGCCCAATCCGCCCAGATCTCGTCGGGGTCGCGCAGCGCCTCCGCCAGCCGCAGCATGAAGGGCCCGCGCGCCGAGGCGTCCGGCTTCCATCGGCCCTGCACGTCCTCGAACAACTCCCGAGAGATCACCAGGCGCGCCCCGGCCGCGTCGCGGATTACGCGCGGCCGCTCCAGGGTGGCGCCGAAGACTTCCAGGAACTGCTCGGCATAGAAGGCGGGGTCGCGCCCTGCGGGCAGCAAGCCCGGTGCATCGGCGGCTCGCGCCGGCGACAAGGGCGGTAGGTTGGGCGGGCGCTGCCCGCTGGGGCGCAAGCCGTTCCCGGCATAGGGCGCCAGGGGCTCGCGCAGCTCGGGCGGCACCACGCCACGCAGCCAGCCCTCGCCGTGATTGTGCTGCCAGCCGGGGTCAATGCCTTTGGGCACCTGCACCACCTGGTCCGTCACCGGATCCCGCCAGGGGCGCGTGCCATCCTGCGGCGCCGCATCCGGCCCATTCTTGGCCATCTGGCGCAAATCGCGGCGGGAGATCGCCTCGGCCCAGCAGCCGCAACCCCAGCCATTCGGCGGGTAATGCGTCTTCCACCACGCGTCGCTGGCGGCCAGCACCTTGCCATCCCACAGCACATGCTGGGGCCGCGGGTCGCGCTTGCGGGAATGGCGGTAGATCCAGAAGGGCAGCGCTTCCAGCGTGTCCGGATCGGTCATCTGGGCATAGCGCCCGGCGGCATAGGCGGTGTTGAGGTTGGCCTGGTAGACGAGGCGCGTGCGCCAGGCCTCATAGGCGCGGCCCTTGGCCCGCCAGCCCAGCCGCTCCATCATCGGCTCCAGGTCACGCCGGAACTCCTGCAGCGTCGTGCCCTCGGCCACCGCCTTCATCAGCCCGGCCTTGATACCGGCCAGCAGGTCATCGGCCTGCACGCCCGCCACCGCGAAGGCGCGGGTGTGGGCGGGGCCTTCCAGATCGGTCCAGCGGCGGGTGGGCGTGCGGACCTTTTGCGCGAGATAGGCCACCGCCTCGCGCATCGGCATGTCGAAGGCTTCGGCAGATGTGGTGGTCACGACGAGGCCGCCTGAAAGAGCCGATAAGAAGCCACTAAGAAGCCGATGGGCACGCCATCGCGTATCGGCATGGCCCCGGGCGCCGAAAAGCCGCCCTTGGGCTTCTGCGAGGCTTCCGCTTCACGCCTTGGCGGCATCGGCCTGATCCTGCACATCGGCCTGGCCGGCGAGGCCTGCCAGCGCCATCGCCTGGGCCATGGCCTGCGCCAGGGGGCCGATGGGCATGACGGCCGAGAGGCGCAGCAGCCGCTCGTCCAGATCCTCGAAGCTGCTCGCGGCATTCACCTCGGCCTGGACGGCGGCGAGCATGGCCTGCTGGCTGCCCTCGGCCTCGCGCGCCAGCATGGCGGCGATGCGCTCCGGCGCTTCGGGTGTGCCGTCACCGGCGGCGAATTCGGCGGGCGGGATGCCGTCAGGCGCACCGGGGACCGTGCGAGCAATGCGCCGATAGCCCGGGCCATAGGTCTCCGTCACGTAGCTCTCAGTGGGCTCGTAACCCACCTTGAACAGGCTCTCATCCAGCTTGGCTCGGGCCGCCAGATCCGGCTCCTCCGGCTTGCGGCGCCAGAGCTTGGGCGTGGCGGCACCCGGCAAGTTGATCTGCGTGATCCATTCCAGCAGCGGCGCCAGCTCGGCCGAGAGGAGATCCGCATCGGCATCGGCCACCTCCTGCCGGACCTCGTCATGCACCTCGCCGAGGGAACGTGCGCCGTTGGCCCCCTGCTCGGTCGTCATCGTCTCACCCAGGACGATCTTGCTGATTTCGGCGTTCATCACCTCGACCAGCTTGGCCTGCGGGTTGCCGGTGGCGCTGCCGGATTGCCCGGCCTCCAGCATCTTCACGAGGCTGCCCTGCGGCACCACCAGGCCCGCGCCGCGGGCGATTTCGCCCAGCGCGTTCAGCAGCGCCTGGCGCTCGGGCACGGGCGTGCCGGGCGGGTATTCGGCATAGACGAAGGGTTGGCCCCATCGCTCCAGCAGGGCGTTCCACAGCGCGATGCCATTGCGCTTGAAGAAGACCGGCCAGAAGAGGTCATGCCCCAGGCCACGGCCATAGGGGTCCTCATTCTCTTCTGCCCAGAAGCGGGCGAGGATGAACTTGCGCTCCGGCAGGGCGATGCCCTCCATGGGCGCCTCCCAGGTCAGCAGGCGCAGATCGCCCTCATTGCTGAACACGAAGCGGCGCGGGTTGCGCACGCGCAGATCGGCCGGGACGATCCAGCTGCGGCGCGTGGCCGGGCTCTGGCGGGCGCTGCCGGCGCGCTGGTCGGCGGCGCCATCCTCCGGCGTGACTTCGAGATCCGCCGCCTCCCACATCACCTCAGCCACGGCGATGCCGGTCAGCACCGCGCCCAACAGGCCCTGGCAGGCGCGGTCAAACCGGATGCGGCCGAGGGCAGCGCGGATCAGGCCGGCGGCCAGCAGATCCTCCGGCCGCTCACCGCCCGGCTCGACCGTCCATTCGCGCGCCACCACGGCCTGGCGGCGCTTGCGCAGTACCGAGCCCGCATGGCCATCGCGCGCCAGGTCCTGATAGATCTTCAGGCCTTCGCCGCCGCCGCGCCGCGTCAGGATTTCGTCGCGGCTGGTGAGGGTGAAGCCGTTGATCGGCGCCGTCGTGTCGCGCGCGATGGTGGCGATCTCGGCGGTCAGCTCGGCGGGGATGCGTTCGCTCATGGGATCACCCGAAGAAGTCAGAGGTCGAGGGCAGGCGGCCGCTCAGCGCCACGTAATCCATCACGCCCAGCGGCACGGCGGGCATGGCCGGCAGGGCATCGGCCGTGCTGTCCGCCACGTCCCGGCCCGCCGCGTAAATGACGAGGGCGCCGGCGATGGCGGCATCGCCGTGGCGCTCGCCGCCGGCCTTGTTCTTCTCCTCGCCTTTCGCGGCGACGCGCTTGTCCGGCACGCGGGCCACGCCGCGCACCAGGGTGAGCTGCTGGAAGTCCTCGACCGTGCCGCCATCTGCCGGGATGGAGAAGCTGCCATCCTCGAAGGCGGCCTTCAGCTTGGGCATGTTGTCGCGGTACCAGCCCTCGCTCAGATGGATCGCCTCCACCCGGTGGGCGCCGAAGCGCATCATCGCCTTCTCGGCCAGGTAGCTGCCATTGCCGGTGCCATCCATTGCCACGGCCGAGAGGCGCGGCAGGCGGTCCAGGATGTAGAACAGGATGATGCGCTGCGCGTCGAAGGGCACGTTGCGCAGCTCGACCGTAAACGGCGTCTCCCGCCGCAGATCGGGCAGCACCTGCACGGGCCAGAAGACCGAGAGATCCACGAAGCGGCCGAAATCGCCGCCGAGGGCCGAGCGCAGCAGCGGGTTCAGCTGGCGCAGGCGGGGCCCCAGCTCGGCCTCGCACCAGCGCGTCACCTCACGCTCCTGGATGTGTTCGGGCTGATGGACGAAGGCGGCATCGCAGGCGAAGCGCAGCACGGGAATGTCCCGCCGCGCGCGGGCCTCGATCAGCGCCAGCGTCAGGTACCGGGAACCACCGGCGCGGGGGATGACGTCCAGCTCCTCTGCCGCGCCATCGCCATAGAAGGCGCGGATGCGGGCGCGCCACTCGGCCTCCGCCACGGGGGACCAGGTGTTGCCCTTCACCAGGCAGACGCGCTGGAACAGGCCCTGCGCCACCGCCTCATCGAAATCGGTGCGCAGCAGGTGATAGGGCTCGCGCCCCGCGCGAATGCGGAGGATCAGCTCGTTGAAGGGGTTCTCGGCGCCATCATGGGTGGAGACGAGCAGCACCTTGCCGCCCCAAATGAGGAAGGCCAGTGCGGCCTTGAGCACGGCGGCCAGGTCATCATGGAAGGCCGCCTCATCAATGATGACGAAGCCCTGCCGGCCACGCAGCGAGCGCGGGCGGGAGGCAAGGCAGACCAGCTCGAAGCCGGAGGCGAAGGCGATGCGGAAGGCCTGGATGTGGCGGCTTTCGCCCTCGCGGTCCTGATCCTCGAAGAGGAACTCCCCCACCTCACCGGCGGCGAGGCTGAAGGCCTTGGCCCACATGGCGCAGACCGAGACGAACTCCCGCGCCATGTCCAGGTTGTAGCCGATGTACATGGTGTCCATGCCGCCGGCCTGGCGCTGGGCGCCGGCGAAGAGGCAGGCTTGCGCGCCGATGCCCCAGGTGGCGCCGATGCGGCGGGACTTCTCATAGACCACCACGTCATGCTGCTTCACCGCCGCGACGAGCGCGCGCTGATAGGGCAGCAGCACACCATCCTGGGTGACATCGGGCGGCGGGGCCGCGAGCGCATCCTGCCGGAGCCTGGCCCATTCCTCGGCCGAGATGGGCATGGCGTCAGGCATCAGTGCAATGCCCAAAGGATCAGGGCCGCGCCGAAGCCGGCGAGGAATGCAGCAAACCAGTCCGTGAATGGGCCGGGCGTCATGCCGCGATGCCCAGGATGCGGCTGGTGATGGCGCTGATCGTCTCCTCCGTCAGGCCCTGATCGCGGCCTGCGGCGGCCACGGTCTTTGCGGCATCCTTCTTCACGCGTTCTTCCAGCTTCAGCACGAAGTCCTGATCCTGCCGCGCGGCCTTGGTCAGGCGCTCGATGGCGGTGGCCAGCATGGTGGCGCCCTTGGCGTCCAGCGCGCCGGCCTCCTCCTCATCGCCGGCGGCCAGCAGGTCATTCACCACGCTGTGCAGCAGCTCGATGTTGAGCCGCGCCATCTTGTCGCCCGGTGTCTCGCCCAGCTGGCGGGCCAGGCCCTCGGCCATGGCGCGGCTGCGGCGCAGACGCTCGCCCATCGCGGCCATGCCCTTGACGTGGCGGCCGAGGGCAGAGCGGGAGACGTCAATCTCCAGCGTGCGGAGGTGGTCGAGGATCTCGTCCAGCGATTTCCCATGCTCCCGCAGCCGGCCGATGGCCTCGCGGATCTCGGCGGGCAGGCGGTCAATGCTGCTGGGGCGGCTGGCCATCAGAGGGGCTGCGCGATGCCGGGGTGCTCGGCGCCGCGCGCAACATCACGCCCGGCGCGGCTGGCCGTCACGGCCCAGAGGTCACCGGCGGCAGGGCCGCCTGAGTTGCCGAGGGCGGCTCCGCCGCCGGGCAGGCGCTCGATCTCGACCAGGGCCTGCCGCTCCAGCCAGGCCAGCAGGCCGCGCATGTCATCGCGCGTCACCTGGCCGAAGCGCTGGCGCAGCAGTTCGCGTGTCAGCAGATCCTCGTTCAGGGCGTGGCCCTCGACCGTGCCGAGGATGCGCAGGATGGCGCCGCGGCGGTCTTCGGCCAGGCGTTCGGCGAAGGTTTTGGTCATTAGCTGCCCGTCTTGATGTGGTGCTGCACCAGCAGGTTCAGGTCCCGCTCGATGCGGGCCATGCCGTCGCGCAGGCCGCCCAGTTCGGCATTGCCCACCGCCACGCCACGCTCGACGATGGAGAGGCGCTCGGAGAGCTTCGACATGTCGGCATGGGTGGGGGATTGGCGCATCTGCACCTCCACAGCTTCCATCCGGCGGGACATGTCGGCGATGTCCGACTTCGAGGCGAAATCGCCGGCCAGGCGATACTTCACCCAGGTGATGACGATGCCCGACATGATGGTCGCGCTGGCCAGCAGCCCGGCGACGTCCCGCCAGCCGATATCCTGCAACATCGGATCAGCCCGCCGCATGGCCGAGGGCGTTCAAGGCGCGGGAGGAAATGCGCGAGCGCAGCATGTCCTGGAGCGAGACGTCATCAATCTGGAAGCGTGCCAGCGCATCCGGCACGCGGTCCCGGGCATAGGCGACGGCCTTGGCCACCAGCTCATCCGGCACCGGCCCGAGCGGCGCGATGCGAGGGGCGATCCTGGACCGAGCCTCGGTCATCGCCAGATCCACCGCGCGGTTCAGCGCGTCATTCAGATAGGCGCGGACCTCGCTGTCCTCGCGCAGCTTCAGCCAGGCGGAGAGGCGCTGGATGGCGTAGCCACCGAGAACCAGCACGCCGGCGGCGACGAGCTGGAGAAGAGCTTCCAGGAAGGCTTGCATGTCAGGGCTCCTTGGCGACCTTTGCGAGGTCCATGGCGGTTTCGAAGGTGGCGGCCGGATAGGGCTGCTGGCCGTTTTCCTTGGTCACGATGGCGGGCAGCAGCAGGCGCAGCACGACGCGGCTGGTGACGTTGATGGTCGCGTCCTCGGGCACGCCCAGGCGGCCGGCGACGAAGCGCACATAAGCCGCCGTGTCCTGCTGGACGGTGCGGCCATCGGGGAAGGTGTGGGTGGGCGGGCAATAGGTGCGGATGATGTCCTGGACCGTGACGATGCCGCGGCGCCGATAGGCGTGCAGCACCAGGATCAGCGCGCGCAGGCCCCATTCCGGGGCGATGAACTTGCAGAACTCGCCATCCGGCTGATCGGGCGAGAGGCCCTGCCAGTTCTGGCCGGCGCGCAGGATGTTGCCCGGGTTGTGATTGCGGATGCCGCGCGGCAACCTCTTCGGGGTGGACATCGGGGGCCTCCAGGATGGAGGCGCACCATCGCGCGCGCGCGGGGCGATGTTCATGCCTGCACCCGCAGGCTAGGCTACTGGAAGAGATCCCGCTGAAGATGCGTCAGCCGCGCCGAATCCAGGTGGCGCCAGACGGCGTTCTCCGTCATGCCCAGGCGCTGGGCGATCTGCCGGTAGGTCAGGCCCTCCACCTCCCGCAGGATGCGGATGCGCCAGTGGCGGGCCAGCGGGATGGTGAGAAGCGAGCCGGCCAAGGCCTGGCCCAGGCGGCGGGCGGCATCCAGGCCGATGGCGCGGGCCAGCTCACCCTCCGTATCCGGCGTGGCGGCGAAATAGACGCGCGTACCGCCCAGCGCGTTGATCAGCGCCAGCAGCTCGGCCGGCGTGAGGTGGGCCGAGAAGCGGGCGAGTTCGGCGGGGGGCGGGGGGAGATCGGGTGTCATGCCCGATCTCCGGCGCGAGGGGCGGCAAGACATTGCCGCCCCTTCGCGGTTTCACGCGACCAGCCGCTGGCCAAGCCTCTTGATTTCGACGGGAGCCTATGCGCCATCATGTGGCACGCCACAGATGGAGAGAATTCGTGCCCTACGTCATGCTGTTCGTCATGTTCGCCGGCATCACGTTTTTCGTCGTCGGCTTGATAAAGCCGAGCTTGGCTGGCGGGAGCCGTAAGAACGCCGCGCTCTTTGGAATTGCGCTCTTCGTTGGTGGGTTCTTCGGCCTTGCAGTGACAGTGCCCAAATCCGAACCCGTAGCTGCTGCCCCCGCACCGCGCGCCGACGCTGTTGCTCAGGCAGCGCAGCCCCCAGGAAGTCCTCCCACCACCCAAGCTGCTCCACAGGCTGCCGCGGCACCCGCGCCGCAACGGCCGCCGGCGCCGCCGCCGCTCCCACCCCGCGTCACCAACCGCGTCGCCAACCCCGACGCCGAGATGGTGTTCATCTGGCGCGATACGACTGCCCTCCGGGAGGCGTCGCGCCTCATCAATGCAGGTGTGCATCGCACCCAACCGCAACTGATGATGCCGCTGATCGCCTGCATTGTGCCGAACAACACCAGCGTGGTTCAGGTTGATCCCGGCATTTTCAGCAGCACGGTGCTGGTCACGTCCGGCCAGAATGTCGGTTGCCGCGGCATCGCAGAGACTGAGATGTTCCCCCGCTGACATCACGCCCACCACCCGCGCAGCCGGGCCAGGCGCTGGCGCAGGGCATGCCGGCGGCGCAACCTGATCCAGCGGAGGCGGCCCGGGCGCACGCACATCAGCCCAGGCCCAGCTCGCCGACGCGGCGCTGGACCTCGCCCTCGACCGTCGTTTCCAGCATGCCCTTGGCATAGGCCAGGGTCTGGGCGCGCTTGGCCTGATCCTTCGCTGCACCAGGTGCGGAGGCCACGCGCCAAATCTCCTCGGCCACCCGCGCGATGCGCGCCTGCGCCTCCGGGCTCATTCCGCCACCTCGGGCGACCAGGCGATGAGGACCATCTCCAGCGCGACGGCCTCCTGACCCGCGGGCGGCTCAAAGAAGGCCGTCATCTCGGCCGCATCTTGGAAGCCATCGGTGCGGGCGAACCGCTCCATAAACTCGCCAGAAAAGCAGACCAGCGGCGGGTTGCTCAGCAGGTGCTGCACCACGGGCGCAAGGTCACCGACCCGGCTGCGCGGTGCCGCACCTTCATTGCGAGCAATGCCCAGGCTGGCGCCATCCCAGACGAGCCGCACCGGCATCTGCAGGCGGCACACACTGCGCCCGAGCTGGCGGCACTGCTTGGTCCGCATGGCGGTGTAGAGGTGCACCGGCTGCTCGGGCCGGGCGTGCTGGCTGCGGCCCTCACGCGGGGCGCGCAGGGTGTGGCGCTTCATGCCGGGCAACCAGGGGCCCGGCTCCAGCCCCGCCAGCACCTGGCCGATGAAGCGCTTCTGGAAGCTGTAGGCGACCATCAGAGCATGCTCCCCTGCGGGGGCGCAGGACGGCTCGCCTGGAGGGTGGCGAGCACCGCCTCCATCGTGGAGATCTCCGCGTCCGCCTTCGCCTGCGAAATGCGCCCGGCTTCAACCCATCGAGGGTAGACGCGGAGGCGCATCTTCAACTCGCGCTCGACGCATGCGATTTGTGCTTCAAGGGTCCAAGCCATCACTTCGGCCCTTCGATCATGAGCGGCCGGCGCGGCTGGGCCGGCTCCTCCGGCAGGTCCACGTTCAGCATGATGCTGATGCGCACCCGGCCGCCCGAAGGCATGGCGAAGTCGCCGTCCAGCCACCGGGCATCCTTTGTGGGCAGCTGGGGCGCCTCCCGCAGCAGGCCGATCACCTGCTCGGTCAGGCTGGCCATGATGATCTTGCCGGCGCGGCCCGGGGCGGCGCGATCATGCTTCGGAGCAGCCATCACACGCTCCTCCGGCTCTTCTTGCGGGCGATGCGCTGCGCCTTCTGGGCCTGGCGCTTCGGGTTCCGCCGCTTCGGCCGTGCCGGAGGCTTGCGCCGGTAGCCGGGCTCATCGAGCTGCTGGGACGCGAACAGCGCAGCGAGGAGGTAACCTCCGGGGGGGAGCATCACGCCACGTCCCTCTCGCTCTCCGCTCGCCGCACCCGGCGCAGCCAGGCCTTCAGCCCCTCCAGCACCTTGTTCGCGCCGTGGCTGTCCAGGAACTCCGGCGCGCTCACGCCCCCGGGGTTCGCCAGCGTCTTCGTCTGGCGCTGGACGAAGCTGCGCAGGGCGGCGGCCTGGTCCTCGGCGTCCACGGCGCCCAGCGCCACCAGGTCCTTCCAGACGGCGTGGATCATGCGGATCTGCGCGTGCTTGCTGGTGCCGGTGCGGCCGGGCCGCGGCTTCCAGCCCAGGCGGCCGAATTCCTTCAGCACGCGGTCCATCTGCGGCTCCGCGAGGGCCGAGGCACTCTCCTGCCCCGTGATCCGGCGGAGGATGTCGCGATAGCTCTCCTCCGTCAGGGCCAGCTGCTTCCTGGCCAAATGGATCTTCGCCAGCATGGCGGTGCGTGCGCTCATCGGCTGTGCTCCTGGAAGTGGACGGTGATGGGCCGGCCCGGGAAGGCCTGGCGCAGCAGGGGCAGGAAATCCTCGCGGATGCGGGCGGCGACGATCCGATGCTGGGTCAGCAGCACCATCTGGCCGTTCATCTCGACCACCTGGCAGCGGCCGAACCACGCCATGAAGGTGGCGGCGTCCATGTGCGGCTTCATCGCGGGCCAGAGGGTGTGGTCCGGCTCGGCAGGTGCAGCGCCGATGGGGGCAGCCAGCACGGGCGCCAGATAGTCCCGCCAGCGGGCCTGGCGGAGGAAGGTGGCGGCGTGGACGATGAAGTCATTCGCCGTGCCCAGGCGCTTCACCTCGGCCGCGTAGCCGCCGGCGGCCAGCGCCAGGTCATCGGCGGCGGCGCCGGCCTTGATAGTGCGGGCGAACTCCTTCTCGGCCACGGCGCGCGGGTTCGGGCGGCGCTCGGGATAGGCGGCCCAGAAGCGGGCGAAATCGCGCTCGAGCGCGCGGGGCAGGCCGGCCTTGCCGGGGAACATGGCGGGCTGGCGCGTCATGCCGCGCTGCTCTCTCGCCGTTGGGCGCCGATGAAGGCGAAGGGCGGGTGGCCGGCGCGGGCGCGGCGGAGATTGGCCTCGGCCAGCGCCTGGTCATGCGTCATGAAGCCCACGCGGTCCTCGGCCTGCACCAGGGTCAGCCCGCCCGCCTTCATGCTGGCGATCAGCCAGACGCGGACATCCTTGGGCGTGGTGGTGATGACCTGGGGCGTGGACTTCGGCCTGGGCGGCGGCGGCGGGGCGGCCGGCAGGATCAGCCTGGCCGGCGCGGCCGGCGCCGGCATCACGATGGCGGGCGGCGGCGGAGGCAGGATCAGCGCAGGCGCCTCCGGCGCTGCGGGCACCGGCACGGGTGCCACCACCTGCACATCTGGGCCAGCGGCCAAGTCCACGCCGAGAACTTCCGGCGCAGGCTGAGCCTCCTCGGGGTTCACCCCGGATTGATCGGCGGTGGACAACGCTTTTGCTGCGCTCGCCAGGATCTTCATCTGGCGGCTAGCGGAGGACGGGCTCATGCCCAGGATGCGGGCGATCTGCTTCACCGGCAGCTTCCGGTCCAGCATGGCGCGCAGCTGGGCGAAGCCTTCCTCGGTCAATCGCCGGCCATGGCCTGCGCCACGGAACCAAGCCGGGTCCGGCGCTGGCTCCTGCGGCGCCGCTTCGGGCACCACGCCTTCGCAGCGCTCGGCGGCTTCGAACATCTCCGCGAAGGATGGCGCCACTGCGGCCTCGGCGGGCGCCGGCGTCGCCGCCATCGGCGCGGCCCCGGGAACCACAACTTCGCAGCGCTCGGCGGCCTCGACCAGCTTGGCGACCAGCTCCGCCTGCTCGGCCGGGGTTGGCGCGGCATCGCGCGCGGGCAGGTGCTGGCGCAGCTCGGCCACCAGGTCATCGCGCAGCTGCTGCAGCATGGGCGGCAGGATCCGGCCGAGGGCGGCGTTCACCGCGCGGTCAATCTGGCGGGGCGTCATCATGCGTCTTGCTCCAGCAGGATATGGCGCCAGGCGTGCAGCCCGGCGCGGGCCAGCGCGAGGGCCGGCGTGGCGGATGTGCATTCGGTGAAGCGGGCGCCGGCCTTGCACCAGGCGAAGGCATGCGCGCCGCGGCGGCCGGCGCCGTAATCCCAGCCGGGCGGCACCAGGATGGCCGCGCCGTCCGTGAGCGTCGTCACGGGCGGCATGGGCATCCAGGCGGAGGAGAGCGGGCTGCGCACGCGCCAGGCCGAACGGGGCGAGATCGGCGGCGCCACGGCCCAACCCAGCGCCCGGAACAGCTCGGCATCCATCTCGGGCCCCTGGCCGAACTCCTCCAGCCGCTCGATGGCGACGCCGAGGCGCGTGAGGCAGCGCGGGGCGAAGACGGCGCCGCGCGAGATCCCGCGCGGCGCCCATGTCGTGCCGGAGGCGCGCTGAGCCGATGTCTTGATGGCGTTCATGCGTTGCCGACCGTCTGGCCGAGGGCACGCAGGCGCAGCTGCAGGTCCATCTGGTCCCGCGCCTGCCGCGCCATCGCGCGCATCACCGCGGCCTCCTGGCCCGGCTGCGCCGTGACGCTGACCATCAGGCCCAGCAGGCCGGCCGCCGCGTTCACAGCGACCGTGTTCGACTTGCCGAGGCAGACGATGGTGTTGAACAGCGCCGTCGCCAGGTCGCTCGCCTCGCGGTCTTCCGCCAGCTGCTCGGGGGTGCGGGCGCTCACAGCGGCGCCATCGGAGCGATGTCCCCAAGGCCGGACGCGTGCATCTGATTGGCGAGAAGGCGCGTCTTCAGCTGCTGGCGGGCCAGGCCCACCATCGCCTCGAACATGGCCGCGGGGTCTTCGACATCGGCCTGGGCGGGGAACTGCCCGAACACCATGGCCAGCGCCAGAACGGCGCGGCTTTGCCGGTGCCCATTCAGGTGCGATCCCATGGTGTTGGCCAGGATCGCGGCAGACCGGATTTCGCTGGGAGGGTTCATGCGGAGGGCCACCGCACAACGGCCCAGCAGATGATCCAGGCCAGCGGGAAGGGGCACAGGAAGAGGCAAGCCAGCCCCTTCTCAGCGTCACCTTCGCGCCGGGCCACCGCACACATTGCAGCGAAGATCAGCAGAACGAGGATGGCAAAGAGGCCGAGCCCGATCATGGCGGAGGAGAAGCCGATCATGCCGCCACCTCTGCCAGTAACCGATCCAGCTCGGCCGCAAGCTCGGCCACCGAGATGTCACTCATGTCGTCGTAGGTCTTCAGCCGGGCGCTGATCTCCTCGATCTTGCCGCGAAGGACCTTGAACATCTCGCAGCGGCGAGCGAGTTCGGCGGCGGTGGGTTCATTCTCGCACTCTGCCATCTTCCAGCCCATGGTCACGCCGGTCGTTTCAGACTTGCTCATGACTGGCATTCTCCATCGCATCCAACATCCCGCGCATGTCCCGGATGAACCGCGCCACCTGCTCCTCTGGCATCGGCTCGTTGACCGTCTCGGGCAGCGTCAGCGTGTCGGATGCCCAGCCAGCGGCGCGGGCAGCCATCCGGCCAGCCCATTCCGAAAAGCGCCGATGCGTGATGCTGGAGGCCGAGGGCCAGATCGTGGTTTCGGACTGGTCTAGGACGACCGGGCCATAAGTCTGTTCCGTGCTTTCCAGCACCACCCTGACCGTTACATTGCCGGAAACGGGCAACATCCGCCTCCACGGCGCCACGGTGGCAGATTGGACAGACAGCATGACGATGGTGTCGCCTTCTGCGACAATGCGCCCCTTGCTCATGCCGCCACCTGCTCGGTCAGCGGCGAGACGACGAACTCTTCGCCCTGGCTGCCGATGGTCACGCCCGGCACCGTGCGGGCCAAGGCAACGTCCGCCAGCATGGCCTCCTTGTTCACCTCCTGCTTCTCGCGGATGAACTTCGTCAGCCCTTTCTTGACCAGGTGCTCCAGCACCGCCTCAACGCCTCGCAGCGTCACGCTGGCCGGCCGGGAGCGCCAGGCGATCTCCCCGGTGGTGAGGCGGATGGTCTTCGTCCGGCCATCCTGCGTCAGGCTCGGCCGGTTCGCCTCGGCCCAGAGCTGGATGCCACGCGTCAGCTGCTCGGCCTCCGTGCGCAGCGGCAGGTCCTGGGCATCCACGCGGGTGCGCTCGGCGGCCAGGCTCTCCTCCAGGGCGGTGGCCAGAATTGTCCGGTCGCGCTCGATCGCGCCGAGGCGGGCCAGCATCGCCTCCGCCTCCTCCCGCGATTGGGGCGCGCGGACCGTCTCCGCCGCGCGCTTCAACTTCTTACGCATCGCTCATGCTCCTCTGCAGGCGTTGGGACACCGCGCGGGTGCGCGCGGCGATTTGGGGTGAAGTCGCCTCCCGCCGCTCATGCGCGGCGATGCCGGCGAGGACGGTGGTGTGATCCCGCCGCATGACGCGGCCGATCTGCGGCAGGCTCAGCTTGGTCAGGCGCCGGGCCAGGGCCATGGCGGCGTGGCGCGCCGGCAGCAGCCGCTCCTCCCGCCACGGGCTCAGGATCTCCGGCACGGGCACGCCGAACTCGGTGGAGACCTCATCCAGGATGGCGCGCACGGTGATCGGGCCGCCCGTGGGCATATCCGGGCCGAGCCTGGCCTCCAGCTCCGCCACGCGGGCGGTCAGCCGCGTCAGCTCCTGCCGCATCAGGGTGATGGTGCCGCGGTCACTCATGGCTGGCAGGTGCCATCTTGGCGACGGCAAGGGCGATGGCCTCGCCCATTGCGCTCGCGCTGCACGGATGCTCGGCGCCGCGCATGAAATGCTCGTAGGCGGCCCGGACAATCGCCTCGGTTAGAGCAGGCGGGCGCGGGATCATCGTCTGGGGCTGGGTCGCGCTCATGCCGCGTCCCGCAGCGGCACGCGCTGGTCGCTGATCTGGCCATAGGCCAGCTGCACATCCTCGGTGCTCAGGGTGCGGCCCTCATTCGCCGCGATCATCTGCGCCAGCAGGAAGGCCTTGTTGCAACTGCGCAGCGCGCCGCCCTGCTTGGCCACCGCGCGCAGCGCCAGGCGCACATCCTTCTCCTCGACGCCCCAGGCATCGAGCATGGCCTCCACGTCGCCCTTCTTCGGCTCACGCCGGTTCAGCCGCATGCCGACGCGGCTGTAGAGCTGGGCGTATTCCTGGCTGCGCCGCCCACCCTCCAGCCGGCCAATCACGGCCGAGTTGCCGACGAGCGCGATGCCGATCTCGGCCTGGTCATGGAAGGCGCGCAGCTGATCCAGCATCTCGGTCGTCAGGTGCTGGGCCTCATCCACGATGATCAGCGCCCGGGTGCCGATGAGGCGCTGCTTGATGAGGCGGGCGATGCGGTCCTGCCGGCCCACCTCCGTCACGCGCAGCTCATGCGCGATGGAGCCCAGCAGGGCCGGGATGGTGCTGAGGCTGGGCTCGGCCACGATCTTGAAGACGTTGGGGTTGCGGCGCTTGTACTCGCAGGCGGCCTTGGTCTTGCCCACGCCGGGGGCGCCGGTCAGGACGCTCATGTCCGGCATATGCTGGGCGCGGTTCAGCAGCGCCATGAAATCCTGCGCGGAGGGCGTCATCACGAAGCCCATGTCCGGCGCGATGGCGCGGACGGCCTCGCGCTTCTCGGTCGAGGCGAGGTAGCGCTCCACCTTCTCGGCGATGGGGCTGCCCTCGCCCTGATAGGTGCCGCCCGCCCAGGGGGAGAGCGTGCCCATCGGCACGCCGCTCTCGGCCGCGATGTCCTTCCAGCGGAGATCCTTGGTGTTGCGGTGCTCCAGCAGGCGCTGGCGCAGGAGCTGCTGATCCTCCTGCGAATACTTGCGGCCGGTGACGTCATCTGACATTCTCAAAGTCCTTTCTGACCAGTGGTACCCACGCCCGCCGCGCTCCAACGTGGCGGGCGTTTTTCATTTCCCCCGGCAGCCGTCGAAGGCGGCGCGAGGGGCAGACATCAATCGTCCTCGTCTTCGACGATCCTGAAATTCCGCAGCGGCTGGGCGCGCAGCGCGTCCATGACGCGGTCGCTCTCCTCCTCGCGCTCCTCGCGCGGCAGCGCCTTCAGCGCCGTGTTCCCGGCGAAAATGGGCTGCACCACGCGCGCCTCGGGCGGCTCCGCCGCCTCGATCTGCGGGAGCTTGCGGGCCACCTCGGCGATGGACATGCGGTTCAGCGCCTCGGCCCCCTGGCGCGTCGCGCGCAGGTACTGCTTCCAGCGGCGGGCCTGATCCTGCGCGGCGGAGACGGAGTTGAAGCCGGCCGCCTCCAGGCACTCGGCCGCACCCAGGTAGCGGCCATCGGCGGCGTAGATGTGCAGGGCCTCGGCCAGGGCATCCGGGTCGAAGCGGGCCACCACCTGGCTGCCGCGCTGGGCGTGCAGGAATTCGGCCCAGTAGCGGTTGCCGTAGAGGTGGATGGCGCCGTCCTGCGCGCGCGGGCGCACGGCCTCGGCCGCCAGCAGCCACAGGCGCCGCTGCTCGGCCGAGGCGCGCTGGATGGGCGAGACGGCGTAGGAGGCGGCGAAGGTCTCATCGAAGCTGCGGCCGGCGCAGATGGGCGAGCGGCGGCCGGCGCGGGCATTGTGCTCGGCGATTTCCTCGCTGATCACGCGCAGGAACTCATCCAGCGGCACGGCGGCCTTGCCGTAATTGTCCGGCTTCGCGGTGGGGCTGTTGCCGGTATAGGCGCCGGCGAAGGCGGGGTGCTTGGCGGCGTCCTGCGCCAGGTCCCGGAAGGCGCGCTCGATGGGCTTCGCCTGGCCGTGATAGGGCGTGGTCCAATGGACCTCCACGCCCATGGTGGTCATCAGGCCCTCGGGCTCCTCATCCTTCACCTTGAAGCGGTACCGGGTCTTCTGCCCGCCCGTGATGCGCTTGGCGGCGAATTCCCGGCCATTGTCGAGCCAGCAGAGGCGCGGGATGCCGAAGCTCTCCACCATGTCGCCGAAGGCCAGGCGCACCGCATGCCAGGAGAGCGCGACATCCACCCGGAAGGAGAGGATTTTGCCCGAGTAGAGATCCTGGAAGGCCACCATGTGCGGGCGGCCGATGGTGCCATCCGGCCAGCGCACGAAGACATCCCAGGTGTGGCCATCCGCATTGACCGCTTCGAGGGCGTGGAACACGCCGCGGTCACGCTGCTGGGCCGGGAACATGCGGCGCAGGGCATCCACGCCATCGCGCAGCAGCACGCGCTGATGGACCGGGATCTCCATCATCCGGTTGTGCAGGGTGCGCTCGGCCGGCAGCTCCCAGGCCTGCTGCGCGGCGACGCGCTGGAGGCGGCGGTAGCAGGCGCTGAAATTCGGCCGCTCGGGGCGGAGGAAATCGCCCTTCAGCATCTCCCAGGCTTCGTCGGGCAGCTCCGCGCGCTCCCGCCCGCCGCCATGGCGCGGCGCCAGGGCCGGCAGCCAATCCTCACGCGCCTGGCCGTGGGTGCATTTCGCCCATTCATAGAGGCTGGAAAGGGCGATCTTCTGCTCGGCCGCGATCATCTGCATGGCCTGCACCCGGCGCTCACCCGCGCGGACCAGCGTCTCGACCGCGTCCAGCGCCTTCAGGCGGGCCTCGGCCTTGGCCTTCTTCGTGCTGGGCTGGCGGGCGTACCAGTCCCACAGGCCCTCGGCATGCGCGTGGGCGGGCTCCTGCGCGGCCTGGTGCTCGGCGAAGGCGAGCTTCGCGCGGGCCACCATGGGGAGGACGGCCAGGTGGTACTCGATGCCGCCGCCGCGCCCGGCGCGCTGGCGCCAATGCGTGCCTTCCCAGTCGGGGCGCTGCCAGTCCTGGCGCTTGGCGAGATCCAGCACCTTGCCCTTCGTGGTGGGCATGCCCGGCAGGGCCAGCGCCGCCAGCTCGGCGGCGGAGAACCATTCGCAGGCGGCGGTCTGGCCGTCGCGCGGCATCAGAGGCCGCCCTCGGCGCGGGCCTTGCGCGTCAGCGCGTCACGCCGGCGGCGCAGCTCGTCTTCCTGCTCGCGGATGGCGGCCATCTCGATCAGCGGCAGGTGCCGGCGCTCGATCACGGCCCAGCCGTTCATCTCGGCCAGCAGCTCCAGCAGGCGGCGGTCGCACGTCGCATGGACCAGGGCGAGGAACCGCGTGAGGCCGATGGGATGATCCTGCCGCGCGACGCTGGCATAGGCGTTCAGCATGTTCAGGGTGACCTTGGTGCCGAGCCAGGCGCTCATCCGCGCGGCGATTTCCTCGCGCGTCAGCTTGCAGTCCTGCAGGGCGACGGAGACGGCGCGGGCGATCCGCGCCTCCAGCGTCGCGGCGCGCACCTGTTCGGGCGCGAAGGCGGCCACCGGCTCGGGCGGCGTCCAGTCCAGCAGGTCGGGCTGACGCGGGGGCATCAGGCGGCCATCCGGCGGGCAGGAAGCGCGTGACTTCCCGCCCGCCGCTGCCCCACCATCCATGTCCCCCGACGATGGATGGAGAGATGAATGAGTGAAGACTTCCCCCCGGAAATGCTGCTGCGCGCCGCCTTCGACGGAAGCACGGCATCCGCACAGATTTTGGCCGAGTTGATGGTCGTGCTCGTCCAAAAGGACGTGCTGAGCGCCGCCGACGTGCGGGTGGTGATGAGCCGCGCGGCGTCGGTCATTCAGCACTCGGCGCCGGCTTCTGCGGCGCGGCCAGTTTGGCAGACTGCTGCCGATTTGCTGCAAGGAAGGCTTGGAAGCGCTGCTCAATCGCCCGCGCTTCCCGTACTGCCCATTCCCGATCCTGAGGAGTGACTTCGCTCATGCCCCGCCCTCCAGCGCCCAGCCGAGGATCACGAAGGCCCAGAGCAGCGCCCAGACGCAGACCGGGACGACGATGCCGCCGCCGATCAGCACCTGCCACCAGCGGATGGGCCGGAATTCGACCTCACGCATGGCCCGCGGCCTCCGGCTGCTGCGCCAGCCGCTCGGCCAGCACGCGGGCCAGGCGGCCGATGGTCGGGCCCGCCAGCACCAGGTCCAGCGCCATGGCGGGGCAGAGCTGCAGGCCCAGCCACTCCTCCAGCCGCTCGAACAGGTCGAGGATGTCCCGGCCTTGCAGCAGCAGGTCGGTTCCCAGGTCCACATCGGCGGCCAGGTCCAGGCCGCCCTCGTTCAGGGTCAGGCTGTTGATGGCCTGGCCGATGAGGGCCACCAAATCCGCGTGGCAGTAGCGCTGCGCGGGCGTGGTGCTGCCATCGGCGCCGCTGCGGGCGTGCAGGGCGCTCATGCCGGCCTCCCGGCGCTGATGGCCTTGAGGACGCGGCCTTCATCGCCCTCCTGCTCATATTCCGAGAGGATGGCATCCGCCTCGGCGCGCATGGCCTCCTGGCCCAGGACCCACCGCAGAAACTGCTTCTGCACCCCGCGCTGCCGCCCCGCCTTGCCCCAGGCGGCAATTAGCCGGTCCAGCGCCGCCTCGGCGTCGGATTTCACATTCTCCTTGACGCCCAGCGCCTCATGGCGCGCCGCCGCGAAGCTCGGCGCCGGGTTCACCTCCCGCGTCAGCGCGTAGACCATGCTCCGGCGCACATCCGGCTGCGCCTTCACCAGCCCATCCAGCGTGGCGCCGTGGTCCGCCCACCGCGTGGGCGCCAGCAGGGCGCGCAAGGCGGGCTCGATATCCGCGCGCTTGAGGACGCGGTTGACGTGGCGCTCGCTCAAACCCAGCTTTTTGGAGGTCTCGGCCCGGAAGCTCGCCTGCCCGGAAATCAAAAGGACATTTTTGTCCTTTTGATCCGAGCGCCGGTCCCCGCCCTGCTTCGTCTCGGGGTAGAGGCGCTGATAGATCTCGGCCCGCTTGGCCATGAACACGGCGCGGTCCAGCTCGGACAGCTCGCGCCGCATGAGGTTTTCGTCCACCTCGCGCAGCGCTTCCTCATCCTGGCTGCCGAGGAAGACGATGGCGCGCAGCGTGGGCAGGCCGGCCGCCTTCGCCGCCGCCACCCGGTGCGCCCCGGCGATCAGGCGGTGATCGCCATCAATATCGGCCGGCGCCACCTCAATGGGGGTGTGCTGGCCCGTTTCGGCCATGCTGGCGGCCAGCAGCTGCACATAATCATCGTCCACCGGCCGCAGGCGGTTCGCGACAATGATGCGCTCAAGCGGAATTTCGACGATTTGTTGCGACATGTTCAGGCAGCCTTCCCAATTTGACGGTGTGCAGGGCGCCGGGCCGGGCTATCGTCCGCGGCGATGGAGGACGGCCTCCGGGTCCCGTCAGGGTTCCAGCGGTCCGGCCACAGGATGTGCGGGGCGACGCCAAGCTCCGCCGCGATGCGGGCTTCCAGCCCCGGCCAGCGTGAGCCGGGGTTGAGGGCCACGCGGACGGCGGAGGGGTGGTAGCCCCAGTCTTTCGCGAGGGCTTCGAGCGAGCGGTGCTTCTTGCGCAGCGCGGCCTTGATGTCCTCGTGATGCCAATCCTGCGGTTGATGTTCCGCCATTCACTCCACCCCCAAGGCCGTCACCCGACGCGCCGGCGGCGCGGAGTGCGGTGTAACGTTCGTGAGGATTTATAGCCAAATGAATATGGCGTCGCAAGCCAGTTGAAGCGGCACAGTTCAAAAATGGCTATGAAACCCCACAAATGGGGTTAAACCATTGCTATGATTGGATTTTCGCTATGAGTGCGGCAGTTTTCCCAGCCGGTACAGTTCCGGCCGAGAACCGTGCCGTCTCGGAGCGCACTGAGCGCCTGCGGGAAGCCGTTCGTGATGCCGGCGGCCCGACCGCCGTAGCCAAACGTGCCGAGATGCACCTGGGCACTCTCAATAACTACCTGGGCGGCAGGGACATGAAAGCGGCGAGCATGATCAGCCTCGCTCAAGCCACCGGTGTCCGCCTGGAATGGCTTGCAAGCGGCACCGGCCCGATGCGCGCAGATGGCACCGGCTTCGCCGAGGAAACCGCCGCCTTCTCGGCCGGCCAGGCGCGACAGGCGCCCGAGGGCGGGGTGCTGATCCCCCGCTATGAGGCGCGCGCCTCGGCCGGCATCGGCACCACGCTCGACCCCGGCTGGGCCATCGAAAAAGTGATGTTTTCCGCCGAGTTCATCCGCACCAAGCTGCGCCGCAACCCCGAGCACCTGGCGCTCATCGAGTGCGCCGGGGACAGCATGGAACCCGCCCTGCGTGACGGTGACGAGCTGCTGGTGGACACCAGCGCGACCGAGCCCCGCAGCGGCCCGATCTACATCCTCCGCGTCGGTGGCGCCCTGCTCGCCAAGCGCGTTCAGCCCCGCATGGATGGCACCGTGATGATCCTGAGCGACAACCCGCGATACCCGCCCGAGGTCATCACCCCCAGCGAGGCCACGCCCCTCGACGTGGTTGGAGAGGTGCTCTGGCGCAGCGGCACCCTGCGCTGAGAACCATTTTTATAAGGCTCTAAGAGCTGCTTCTCTGCCAAGGCAGGTATTCCGGTTTCTATCCGCGAAACCCATTTTTTCAGGCCGATTTCCGGAATTGGCCGCAGCAACTGCAGGCGCCGCTCCCGGGGGCGAAAACCAAATTTTTTCGGTGACTTATCCCGTCTTGTCCCGCGTCATCCCGGGTGATCCCGGATTTCCGGTTTCAATCGTCGGTCAACACCCAGGGCAAGGGGCGGGCATTTGTCTGAAAACATGTGTTTGCGGAAATCCGCCCTCAGCCCATCCGCGCCAGCCACCACCCCATGGCGAAGGCCGCAAGCCCAAGGCCCAGGCTCGCCAGCACATAGGCCACCCCCTGCCAGGCCGCGCGCTCCCAGAGCAGCGCCGCCTCCAGGCTGAAGGCCGAGAAGGTGGTGAAGCCGCCCAGCACCCCCGTCACCCAGAACAGCCGCGCGCCGCCGCTGATCCCCTGCCCCGCCAGCACGCCGATCGCCCCGCTGCCCAGCACGTTCACGGCCAGCGTCCCCCAGGGAAAGGCGGCACCCAGCCAGGCCATCGCCAGCAGCGAGACGCCGTAGCGGCCCATCGAGCCGAGCGCGCCGCCCGCCGCCACCAGGAGAAAGCTCATCGCCGTCGCTTCGCCCATTCCGCGAGGCGCTGCGCGATCACGGCCTCCGCTCCACGCCCCGCCGGCTCGTAGTAACGCGGCCGCGCCATGCCCTCCGGAAAATAGTTCTGGCCGGAGAAGCCCTCCTCCACGTCATGGTCGTATTGGTAGCCGGCGCCATAGCCCAGCTCGCGCATCATCTTGGTCGGCGCGTTCAGGATGTGGGCGGGCGGCGCGAGGCTCCCGGTCTCGCGCGCTGCCGCCTGCGCCGCCTTCCAGGCCACATAGACCGCATTGGATTTCGGCGCCGTCGCCAGGTGCACCACCAGCTGCGCCAGCGCCAATTCCCCCTCGGGCGAGCCGAGCCGCTCATAGGTTTCCCAGGCGGCGATGGCCGCCGGCAGCGCGGAGGGGTCGGCCAGGCCCACATCCTCGGCCGCGAAGCGCGTGAGGCGGCGGGCGATGTAGCGCGCATCCTCGCCGCCCAGGATCATCCGCGCGAACCAGTAGAGGCCGGCATCCGGATCACTCCCGCGCAGCGACTTATGCAGCGCGGAGATGAGGTTGTAGTGCTCCTCCCGGTCCTTGTCGTAGAGGGCGGCACGCTTGGCCAGCAGCTGCGCGAGCCCGTCGGGGTCGAGCGGCGCGGGGTCTTCCAGCGCCAGCAATTGCTCGGCGAGGTTCAGCAGGTAGCGCCCATCGCCATCGGCCATGGCGAGCAGCACCGCCCGCGCCGCGGTATCGAGCGGCAGGGGGCGCCCCGCCTCGGCCTCGGCACGGGTGAGCAGCGCCTCCAGCCCCTGGGCCTCCAGCCGCTTCAGCACCATCACCTGGCAGCGCGAGAGCAGCGCGCCGTTCAGCGCGAAGCTGGGGTTTTCCGTGGTGGCGCCGATCAGCACCACGGTGCCGTCCTCCACCACCGGCAGAAATCCATCCTGCTGGGCGCGGTTGAAGCGGTGGATCTCATCCACGAACAGCAAGGTGCGCCGCCCCATCCGCCGCCGCGCCCTCGCCTCGTCGAAGGCGCGCTTGAGGTCGGCGACACCCGAGAACACCGCCGAGAGCGAGACGAAGCTGAGATCCGCCGCCTCGGCCAGCAGCCGCGCGATGGTGGTCTTGCCCACGCCCGGCGGCCCCCAGAGGATCATCGAGGCGAGGCTGCCACGCCCCAGCATGCGGGTGATGCTGCCCTGGGGGCCCAGCAGCTGGTCCTGCCCCACCACCTCGGAGAGCGCGCGCGGGCGAAGCCGCTCGGCCAGGGGCGCGCCCTCGGCCGGGGGGGACGCGGCCGGCGCTTCGGGCGGGCCGAAGAGATCGTCGGAAGACTCGGGCTGACGGCGGGGGGCCATGCATGGCAGGGTACCGCAAAACACGGGAGGAACACATGACCACACGCCGGCAAATTCTGGCCCTGGGGGCGGGCGCCCTCGCAACACCCGCCCTCGCGCAGCCGCGCAACCTGCGCCTGATCGTCAGCTTCCCGCCGGGCGGCAGCACGGATGTGCTGGCCCGCCTCGTCGTGCCCCTGATGGAGCGCCACCTGGGCAGCACCATCATCATCGAGAATCGCGGCGGCGCGAATGGCGCGATCGGCATGGCGGCCGGCGCCCAGGCGGCGCCCGATGGCAACACCTTCATCCTCGATGCCGGCGGCGCCGCCACCAACCCGCACCTCATGCGCGGCCTGGGCTTCGACTATGCCACCGCCTTCACCCCGGTCACGCAGATGACGGTGCTGCCGGCGATCCTCGTGGTCCGCACCGAGGCGCCCATCGCCGATTTCCCGGCCTTCCTGGCACATATGCGCCGCAACCCGGGGCGCGAGAGCTTCGGCTCCTCCGGCGTCGGCACCGGCTCGCATCTGGCGGGCGCGCTCCTGATGCGGCGCGCGGGGCTGGATGGCCAGCACATCCCCTTCCGGGGCGGGGCCGAGCAGATCACGGCGCTCCGGCGCGGCGACACGCTCTTCACCTTCTCGACCATCCCGCTGATCGCGCCGCTGATCCGCGACGGCGCGCTGCGCCCGCTGGCCGCCTCCACGCCGGCCCGCGCCAGCGCCTACCCCGCCGTGCCGACCGTGGCCGAGAGCGGCTTTCCGGGCTTCGGCGTCTTCGACTTCCACGCCATCTACGCCCCCGCCGGCACGCCGGCCGAGGCGGTGGCCCGCATCGCCGAGGCCGCGCGCCTCGCCATGTCCGATGCCGATCTGCGGCCGCGCTTCGACCTGCTGGGGCTGGAGCCCAATGCCCATGGCCCCGCCGCCATGGCGCGCTTCCTCACCGAACAGCGGGACCGCATGGGCGCGCTGATCCGCGAGGAGGGCATCCGGATCGAGTGACATGGCGGCGCGGTGGCAAGCGCCCGCACTTTCCGCTAGCCGCCTGGCATGATCCCACGCCGCGCCCTGGTCACGCTCCCGCTTGCCACCCCGGCCCTCGCCGAGGCGCGGCCGATCCGCCTCGTCATCGCCTTCCCGCCCGGCGGCAGCACCGACCTGCTGGGCCGCCTGATCGCGCCGCGCATGGGCGAAATCCTGGGTGCGACCGTGACGCCCGAGAACCGCAGCGGCGCCTCGGGCGCGGTGGGTGCCGGCGTGGTGGCGCAGGCCGCGCCGGATGGGGCGACGCTGCTGCTGGATTCCGGCGGCCAGGCGGTGAATCCCCACCTCATGCGCGGCCTCGGCTTCGACTACGCGACCGCCTTCGCGCCCGTCACGCTGCTCGCCACCCTGCCGCTCGTGCTCGTCGTGCGCTCCGATCTCGGCGTCGCCACCCTGCGCGCCCTGCTGGCCCGGCTGCGCGCCGAGGGGCGCCCGGCCGCCTATGGCAGTGTGGGCATCGGCGCGCGCACCCATCTCGCCATGGCCGCCCTGCTGCGTCGGGCGGGTCTCACGGGTGAGCACATCCCCTATCGCGGCGGCGCCGACCAGATCGCGGGCCTGCTGCGGGGCGATGTGGCGATGGGCTTCACCTCCATCGCGCTCGCCGCGCCCCTGCTGCGCGAGGGGCGGCTTTTGGCCCTCGGCTATTCCCTGCCCGGCCGGGCGCCGAGCATCGCCGAGCAAGGCTTCCCTGGCTTTGCCATCGGCGATTGGCTGGCGCTGCTGGCCCCGGCCGGCACGCCCCCCGCCACCATCGCGCGCCTTGCCACCGCCGCGGCGGATGCGGTGAACCAGCCGGCGCTGCGCTCGCGCCTCGCCGATCTCGGCCTGGAGCCGGCGGCCGAGGGGCCGGAGGCGCTGGCCGGCTTCCTCGCCGCCGAGCGCGCCGCGATGGGCGCGCTGATCGCCGCCGAAGGGATTCGCCTCGACGGATAGCGCGGCAAGGGGCATTTAGGGGGTATGAAGCGCCGCGTCCTCCTTGCCCTGCCCCTCGCCCCCTCCCTGGCTGCGCCCGCCCTCGCGCAGTCCTGGGCGCCAACTCGCCCCGTGCGCATCGTCGCCGGCTGGCCGGCCGGTGGCTCGGCCGATGCCTCGCTGCGCCTGGTCGCACCCCACATGCAGACGGCGCTGGGCCAGAATGTGGTCATCGAGAATCGCGGCGGCGCCTCAGGCTCCATCGGCGCCGGCGTGGTGGCGCAGGCGGCGGCCGATGGCCACACGCTGCTGTTCGATGCGGCCGGCCAGGTCAGCAACCCCTTGCTGATGCGCGGCCTCTCCTTCGATTACCTGACGGCCTTCGCCCCCGTCAGCCTCTTCGCGCTGCTGCCCAATGTGCTCTGCGTGCGGGCGGAGACGCCGGTGCGCAGCGTGCCGGAGCTGGTGGCCTTCCTCCGCGCCAATCCCGGCCAGCCCTATGCCAGCACGGGCATCGGCCTCGCTTCCCACCTCGCCGCCGTGATGTTCACCCAGCGCGAGCGGCTGGAGGTCACGCATGTGCCCTACCGTGCCAGCCAGCAATCCATCCCGGGGCTTCTGGCGGGCGAGACGGTCTTCACCTTCAACACCACGCCGCTGGTGGTGCCGCTGATCCGCGACAACCGGCTGCGCGCGCTCGCCGTCGCCACCCCGCGCCGCATCCCGACGCTGCCGGACACGCCCACCATGCTGGAGCTCGGCTATGAGGGTTTTTCGCTGAACGAGTGGATCGCGCTTTTCGCGCCCACGGGCACGCCCGCGCCCGCCATCGCGCGCCATGCCGAGGCCGCGCAGCTGGGTCTCGCTGACCCGGTGGTGCGGGAACGCCACGCCAATCTCGGCATGGACATCCAGGCCCTCGGCCCGGCCGACTTCGCCGCCTTCCTGACCGAGCAGCGCGCCCGCATCGGCGCCCTGATCCGCGACAACAACATCCGCCTGGACAGCTGAGCGGGGCTGGACCCGGGCGTGCTGGCGGGGCCATAAGCCCGCGCAGCCGCGCGGCTCCATCCCGCCCTGAAGCGCCGCCTGCCAGCCCCGTTGCGGGCCGTGGAGAATTCCCCCTTGGACCAGCTCACCCCCGATTCCAAGCCGAGCGACGCCGCGCAGGAGGCCGCGCGCCGGCGCAGCTTCGCCATCATCGCCCACCCTGATGCCGGCAAGACCACGCTGACCGAGAAGCTGCTCCTCAAGGGCGGCGCCATCCAGCTCGCCGGCCAGGTGCGCGCCAAGGGCAATCGCCGCGCCACCCGCTCGGACTGGATGAGCATCGAGCAGGATCGCGGCATCTCGGTCGCCACCTCGGTCATGACCTTCGAGCGTGACGGGTTGATTTTCAACCTGCTGGATACGCCGGGCCACGAGGATTTCTCCGAGGATACGTATCGCACCCTGACCGCCGTGGACGCGGCCGTCATGGTGCTGGATGCGGCCAAGGGCATCGAGGCGCAGACGCTGAAGCTCTTTGAGGTCTGCCGCCTGCGCGACATTCCCATCATCACCTTCATCAACAAGATGGACCGCGAGGGGCGCGATCCGCTGGAACTGCTCGACGAGATCGAGAAGACCCTGGCGCTCGACGTCTCGCCCGCCGCCTGGCCGGTGGGGCAGGGGCGGGATCTGATCGGCGTCTATGACCTGCTGGACCCGGCCCTGCGCATGCTGGACACGGCCGATGGCAGCCACATCCCGCTCTCCGGCCTCGAAGATCCGGCGCTGGACAAGCTCGTGCCGGCGGCACTGCTGGGCGATCTCCGGGACCAGGCGGGCCTCGTCACCGGCGGCTACCCGGAGTTTGACGAGGAAGCCTTCCTGCAAGGCACCATGACGCCGGTCTTCTTCGGCAGCGCATTGCGCGATTTCGGCGTGGGCCATCTGCTGGATGGTCTGGCGCGCCTCGCCCCGCCGCCGCGCCCGCGCGCGGCCGATGCGCGGATGGTCGCCCCCGGCGAGGGCAAGCTGACCGGCTTCGTCTTCAAGGTGCAGGCGAATATGGACCCGCAGCACCGCGACCGCGTGGCGTTCTTCCGCATCTGCTCCGGGCGCCTGCAGAAGGGCGCGCGCCTGCTTCAGGTCCGCACCGGCAAGCAGGTGCCGGTCAATGCGCCGCTTTTCTTCTTCGCCAAGGACCGCCAGGTGGCGGAAGAGGCCTGGCCGGGCGATGTGGTGGGAATCGCCAACCACGGCACGCTGCGCATCGGCGACACGCTGACCGAGGGCGAGCCGATCAACTTCCGCGGCGTGCCCTCCTTCTCACCCGAGCATCTGCGCCGCGTGCGCCTGGATGACCCGATGCTGGCCAAGAAGCTGAACAAGGCGCTGGAGCAACTCGCCGATGAGGGTGTGGTGCAGATTTTTCGGCCGCTGGATGGCTCCCCGCCCGTGATCGGCGTGGTGGGGCTTTTGCAGATCGACGTGCTGCAAAGTCGGCTCAAGGTGGAATACGGCGTCCCCGCCGGCTTCGAGCACACGCAGTGGGAATATCTCCGCTGGGTGACCTCGGAGGATCGCGACGCCGTCTCGCGCTTCAGCCAGTTCAACCGCAGTGAGCTGGCGGAGGATCATGACGGAGCGCTGGTGGCGCTCTTCACCTCGGACTGGCGGCGCAAGCGCGCGGAGGAGGAGTGGAAGATGCTGAGCTTCCACGCGCTCCGCGAACAGCACGCCCTGCCCGAGAAGAAGTAGCCGGGCTTATACGAGAGCCTTGGAGCCACGACCCATCAGTGCAAGAGAGCCTCCGGCGGCTGGGGCCGAGGCCCCAGACCCCTTTCCCTGACGGATCCATCATCGCCAAGTCATTGTTGAAAAAGACAAAATGAATGGGGTCTGGGGCCCCGGCCGCCGGAGGCCTCACTCCTTCAAACTCAAAGCGATCTGCTTTTACCCCGCCGTGGCCGCCTCGCGCGTGACGCGCCAGACGGTGCTGGTCAGGTCATCGCAGATGATGAGCGCGCCGCGCGGGTCCACCGTGACGCCGACCGGCCGGCCGCGCGCATTGCCCTCGGCATTGAGGAAGCCCGAGACGAAATCCACCGGCTCGCCGGCGGGCCTGCCATCCCGGAAGGGCACGAAGGCGACCTTGTAGCCGGAGGGCGGCGTGCGGTTCCAACTTCCGTGCTCGCCGATGAAGACGCCCTCGGCGAAAGCGTCGCCCATGGCGGGGGTCGAGAAGGCCAGGCCGAGGGCCGCCACATGCGCGCCCAGGCTGTAGTCGGGCGCTATGGCGGCGGCCACCTTCGCGGGGTCCTGCGGCTGCGCGCGGCGGTCCACATTCTGGCCCCAATAGCTGTAGGGCCAGCCATAGAAGCCGCCCTCGCGCACGGAGGTCAGGTAGTCGGGCACCAGGTCGGGGCCGATCTCGTCGCGCTCATTCACCGCCGCCCAGAGCTGGCCGGTTTGCGGGTGAATGGCGAGCGCCGTGGGATTGCGCAGCCCGGTGGCATAGGGCCGATGCAGGCCAGTCGCGGCGTCGATCTGCCAGATCATGGCCCGGTCCACCTCGGCCGCCATGCCGCGTTCGGTGATGTTGCTGTTGGAGCCGATGCCGACATAGAGAAAACGGCCATCGGCGCTGGCCGCCAGGGACTTGGTCCAGTGGTGATTGATTGCCGAGGGCAGCCGCGCGACCAGGCGGGGCGATCCTCCGGCCTCGGTCTGGCCCTCCGCGTAATCGAAGGCCACCAGGGCATCCTGGTTCGCCACATAGAGGGTGCGCCCCACGAGAGCGAGCCCATAGGGCGCGTTCAGGTTCTCGGCGAAGACGCGGCGGATTTCGTAGGTGCCGTCGCCATCCGCATCGCGCAGCAGGGTCAGTCGCTGGCCGCCGGGGACCGAGCCCCGTCCGAGCTTCTTGATGAAGCCCGCGATCAGATCCTTCGGCCGCAGCGGCGGCGCGGCGGCGCCCGACCCTTCGGCGATGAGGATATCGCCATTGGGCAGCAGCAATGTCTGGCGCGGGACCATCAGCTCCGTGGCAATGGCCCGGATGCGATAGCCTGCGGGAACCTGGGGCATGTCATCCCCCCAGAGCGCGGGGCGGGGAATGGTCATGTCCGGCAGCAGGCCGCTGCGCGGGGCGGGCAGCGTCGGATTCGGGCCACGATTCGGTGTGGCGGGCTGCTCGTCACAGGCGGTGAGCGCCACGGCCCCCGCGATCAGGCTTCGGCGGTTCATCGGGCGATGGCTCCTCGAGAAGCGGCGGTTGCGCGCGGCGCGTAGCCCAACCACGCCGCAATGACGGCGAGCAGGACCATCACCGCCGAGAGATACAGGCCCTCCGGCATGGTGGCCCAGGCGTCCTTGGCGTGGATGAAGGCGTTGATGATGCCGACCACACTCATGAGGAGCAGGGCCAGCACATGCAGGCCACGGCGGCCACGTTCGGCCGCGGGCGCGCGGAACAGCCGGACCAGCGCCCAGAGCACCGCCGGCACGCTGGCCAGGAGGCCACCCGCGATCAGCCATGACGAGAAATTCGCCCATTGGATCTGGTAGGTCTGCCCATAGGCCCAGTCGCTCAGCAGGGCGCCCAGGAAGAGCGGAACGGGACAGCCCAGAAGGATGGCGTGAAGGGGATGGAGAGGCGCGCCTCCTCTCACTCCGGTCGTCGCTGACATGGGACCTCCTGCCGCTGCGAGGCGCATTGGGCGCACTCCGGGCATCAACGCAGGCCAGCGCGGATGGTTTCCAGGCTGCGGCGTGGATTGCAGCCTGGAGAGGCGCCGCGGAACATCGGGCGGAGCAGCGCAGGGGCCGGCCCGCCCGGATTGCGCCGGGCGGCCGGGGACGCGG
The DNA here is from genome assembly GCF_019747315.1 of Roseococcus sp. GTDB lineage: Bacteria > Pseudomonadota > Alphaproteobacteria > Acetobacterales > Acetobacteraceae > Roseococcus. The sequence continues at coordinate 45,495 of NZ_JAIEQY010000227.1, read as the reverse complement.
CGCTAGCCCACCATCCCCGCCGCGATCTTCTCCGCCGTCATCAGCGTCGGGAAGTTCGTGTTGGCACAGGGCACCACCGGGAAGATGGAGGCATCCACCACCCGCAGCCCCTCAATGCCCTTCACCCGCCCCTCAGGGTCCACCACCGCGCGCGGATCATCCTCCGCGCCCATCCGGCAGGAGCAGGAGGCGTGCCAGACGCCGATGGTCGCCTTGCGGATGAAGCCTTCCAGCGCCGCGTCATCCGTCATCACCTCGTCGAAGCGGTAGCCCTCGACCACGAAGCGATCGATGAAGCGCGAGCGGATGAAGCCCGGCCCGTCCATCACCGCACTGATCACATTGGTCAGGAAGCGGTTCTTGGCATTGATGACGCCAAGCTTGCGGACGCGGTCGGTGTAGCTGGCGGGAAAGTGGTCCGTCGTCACCTGGCCGAGTTCGCCGCTCATCTGGATCGCGGCCATCATGCGGAAGCCGGTCATCAGGCGTTCCAGGTCCCGCGTGTCGGAGAGGAGGTTGAACTCCACCACTGGCTCGGCCTGCCAGTCGCGCGAGGCGAGGCGCACCTGGCCGGCCTCGGAATAGGTCTTGTTCACCCAGAGCAGCAGGGAGGCCACCTGCTTTCCCACCGCATGCCAGGCCGATTTGCTGACGGCGGCGGCGAACATGTCGCCGGGCGGGATGCCCTCCAGGCCCGAGGAATAGCGCAGCCCGACCAGGATGTGCCGCCGCGTGCGCTCGTCCACGCGGGCGCCACGCCGGAGGTAGGAGGAGAGCGAGACGGAGGGGTGGTCCATCAGCCCCTGGCCCACGCCAGGCAGGTTCTGCAGCACCTCGATCCCCATCTCGCGCAGATGGGCGGCGGGGCCGATGCCGGCGCGCATCAGATGGGCCGGGGAATGGATGGCGCCGCAGGAGAGGATGATCTCGCGCCCGCGGAATTCCTGCTCCTGGCCTTTGACCAGCGCGACGACGCCGACGCAGCGGTTGCCCTCGAAGATCAGGGACTTCACCTGGGTCTCGGTCGAGATGGTCAGGTTTTCCCGCGCGCGGGTGGCGCGGTCCAGATAGCCCATCGCCGCCGAGGCGCGCTGCTCGCCCTCGTTGGAGATGGTCATCGGGAAATAGCCGTCCTCGAAGAAGCCGTTCTGGTCGGGCAGGAACTTGAAGCCCGCCGCCTTGAAGGATTCGGCCGCGGCCTTGGCGTGGTTGTTCCAATCCGAAGGCGGGATGCGGCGGACGGGGATGCGACCTTCCTTGCCATGGAAGGGGCCATCGAAATCGAGGTCGCGCTCCACCTTCTTGAAGAAGGGCAGCACGGCGTCCCAGTTCCAGCCGGCGGCACCCCGCTGCTCCCACTCGTCGTAATCGGTCGGCGCGCCGCGATTGGCGAGCTGGCCGTTGATGGAGGAACCGCCGCCCAGCACCCGCGCCTGCTCATATTTGCGCAGCGGCGGGCGTTCCTCCGGGCGGTTGTGCGGGATGACTTGGGTGTGGACCTTCAGCTCGGTCCAGTGGAAGCGCGGGTCGAAATAGGCCGTGCCGGGGTAGCTGTCCTTGATCTCGGCGGGTTCCTCGCCCGGGGGCGTGTCGGGGCCGGCCTCGCAGACCAGGACGCGGCGGTGGCTCTGCGCCGAAAGGCGATGCGCCAGGACGGAACCGGCGGAACCGCCGCCGACGATGATGGTGTCCCACATGCGGGTCTCCACGCCTCCCAGATCTCGCCATCGGTGCTCCGATGGCCTTTGCGTTGGGCGTGGAATCTGCACGGGAACGGCTTGCGTGTAAAACGCCCGCCGCGCGCGGAAGGCGGCACTGCGCGGCGGGCGGCCCTGGCCTCAGTCGAGCCAGACGATGGCCTCGACCTCGAAGAGCATGGGGTCGAGCGCCAGCCTGGGGACGGGCACCAGCGTCTGCGCCGGCAGCGCCTCGCCGAAGATGCGCTGCACGGCCTGGGTCAGCGGGCCAAGCTTCGCCATGTCATGCTCCACCACAAAGAGCGTGAGCTTGACCACCTGGCGGGGCGTTGCGCCCAACGCCGCCAGGACGGCCAGGAGATTGCCATAGGCGAGGTCCACCTGGCGGGCGAAATCGGGTGGGAAGACGCCCTGCGCATCCGAACCGCCCTGGCCCGAGATGAAGGCGAGGCGGCCGGTGGCCGGGGTGACCAGGGCCGTGCTGTAGCCATGCGGGGTGGGGTCATGCAGCCCGGCCGGGTTGACGATGCGGGGCGTGGTATCGCGGGGTGTCATGCGCAATCTCCGAGTTGGGTTGGACATGCCCCGGATGCGGCCCAATGGTGCCAGAAGCTGGCACCATTCGTGATAGCCTCCGCACATGGTCCCCCGTCTCCGACATGACGCCATCGTGCGCCTGCTCCGCCGCCAGGGCAGCGCGACCGTTCAGGAGCTGGCGGGCGAGGTCGGCGCCTCCCGCCGCACCATCCTGCGCGATATCGGCGCGCTGCGGGACCAGGGCTTCATCATCCATTCCGAGCCGGGGCGGGGCGGCGGGCTGCAACTGGACCCGCAATCGGTGCAGACTAACCCGCGGCTTTCCGTGCCCGAGGTCTTCGCCCTCCTCATCAGCGTCGCCGCCATGCGCGCCAGTGGCGCCTTGCCCTTCTCGGGCCTGGCCGATGCCGGGCTCGCCAAGATCGAGCGGGCCCTGCCCCCGGACAAGGTGCGGGACCTGCGGCGCTTTCTCGATTGCCTGCATGTCGGGCGGCTTTCGCCGCAACAAGATGTCTCGACGTTGGGGTCGATGGATGCGGCACTGCTGCCGGCCTTCGAGACGGCATTTCTCCGGCGGCTCCGCCTGCGCTTCCGCTACCGGGACGCCAAGGGGGAAGTCACCGGGCGCGAAGTCGAGCCCCAGGCGATGCTTCTGCTACCGCCCCTTTGGTATCTCGTCGCCTGGGATCCGGCGCGGGAGGATTTTCGCCATTTCCGGATGGACCGGATCAGCCGACCGACCATCCTGGAAGGGCCGTCCTTCCGGCGCCGGCGCGTGCCCTTCGAGGCCGATGTCTGCCCCTTCCGCGACCTGCCGCGCTGAGCGCGGCAGGTCGGTGTGCGCTTACGCGGGTTCCTTGGCCCGGTCCGCCATCATCTGCTGGAAGGCCGGCCGCGCATGGCAGGCGGTGAGCCAGGCCTTCACATGTGGCGCCGCGTCGAACAATTCCTTCGCCGGCGCGGCGTAGCGGATCACTTCGGCCAGGTTGATGTCGGCCACGGTGAAGCGCCCGCCCACCACGAAGCCGGTCTTGGCCAGTGCCGCATCCAGCACGGCGAAGGGCGCGCGCAGCGCCTCGATGGAGGCCTGGGCCAGCGCCGCGTCGCGCTCGGCCTCGGGCTTGGCCAGCATGTTGTAGAGGATCTGGATGGTGTGCGGCTCGGCCTCGGTCATCGCCCAGAGGGACCAGGCGGTCATCTCCGCATCCTCGCGCAGGTTCGCGGGCGCCAGCGGGCCGCCATGCTTCTTCGCCATGTAGAGGTTGATGGCGAGCGATTCGACCAGCACCAGGACACCATCCTCCGTGGCATCCTCCATGGCCGGAATGCGGCCATTGGGGTTCACCTTGAGGAATTCGGGCGAGCGCGTGTTGATCTGCGCGCCGGGCGCCAGCGGATCGGGCAGGTTGTAGGCCTGGGTCACCGGCACATGGCGGAAAGGAATCCCCGCCTCCAGCGCCAGCCAGATGTTGCGTGTGGCGCGTGAACGATAGACGCCATAGATGGTGAGCATGTGGATGTTTCCTCAGAAGATTTCCATCAGTCTCGCATGATCGGCGAAGGCCTGGGGAGGCCCCTGCGCGATCAGGGCGAATCCTGGAGCAGCTTGGGCCGGCACGGCACGGCCAACGTGGTTCCAGTCGAGCTTGTGGCCGGCATCCAGCGGATCACCCCTCCACCAGCCCAGGAAACCCGCGCAAAGGTCAAGGGAGCGCTGGATCCAGCGCTCAGGCTGCCTTGCCGACCAGGTGGTAATCCCGCGCGAAATACAACAGGGCCGCCTCGATCCCGTCCGCGGTGCGGATTGCCTCGACCTCGGCGAACATCACCAGATGCGTGCCCTTCTCGACCACATCGGTGATGCGCGCATCAAAGGCGACCAGCGCGCCTTCCAGCACCGGGGCACCGGTATGCAGCTTGCGCCAGACGCCGGATTCGAAGCGCGCCGGCCCATCCACGCCGGTGAATCCCGCAAAGATGGTCGAGAGATCCTGCTGCGTGCCGCAGAGCGTGTTCACCGCCAGCACGCCATTCTGCCGGAAGGCCTCGCAGGAGGAGACGCTGCGATTCATGCAGACCAGCAGCGTGGGCGGGCTGTCGGTGACGCTGCACACGGCGCTGGCGGTGAAGCCGCCCAGGCCCGCGGGGCCATCGGTGGTCACGATGTTCACGGCTGCCGGCAGGCGCGCCATGGCGTCCCGGAATTCCTTGCGTTCGATGGGCATCGTCTCTCCTAGGCGCAGCGGGCGAAGCGGATTCGTTCCACCATGGCCGAAATCCGGGCGTGTGTATCGTCGGCATCCGTGCCGATGGCAATTTCCTGCAAGGACGGCGGGTCTCCACCGAACGCGGCGCGCCAGTCGCCAGCCAAATCCACCCGCTCCTCGAACCACCGGCCGGTGGGCGCGCTGGCCGGGCGCATGATGCGCACCTTGCCAAGGCCGCTGAGCCAGGGGCTGTAGAAGCTCTGCGGCTCCTGCCCCGTGCCGCCCCAGACATAGATCAGCACGCTGCGCGGCAGGCTGTGGCTGCCCGCCCGCGCCTGCGCCACGCCATGCTGCATGCGCTGCCACACGGTGGAGCGGCTGGGCCATCCCTGAAAACCAACCGCCACGGCCACCGCCCTGTCATCGCCGCCGCGCTTGGTGAGGTCGGTGGGCGGAGGCGCCGCGTCCACGCGCCAGCGCCAGGAAAGGCAGGCCGCCGCGCCCTCGACGCGCCGCCAGACGAAGCTGCCCGCCCCCTGCCCTTCCAGCGCCACGCCATCGGGCAGGCTGCGGAAGCTGGCGGGGCGGATGCCGTCATATTCGCCATGGGTCCAGCCGGCGGCGGCCAGGCCGGCCTCGGTTGCCGCGCGCGCCTGTCCACCCGCCGCAAGGCCCAGGGTTACGGTGGCGAGCATGGCGCGGCGGTCCATCATCGGTTACATGGCGGTCATTGAGGATCACGCCAAGGGAGATGACGCCATGCCCACCATCAAGATCGCCGCAACCGACGGCAGCGGTTCATTTGATGCCCTCGTTGTGGCGCCGAAGACACAGGCGCCCACGGGTGTTGTCGTCATGATTCAGGAGATTTTTGGCGTGAACGCCGCCATGCAGGCGCTCTCCGCCTGGGTGGCCGATATGGGCTTCATCGCCATCGCCCCCGACCTCTTCTGGCGCCAGGAGCCGGGCGTGCAGCTCGATCCCGATGCCGGCCAGGCGCAATGGGACCGCGCCTTCGCGCTGCTCAACGGCTTCGACCAAGCGAAGGGCCTGGAAGACCTCGCCGCGACCATCGCCGCGGCGCGCAAGCTGCCGGGCGCCAACGGCAAGGTCGGCACCATGGGCTTCTGCCTGGGCGGCCGCATGGCCTTCAAGACGGCGGCGCATACCGATGCCGATTGCAATGTCAGCTACTACGGCGTCGGCATAGAGGGCATGCTGGACGACGCTCCCGGGATGCGCGGCCCGCTGCTGATGCATATCGCGGAGCTGGACAAGTTCGTGCCGCCGGCCGCGCAGAAGGCCATCACGGAAGGCCTGGCCGGCCACCCGAAGGTGACCTGCCATGTCTATCCGGGCGTGGACCACGCCTTCGCCCGCATGGGCGGCCATGCCTGGGATGCGCGGGCGGCCACGATTGCGAACGGGCGGACGGCGGAGTTTCTGGTCAAGTATCTTTAAGTCAAAAGGCCTCCGGCGGCTGGGGCCACCGGCCCCAGACCCCAATACTTAAGGAATGGGGTCTGGGGCCTGAGGCCCCAGCCGCCGGAGGCCCTGTTCTTTACTTCCGCTGGATCAGCTCGATCTTATACCCATCCGGGTCCTCGATGAACGCAATCAACGTTGTCCCGAACTTCACCGGCCCAGGCTCGCGCGAGATCTTCACGCCGGCGGCGCGCATCCGCTCGCACACCCCATAGATATCCGGCACGCCGACCGCGAGGTGCCCGAAGGCGCCGCCCATCTCGTAGGAGGTGACGCCGTAATTATAGGTCAGCTCCAGCACCGTCTCGCTCGTCTCATCGCCATAGCCCAGGAAGACCAGCGTGTACTTGCCATCCGGCACGTCATTCCGGCGCAGTTCCCGCATGCCGAGATGCGTCGTGTAGAAGGCAATGCTGCGGTCAAGGTCGCCGACGCGCAGCATGGTGTGCAGGTAGCGGAAGGGATGGTCCATCGTTTCTCTCCTGGATGTGTCGCACGGCACGCTCAGGCCGAGCGTGCATAATCCTCGGGCTGCATGGCCAGCACGAACAGCCCGCGCTGCCGGGCGGCGGCGAGCAGCCCCTCGCCATCCGCCAATATGGTGCGCCCCGCCTCGATGGCGATGCCGCGCAGCCCGGCTTCCGCCGCATGCCGCACGGTGATGGAGCCCACCACCGGCGCATCCACCCGCAATTCCTGCCCGGGCTTGGCGAGCTTCACCAGCACGCCGCCGGGTCCGTCCCGCCGAAGGCCGGCGGCACGGGCCAGCAGCGCATCCGTGCCCTCCACCGCCTCAATGCCCAGGATCAGCCCCTGCTGCACCACCACGGATTGGCCTACGTCGTGATCGGCCAGCGCGCGCAGCACGCCGATGCCGCGGATGATGTCCGCCCGCGCCATCTCATCGGGCGCCTCGCCTACCAGCAGCCCGGCCTCGGCGGTGCTGGAGGGCAGCAGGGATTGGGGCGCGATCACCTCGAATCCCTCCTCGCCCAAGATGCCGATGAAGTTGCGCAGCAGCGTGTCGTCGCCCGCGAAGACCGCCTTGCCCAGCCGCGCGATGACCTTCGCCATCCACGCATCGGGCCAGAGCGTCAGGGGCGAAAGGCGCTTCGCCTTGCCGCAGAGGACGAGATGCGTGATGCCCTCGGCGCGCAGCCGCTGGATGATGGTGCCGCCCGCCCCGACGCGCTCCTCCATGTGGGGATAGGCGCGCAGGGCCGGGTCGTCATGGAAGTCACGCAGGAGGACGACGAAGACCTCATGGCCGCGGGCGCGGGCGGCCTCGGCCACGCGGGCCGGGAAAGGGCCGCCGCCGGCCAGCAGCCCGAGCTTCAAGCCTCTTCCTCGTCACCGCCCAGTTCGGCGGCCATGCGGCCGGGCCGGATCAATTCGCGCTTGCGGTCGGCGGCGCGCAGGAAGGCCAGGACCTCGCCCACCAGGGCATCGCCCGCGAAGCGCTGCTCGGCCGCGTCCATGCGGGCGGCGAAGGTGCCGGGGTCGCGGAAGAGCAGCCTGAAGGCCGCACGCAGCGCATGCAGGTTCTCGCGCGAGAAGCCGCGGCGGCGCAGGCCGACCACGTTGAGGCCCACCAGCCGCGCCGGCAGGCCGAAGACATTGCCGAAGGGCGGAATGTCATTGGTGACGCCCGCCAGCCCGCCGACCATGGAGTGGCGGCCCACGCGCACCATCTGGTGGATGGCGGCACCGCCGCCCAGGAAGCATTGCTCGCCCAGCTGCACATGGCCGCCGAGCATGACGTTGTTGGCGAGGATCACGCGGTCCCCGAGCCGGCTGTCATGGCCGACATGGCTGCACGCCATCAGGAGGCAATCGGCGCCGATTCGCGTGATCCCCTCGCCGCCCACGCTGCCGCGATGCACCGTCACATGCTCACGCAACTGGGTGCGGGCGCCGATGACCACGCCGGTGGGCTCGCCCTTGTATTTCAGATCCTGCGGCGGCAGCCCGACCGAGGCGAAGGGGGAAAGCCGTGCCTCGGCCCCGATCGTGGTCATGCCCTCGATCACGACATGGGAGGTGAGCTCGACGCCCTCCTCCAGCACGACGGAGGCGCCGACGATGGAATAGGGCCCGACCCGGCAGCCGGCGCCGATGCGGGCGCCGGGCTCGATGATCGCGGAGGGATGGATATCTGCCGTGCCGGAGATGCGATCCACGGGGCTCACCGGTCCCGGATCATGGCGGCGTAGGTCGCTTCCGCCACGACCTGGCCGTCCACCTTGGCCTGACCCGAGAATTTCCACACATTCATGCGTCGCTGCACTTTCGTGACATGGACCATCACCTGGTCCCCGGGCACCACGGGCCGCCGGAACTTGGCTCCCTCGATGGACATGAAATAGACCAGCTTGCCCTCAGCCTCGGGGCCCAGCGTGGCGACGACCAGCACGGCCGCGGTCTGCGCCATGCTCTCGATCAGCAGCACGCCCGGCATCACCGGCTCGGTGGGAAAATGGCCCTGGAAGAAGTTCTCGTTGATCGAGACGTTCTTCACGCCGATGGCGGATTCGCCGATCACGAGGTCCACCACGCGGTCAATCAGCAGGAAGGGGTATCGGTGCGGAATGGCGCGCATGATCTGCGCGATGTTGTAGCTGCCGATCACGACACGGGGCGGCGCGGCCTCGTCCATCTCCATCACTCCGATTTTTGCTTGGCAGGGCCGCGGGATTCGCTGCCGAGGCGCTTGAGGACCAGCATGGCGCGCATGGCCTCCTTCTTGGGGGCGGCGGGCGAGCCGAGCACCTCGATCCCCGGGGGAACGTCGTTCATCACGCCCGCCTGAGCGCCGATCCGGACCTTGCTGCCGATCTTCAGGTGACCCGTCAGCCCGGCCTGCCCCGCAACCTGGACATAGTCGCCCAGGATGGTGGAGCCGGACACGCCGACCTGCGCCACCAGGATGCAGCCCCGCCCGGTGCGGACATTGTGGCCCACCTGGACCAGGTTATCGATCCGCGTGCCCGGGCCCAGCACCGTCTCGCCAAGGCTCGCGCGGTCCACGCAGCTATTGGCGCCGACCTCGACGCCATCGCCCAGATGCACGGAGCCGAGCTGCGGGGCGGTGACGAAGCGGCCATCGGCGGTGGTGGCGAAGCCGAACCCCTCCTGCCCGATTCGCGCGCCGGGATGCAGGACCACGCCCCGGCCCAGCACCGCATGGGTCACGCTGCAATGGCTGTGGATGACGCAATCATCGCCAAGCACGACTTGCCGCCCGATCAGGACGAAGGGGGCGATGCGGCAGCTCCGGCCGATTTCAGCGCCGGCTTCGATCACCGCATGGGCGCCGACTTCCGTGCCTTCACCGATGCGGGCATCGGGGTGGATGATGGCGGAGGGATGGATGCCGCCGCTGGGCGCGGGGCGCGGGTAGAACAGCGCGGCGACCCGCCCGAAGGCGAGGGCCGGGCTGCGGCAGACCACGGCCAGCGTGGCGGCCGGCACATGGCTGGCGAATTCGGCGGAGACAAGGACGAGCCCGGCGCGGGTCGCGGCCAGCGCCTCGGCATAGGCACGGCTTTCGCAGAAACTCACCTCTCCGGGCGAGGCGCTGTGCAGTGGCGCCACGCCTGCGAAAATCCGCGCAGGATCGCCCGCAACCTCCCCGCCGGCGGCGGCGAGGATGGCAGCGAGGTCAACAGGCTGCGCTCTTCCGAGGAAGCGTTGGTCATCCACGATGCTGCACCCGTCGCATGTGCCGAGGCGGCGTCAGTTCCGCCGCTGCTGCTGCGGCGGTTGCGCGGGCGGGCGCGGCGTGGGCTGCGCCGGGGCGGCGGGCGGGTTCGAGCCGTCCGATTCCGGCGGAATCGCCACCTGCCGTAGGGCACGGTTGAATTGCTGCGCCACTTCCTCGGTCAGGTCGAAGCCGGGGTCGTTCATGATCACCAGGGGCCGCGGCACCACGATGTTCACGCTGCGGCTGGCCGCCACCGCACGCACCACGCCGGCCAGCGACTCCTCGATCTGCATGAGGGATTGCTGCGCCGCCTGCTCGATCGCCTGGCCGCGGTTGCGGAAGATGCGCTGGCTGTCGGTGATCCGGTCCTGCAGCTCGCGCTCGCGGTTGCGGATCTGATCCGGCGTCATCTGGGTGCGCTGCACGGCCAGCGCCTGCTGCGCCTCGCGCCAGCCATTCTGCTCGCGCTGGAGGTCATCATTCAGCCGGGTGCGGCGGCGCTCGATCTCTTCACGCACCTGGTTGAAGGCGGTGGAGAGGCGCTGGATCTCGGGGATGTCCACGATGCCGATCACCGCCGTGGGGGGCGGTGTGCCGGCCGGCAGGGCGGCCGGGCGCTGGCCCTGCGGCTGCGCCGGGCGCTGCGCAGGCTGGCCCTGCGGCTGCTGCGGCGGGCGCTGCTGCTGCGGCTGCGGCTGGCCTTGCGGGCGTTGGCCACCCTGGCCAGGCACGAACCACTCCTGGTTCTGCTGGGCCAGGGCCGGCGTGGAGGCAATTGCCAACAGAAGCGGGAGCGCGGAGCGAAGTGATGTCATGTCGTGTACCTGTCTGCGCGCTCAGAAGCGCGTCCCGAAGCCGAAGCGGAAAACCTGAGTCTGGTCGTAGGATTGCTTCACCACCGCCTGGGCCAGGTCGATGTTGATCAGGCCGAAGGGGCTGCGCCAGGAAACGCCCACGCCCGTGCCGACGCGGGGCGAATTGCTCGTCCCGATATTGGGGCCGGAGACCGTGTCCCACAGCGCGCCGACATCCACGAAGGCCCGGCCCAGCAGGCCGATCTCCGAGGGGATGCCGGGCAGCGGGAAGCGCATCTCGGTGCTTTGCGTCCAGAGACGGCGGCCACCCAGTGCGTCATTGGTCGTCAGGTCGCGCGGGCCGGCCCCCGCCAGCGCGAAGCCGCGCAGGTTCTCGCCGCCCAGGAAGAATCGGTCCACGATGCGCTCCTGGTTCGAGGTCTGCGACCAAGGCTCGATCATGCCGACGCTGCCCGAGATACTGAGCACGTAATCCGGATGGCCGAAGACCTGCTCGAAGGGCAGGAAGAGTGCGCCGTCGATGCGGCCGCGGAAGAAGGCGACGTCGCCGCCCAGGCCAGCGAAATCCGTACCGAGGCGGATCAGGTAGCCGCGCCGCGGCTCAATCAGATTGTCACGGGTGTCATAGGCCAGGGTCTGGCTCACCTGGCTCAGCAGTGTCGTGCCCGCCTGCTCGGTCACATAGATCGAGGCACCCGGCTGGATGTTGTAGATCTCGCGGTTGATCAGGCTGTACGACCAGGATTGCCGCAGCCGCTCGTTGAATTCATAGCCGGCGCGCAGCGCAAAGCCCGCGCGACGCTCGCTGAAGTTCGAAATCGTCTGCAGGTTGCGCTGGATGTAGAAGATGTCCGTGCCGACCGCGAGGTTGCGATCGAGGAATTGCGGATTCGTGACCGAGAAATCCAGCTGGCTGCGGCGCTGCGCCAGCGTGGCGTTGATGCGGCCGTCAATGCCGGTGCCCGAGAGGTTGCGCTCGCGCAGGCCGAAATCGGCCAGGAAGCCGGCATCGGTCGAATATCCGCCGCCGATGCTGACTTCACCCGTCGCACGCTCCACCACCTGGGTGTTCAGCACGGTCCGGTCGGGCGCCGAGCCCGGGCCGTTGGTGATCTGCACATCCGAGAAATAGCCGAGGTTGCGCAGCCGCTCGCGCGAGCGGCGCACCTGCGCGGCGTTGAAGGCATCGCCCTCCGCCAGGCGGAATTCGCGGCGGATCACGCGATCCTGCGTGCGGGTGTTGCCGTTGATGTCGATCCGCTCGACGAAGACGCGCGGCGCCTCGTTCACCGAGAAGACGATGTTGATGCGGTTGTTCTCGGTGTCGCGGGTGATGCGGGGCTGCACATCCACGAAGGGGAAGCCGCGCAGGTTGGCGCCATCGGCCACCGCCTGCGCGCTGCGCTCGACCGCGTCCCCGTTGTAGATCGCGCCGGGCGTCACTTCCAGGAAGCGCTGCAGATCGGCCGGGTTCAGGTTTGGGAAGACCGAGGTGATCTCGACCGTGCCGAAGGTATAGCGCGGGCCTTCCGTGACATTATAGGTCAGGAAGAAGCCGCTGCGGTCCGGCGCCAGCTCCGCCGTGGCGGCGCCGATCTGCACATCGGGGAAGCCCGTGCGCAAATAATAGCGGCGCAACAGCTCGCGGTCGAAGTTCAGGCGGTCCGGGTCGAAGGTGTCGGAGGAGGAGAGGAAGCGGTACCAGGCCTGCTCCTTGGTGGAGATGACATCGGCCAGGCGCGCATCCGAATAGTAGGTATTGCCGACAAAATTCACCCGCGCCACCAGGGCGGCATCGCCCTCGGTGATCTCGAAGACCACATCCACGCGGTTCTGGTCGAGCTCGATGATCTTCGGCTCGACGCGCGCGGCAAAGCGGCCGCGGCGGGCATAGAGGTCGAGGATGCGCTGCCGGTCGCCCTGGACCAGCTGGGTGGTGAAGACCGAGCGCGGGCGCAGCTGCACCTCGGGCCGGATGTTGTCGTCCGAGACGCGGCGATTGCCTTCGAAGGCGACGCGGTTCACCAGCGGATTCTCCGCCACCTGGACGATCAGGCGCGAGCCATCGCGCGAGATGGTGACGTCGCGGAACAGGCCGGTCGCGAAGAGGCTGCGCAGCGAGCGATCGGCGCGGTCGCTGTCATATTGGTCACCGGGGCCCAGCAGCATGTAGCTGCGGATCGTGTCGATCTCGATGCGCTGGTTCCCGCGCACCTCGACGGCCGAGATCGTGCCGCCGGGCTGGTCCACGCGGGTGGGCGTGGGGCGGGGGCGATTCTGCGCATCGGCCGGAACAGGTGCCAACACAGGCGCCAGAACGGCGGTGACCAGCAGGAAAGGAAGCAATTTCGATGTCAAGGAAGAAGCCATCCTGTTCGGGCCCAACGGAAGCGGCCGGACCATAGCCTCAGGCGTTGCCGCCCGCCACCCCAAGCGTCTGCGCATCGTCATCCCACCCATCCCGCGACCCAGCGTCCAATGCCGCCATGCGCGATATCGTTCCAAGTTGCAAACAGAAACAGCCCAATCAGCACGGCAAAACCGGCCCGGAAACCGTATTCCAGCGCCCGCGGCGGCAGGGGACGGCCGCGGATCGCCTCCGCCGCGTAGAACATCAGGTGCCCGCCATCCAGCAGCGGAATCGGAAACAGGTTCAGCAGCGCGAGGCTCACCGAGAGCAGCGCCATCAGGTTCACCAGCGGGATGATGCCGAGCGTCGCGGCCTCGCCCGAGACCTCGGCGATGCGGATCGGCCCGCCCAGCTCCTTGGCGCTGCGCGTCCCCGTCAGCATCTCGCCAATGCCCACCAGCGTCTGCCAGGAGACATCGGCCGTCTGCACCGTGCCGGCCCAGAGCGCGTCAATCGGGCCCAGCCGCTCGAATTGCGCGCGGCCACCCTGGATGCCGAGAACGCCCACCGGCGCCGCATCGCCACGCGCTGCCGCGCTGGGGATGGCGGTCAGGCTCAGTTCACGCCCCTCGCGATCCAGCTTGACCTGCACCTCCTGCCCGGCGCGGGGCTGGATGTGGCGCTGCACCTGGTCGAAGCGGGTAATGCGCGTGCCATCCAGCGAGAGGATCACGTCGCCCGCCTGCATCCCGGCGCGCTCGGCGGCGGAGCCAGGCCCGACGGCGGAGATCGTCGTCAGCCCGCGCGGCACGCCATGGGTCGCGAACATGCCGGCAAAGAGCAGGATCGCCAGCACGAAATTGGCCACGGGGCCGGCGGCCACGATGATGGCGCGGTCCTTCACCGGCTTGTCATGGAAGGTCTCGCCCGGGCGCTCGGGCAGGCGCTCAGCCTCGGGCGTGTCATCCAGCGGCGATTGCCCGTGCAGCTTCACATAGCCGCCGAGCGGGATCCAGGCGAGGCGCCATTCCGTGCCGCGCTTGTCCGTCCAGCGCAGCAAAGCGCGGCCGAAGCCGATGCTGAAGGCGTCCACATGCACCCGCCGCCAGCGCGCGGCGGCGTAATGGCCGAGCTCATGGAAGAAGATGAGCACGCCCAGCACCACCAGGAAGGCGAGGATGGTGCGCGCGGCATCGGGCAGGAAATCGAGCAAGGTTGGGCTCCGTCAGGCGGCGGCGCGGTGCGCGGCGCGGCTATGTGCGATGTGGCGTGCCGAGCGGTCCAATTCCAGCACCGCGTCCAGATCCGGCACCTGGCTCCCGGCCAGGGCGGTCAGGGTGTCCTCCACAACGGCCGCGATGTCCAGGAAGCCCAGCCGCTTTTCGAGGAAGAGGCCGACCGCCACCTCATTGGCGGCGTTCAGCACGCAGGGCGCGCCGCCCTCGGCGGCCAGCGCCTCACGCGCCAGGCGCAGCGCCGGGAAGCGCACGGGATCGGGCGCCTCGAAATCCAGGCGGGCGAGGGCCGCGAGGTCGAGGCGCGGCACATCCACCGCCATGCGGGCGGGCCAGGCCAGGCAATGGGCGATAGGGGTGCGCATGTCGGGCGAGCCCAGCTGCGCCAGCAGCGAGCCATCGCTGTACTGCACCATCCCATGCACGGCGGATTGGCGGTGAACCAGCACCTCGATCCGCTCGGCCGGCACGGGGAAGAGGCGGGCGGCCTCGATCAGCTCCAGCCCCTTGTTGAACATGGTGGCGCTGTCCACGCTGATCTTGGCCCCCATGGACCAGACCGGGTGGCGCACCGCCTGCTCCGGCGTCGCCGCCTGCATCTGCGCCAGGCTCCATTCGCGGAAGGGCCCGCCGGAGGCCGTCAGGATGATCTTCTCGATCACCCGGGGGTCGCGCGGGTCCAGCGCCTGGAAGATGGCGTTGTGCTCGGAATCCACCGGCAGCAGCGTGGCGCCGTAACGGGCGGCCATGTCGAGGACGAGTTGCCCGGCGCAGACCAGGCTCTCCTTGTTGGCCAGCGCCAGCGTGCCGCCACGGGTCAGCGCGGCCAGGGTGCTCTTCAGCCCGACCGCGCCCACGATGGCGGCCATGGTCCAATCAACTGGGCGGCGCGCCGCCTCGATCACCGCCTCGGCCCCGGCTGCCGTCTCGATACCGGAGCCGGCCAGCGCCGCCTTGAGGTCGGCATGGCAGGCCTCATCCGCCACCACGGCCAGTTCGGCGCGATGGGCGCGGGCCTGGGCGGCCAGTGTCGCCACATCCCGCCCTGCCACCAAAGCGCGCACCGAGAAGGCGCCGGGGGCGGCCGCTTCCAGCAGCGCCATGGTGCTGCGCCCGATCGAGCCCGTGCAGCCCAGCACGGTGACGCTGCGCGCCGAGTTGCCTGTCACACCCATCTCCACACATGCATGCCCGGCCCGGAAGCCAGGCCGATCAGGGCCGCGACCGGGGCAGCGGCGAGAACGCCGTCCAGCCGGTCCAGCAGCCCGCCATGCCCGGGCAGCAGCCCGGACGAATCCTTCACGCCGAAGCGCCGCTTGATCCAGCTCTCAAACATGTCACCCGACTGGGTGGCAAGGCCCAGCAGCAGGGCCACCACCGCCGTGGCGCCCAAAGGTGCCGCGCCCCCCAGCGCCAGCGCGGCCGAAACGCCGATCACCAGCGCGCCGAGCAGCCCGCCCATGGCGCCGGACCAGGTCTTGTTGGGTGAGATGGCGGGGGCGAGCTTCGGCCCACCCAGGAAGCGCCCGGCGAAATAGGCCGAGATGTCCGAGGCCCAGACCACCAGGAAGAGAAACACCACATTCCCGCGCCCGGCCGCGCCGTCATGCCGCAATTCCAGCAGCGCGATGCCGGCCAGGCCGATATAGGCCACGCCAAAGCCGAGCCACCAGGCCGGCAGCACCCCCGCCAGGCGCCAGGCCAGCACAGCTCCCGCCGCGACGACCAGGAGGCCCGCCAGCGGAAAGTTCAGTACGGCGCAGAACGCCCCCAGCAGCACCGGCACCAGCACCAGCGCCCCGGCGCGCCCACGCCCGCGCCCGCCGCAAAGCCGCACCCATTCCCAGCCCAGCCCCAGCACACAGAGCAGCATCAGCGCCGACCACCAGACGCCACCCTGCCAGATGCAGAACAACGCCACCGGCCCGATGATGGCGGCGGTCAGCACCCGGGCGCGCAGATCCGCGAGTTGGGCCATCAGGGCGGGGCCATCCGGGGCGGCCGCATCAGCCGGTGCGCGTGCCGAAGCGCCGCTCACGCGCGGCATAGGCGGCAAGGGCGGCGTTGAAATCCTCCACGCCGAAATCCGGCCAGAGCACGGGCTGGAAGATCAGCTCGGCATAGGCGGCCTGCCAGAGCAGGAAGTTGGAAATACGCTGCTCGCCCGAGGTGCGGATGATGAGGTCCGGGTCGGGCATGTCGGCGGTGAAGAGGTGCCGCTCGAAGCCCGCCTCGTCCAGGCTCGCCGGGTCCAGCTCGCCCCGCGCGGCGGCGGCGGCGACGGCGCGGGCGGCGGCGAGGATCTCGGCCCGCGCCCCGTAGGAGATGGCCATGGTGAGGTTCAGGCGCCGCCCCCCGGCGGTGACTTCCTCCGCCGAGGCCATGGCCTTCAGGGTTTCCTCGCCAAAGCGCCCGCGCTCGCCGATGACGCGCAGGCGGACCCCTTCCTTGCTGAGCTGGCTGACCTCGGCGCGCAGATAGTGGCGCAGCAGCATGGTCAGCTCCTGCACCTCATCGGCCGGGCGGGACCAGTTCTCGGAGGAAAAGGCGAAGAGCGTCAGCCAGGAGACCCCGGCGCCGATCGCGGCCTCGATTGCGCGGCGCGCCGCATCCGCCCCGGCGCGATGGCCCAGCGCCACAGGCAGGCCGCGCGCCTGGGCCCAGCGGCGGTTGCCATCCATGATGATGGCGACATGCCGGGGCGTCTCCGCCCCCACACCCGCCGCCGGAGCCGGGTGCGCGCCCATCAAACGGTCTTGATGTCCTTTTCCTTCTCGGCCAGCAGGACGTCGATCTTCTTCACATATTCGTCGGTGAGCTTCTGCACCTCGTCCGACCAGCGCTTCGCATCATCCTCGCCGATCTCGGACTTCTTCTTCCAGGCCTGGATCTGCTCCATGCCGTCGCGGCGCACACCGCGGATGGAGACCTTGCAGCCCTCCGAATACTTGGCGGCCGTCTTCGCCAGCTCATTGCGGCGCTGCTCGGTCAGCGGCGGCAGCATGACGCGGATGGTCTGGCCTTCGGATTGCGGGTTCAGCCCCAGGCCCGAATCACGGATCGCGATTTCGACCGCCTTCACGACCGAACGATCCCAGACCTGCACCTGCAGCATGGAGGGCCCGGCGACCGAGACATTGGCCACCTGGCTGAGCGGCTGGTTGTTGCCATAGGCCTCGACGCGGATCGGCTCCAGCAGCGAGGGGCTGGCCCGGCCGGTGCGAAGCCCGGTGAACTCCTTCTTCAGCGTCTCGATCGCGCCATCCATGCGGCGCACCAGATCGGTCTTCAGAACCTGTCGGTCGGGTGGGGGAGCGGCCATGATGTCGAACTTTCAGGGCGTGTCGGTGACGGTGGTGAAGCGGCCTTCGCCGCGGATCACGGCGGTGAAGGCACCGGGTTCGTGAATGTTGAACACGATGATGGGCAGATGGTTTTCCCGTGCGACCGAAATCGCCGCCGCATCCATCACCGCGAGATCGCGCGAGAGCATCTCCAGATAGGTCAGCGTGGTGTAGCGCTGCGCGTTCGGGTTCTTGCGGGGGTCGCTGTCATAGACGCCATCCACCTGGGTGCCCTTGAGCAGCGCCTGGCAGCCCATCTCGGCGGCGCGCAGGGCGGCCGCGGTGTCCGTCGTGAAGAAGGGATTGCCGGTGCCGGCGCCGAAGATCACGACGCGCCCCTTTTCCATGTGGCGCATGGCGCGCCGGCGGATATAGGGCTCGCAGATCGAGCTCATCTCGATGGCGGATTGCACGCGGGTCTGGACGCCGATCTTCTCCAACGCCGATTGCATGCCCAGCGCGTTCATCACGGTGGCCAGCATGCCCATATAGTCGGCCTGGGCGCGGTCCATGCCGGTCGCCGCCCCCGCAATGCCGCGGAAGATATTGCCGCCGCCGATGACGAGCGCGACCTCGACCCCCAGTTCCACCACTCCCGCGATGTCGTGGGCGATCGCCTTCATGGTGGCAACGTCCAGCCCGTAGGAGCGGTCGCCCATCAGGGCCTCACCGGACACCTTCAGCAGGACGCGCTTGTAGCGTGGCGTTTCGCTCATCTCGGTGTCCGGTTCCTTATGGAGCTGGTGCGCAAAATTGGCCCGCCCAGCTTTGGGTCGGTTGGCGCGACGATAGCAGCGGCGCCGGTCGCTGCAAGCGCCCCCATCGCGCGGTTGGGGTCGCCCGAAGAAAGGCCGGCGCGGGGTGTCCCGCGCCGGCCCCCATCTCAAGACGCTGGTCTCAGGAGACGCCGGCGGTCGCGGCCACTTCGGCCGCGAAATCCGTCGTCTGCTTCTCGATACCCTCGCCGAGGGCGAAGCGGGTGAAGCCGGTGAGCTTCAGGCCCGCCTTTTCCACCACGGCCTTCACGCGGCTCTCGCCGTCATGCACCCAGACCTGCTCCAGCAGCACCACTTCCTCGTAGAACTTGCGGATGCGGCCTTCGACCATCTTCTCGATCACCGCGGGCGGCTTGCCCGAGGCCATCGCCTGCTCGGTCAGCACCGCCTTCTCACGCTCGAGCGCGGAGGGCTCGACCGCGGTGATGTCCAGCGCCGCAGGCCGCGTCGCCGCGACATGCATGCCGATCTGGCGGCCCAGCGTCTCCATCACCTGCATCTCGCTCTCACCCTCGAGGGCAACGAGCACGCCGATCTTGCCGAGGCCCGGCTTGACGGCATTGTGCATGTAGGTGGCGACGGCGCCCTTGCTGACGCGCAGCACGCTCGCGCGGCGGATCGTCATGTTCTCGCCGATCGTGGCGATGAGCTTCGTCAGCTCTTCCTGGGTGCTGTGCTGCGTGCCGGGATAGGTGGCCGCCTTCAGCGCCTCGATATCCTCGCCGACGGAGAGGGCCAGGCCCGCCACCTCGGAGACGAAGTTCTGGAAGCTCTCATTGCGCGCGACGAAATCCGTCTCGGCATTCACTTCCACCATCGCGGCGACATGCGGGCCGGAGGCGACGCCCACCAGGCCCTCGGCGGCCACGCGGCCGGACTTCTTCGCCGCGGCGGAGAGGCCCTTCTTGCGCAGCCAGTCGATCGCGGCCTCGATGTCGCCGCCGGTTTCCACCAGCGCCTTCTTGCAATCCATCATGCCGGCACCCGTCGCATCGCGCAGGTCCCGAACCATGGAAGCCGTGACTTCAGCCATCGTCTTGCTCCTTCTGTCTCAGGCTCACGCCTGCGCCACGGGGGCGGGCTCTTCGGCGGCGACCTCGATCACCGCATCCTCGACCACCGGCTCCGGCATCGCGCCGACGTCGCGGCCCGAGGCCACCATTTCGGCCGAGATGCCGTCGAAGACGGCGGCGGCGATCAGGTCGCAATAGAGGTTGATGGCGCGGATCGCGTCGTCATTGCCCGGGATCGGGAAGGTGACGCCCGTGGGATCGCAGTTGCTGTCGACCACGGCCACCACGGGGATGCCCAGCGTGTTGGCTTCCTCGATGGCCAGCTTCTCCTTCACGACGTCGATCACGAAGATCATGTCGGGCAGGCCGCCCATCTCGCGGATGCCGCCGAGCGCGCGGTCGAGCTTGTCGCGCTCCCGGTTCAGCATCAGGATTTCCTTCTTGGTCAGGCCCTGGATGTCGCCCTGCAGGCGCGCATCCATTTCCTTCAGGCGCTTGATCGAGCCCGTGATGGTCTTCCAGTTGGTCAGCATGCCGCCGAGCCAGCGATGGTTGACGTAGTACTGGCCGCAGCGCGTCGCGGCTTCCGCCACATATTCCGCCGCCGCCTTCTTGGTGCCCACGAAGAGCACGCGGCCGCCACCGGCCACCGTGTCACGTACGGTGCGCAGCGCGCGCTCCAGCATCGGCACGGTCTGCTGCAGATCCAGGATATGGACCTGGTTGCGCACGCCGAAGATGTAGGGCGCCATGCGCGGGTTCCAGCGCCGCGTGTGGTGGCCGAAATGCACGCCTGCCTCGAGCAGCTGGCGCAGGGAAACTTCTGGCATAGCCATGGGGTACTTCCTTCCGAATCAGTCCGGTTGAGCCTCCGCGGTGCGAACCTCGGCATGCGCCAAGACCGGACCCTTGCCGTGAGGAAGGGTGCACCGCGTGTGGATTTCCGTGGGGCCATCCCCGCGGATGGCTGCGCTATGGCCGAAAACCGGCCCCGGTGCAAGAAGCCGCCACCGCTTCCAGCGCCGCGCGGAGCCGTGTGGCGCCGGTTTTCACCGGGCCGTCATTCATGACACGCGTGACGTCGAGCCCTTCCGCCAGCGGCACTTCCCGCGCCAGGCGGGCAGCGATGCTGGCCGCATCCTCCCGCCCGCGCCGGGCTAGGCGCTCGGCCAGCAGGCCGGGCGGCGCTGTCACTTCGATCACCCGCAGGGGGCGCAGCCGCGCCGCCTCGGCCAGCACGCCGCGGGAGAGGCTGAGGATCACGACGCACCCTGCCGGCGCCTCGGCCCGGCGAATGCCGTAGGCCAGGCCATGGGCGCGCCAATGCAGCAGGAATTCATCCGCGCCCAGCGCGGCCTCGAAGGCTTCGGGCGAGAGGGGCTCATGCGCCTCGCCGCCCGGGGTGGGCGGGCGGGTGATGCTGCGCCGGGCGAAGTGAAAGCGCGGATCATGGGCCAGGTCGGCGCGCACCGCGTCCAGCAGCGTGTCCTTCCCCGCACCGGAGGGGCCGGCCACCGCCACCCAAAACCGGGCCGGGGCCGATTGACCGCACCCCGCATCTTCGCCCAGATCAGCCCGCATCCGAAAAGGCCACCCTCATGTTTACCACCCGCCCCGAGATCGCCGGCACCTTCGGCGTGGTCGCCACCACGCATTGGCTGGCGAGCCAGGTCGGCATGGCCGTGCTGGAGCGCGGCGGCAATGCCTTCGACGCCGCGGCCGCGGCCGGCTTCACCCTGCAGATCGTGGAGCCACACCTGAACGGCCCGGCCGGTGATTGCCCGATCATCCTGCACGATGCCAAGCAGGGTCGCGAAATTGTCATCTGCGGCCAGGGCCCCGCCCCCGCCGGCCTGAACGTGGACCTGATCACCAACAAGCTCGGCCTCGACATGATGCCGGGCACGGGCTTCCTGCCCGCCCCCATCCCCGGCGCCTTCGATGCCTGGGCGACCATGCTGCAAAACCACGGCACCTGGCGCCTGCGCGACGTGCTGGCCTATGCCATCGGCTATGCCCGCAACGGCGCGCATATGGTCGCGCGGATCTGCCAGACCGTCGCCACCGTGCGGCCGCTGTTTGAGAGCGAATGGACCAGCTCCGCCGCCCTCTGGCTTCGCAATGGCGGCCCGCAGCCCGGCCAGCTCTATGCCAACCCGACCCTGGCCGACACCTATGAGCGCGTGCTGCGCGAGGCCGAGGCCCCCGGCCGCTCGCGCGAGGCCGAGATCGAGGCCGCGCGCCGCGCCTGGTATTCCGGCTTCGTGGCGGAGGCCATCGAGCGCTTCGCCCGCCAGCCCGCGATGGACACCTCCGGCCAGCGCCATGCGGGCGTGATCACCGCGCATGACATGTCGCAATGGCGCGCGGGGATCGAGGCGCCGGTCACGCTCGACTACCAGGGCACCACCGTCCTCAAATGCGGCGCCTGGAGCCAGGGGCCGGCCATGCTGCAGACCCTGGCCCTGCTGGCCGGTTACGACCTGCCCGCCATGGACCCGGTGGGCGAGGATTACGTGCATCACGTGACCGAGGCCATGAAGCTCGCCTTCGCCGATCGTGAGGCCTTCTATGGCGATCCGAATTTCGTGGATGTGCCGCTGGCCACGCTGCTCTCGCCGGAATACGCGGCGCTGCGCCGGAAGCTGATCGGCCATGACGCCTCGCTCGACTTCCGCCCCGGCAACCCCGACGGCCTGCCGGTGCGCGGCGTGGACTATGCCGGCGCCATTCGCCGCGCCGAGGAAATGGCCATGGCGGCCGGCACGGGCGAGCCCACCGTCTCGCGCCTCGGCGCTGCCGGCGGCGACACCTGCCACATCGACGTGATCGACCGCGACGGCAATTTCGTCAGCGCGACACCCTCGGCAGGCTGGCTGCAATCCTCGCCGGCCATTCCGGAGCTGGGCTTCTGCCTCGGCACGCGCTGCCAGATGTTCTGGCTGGACCCCAGCCTGCCCAACGGCCTGATGCCCGGCAAGCGGCCACGCACCACCCTCTCCCCCTCCATGGTGCTGCGCGACGGCAAGCCCTGGATGAGCTTCGGCACGCCAGGCGGCGAGCAGCAGGACCAGTGGCAGCCCATCATGCTGAGCCGCATGCTGGCCCATGGCTTCAACATCCAGGAGGCGATCGACCTCCCCTCCTTCCACTCGGAGCATTGGGTCAGCAGCTTCTGGCCGCGCGGCGCCAAGCCCGGGAAGCTGGTGCTGGAAGGCCGCTTCGCGCCCGACGTGCTCTCGGCCCTGCGCGCCCGTGGCCACCGCGCCGAGATGGGCGGCGACTGGAGCGAAGGGCGCCTCACCGGCGCGCGGCGGGGAAAGGATGGGCAGATCTTCGCGGGGGCGAATCCGCGGGGGATGCAGGGCTATGCGGTCGGAAGGTAAGTAAATAAGGGCCTCCGGCGGCTGGGGCCACGGGCCCCAGACCCCTTTCGTCAGAGAGCCACCGCCGCATGTTGGGCGCAGTTCCAATGGAAGGGGGTCTGGGGCCCGTGGCCCCAGCCGCCGGAGGCCCTTTTTTCCGTGCCTACTGGGCCACGAAGGCCTGGGTCCGCACCAGCCTCGCGTAAAGCCCATCCATGGCCATCAGCGCGGCATGCGTGCCCTGCTCGATGGCCCGGCCCTCCTCCATCACCACGATGCGATCCGCCTTCTGCACGGTGGCCAGGCGATGCGCGATGACCAGCGTGGTGCGGCCCGCGCGCAGCGTCTCCAGCGCGGCCTGCACGGCGGCCTCGTTCTCGGCATCCAGGGCGCTGGTCGCCTCGTCCAGCAGCAGCACGCGCGGGTTGCGCAGCAGGGCGCGGGCCAGGCTCACGCGCTGGCGCTGCCCGCCGGACAACCGCCCGCCGGAGGGGCCAAGCGGCGTCTCGTAACCCTGCGGCAAGGCCGCCAGGAAGCCATGCGCCTGGGCCGCGCGCGCCGCCTGCTCCACCTCCTCGCGCGTGGCGCCGGGCCGGCCGCAGGCAATGTTGGCGAAGGCGGTGTCGTCGAAGAGCACCGCCTCCTGCCCCACATAGGCGATGGCATCGCGCAGCGAGGCGATCTGCACCGCGCGGATATCCGTGCCATCCAGCGTGACCCGCCCGGCACTGGCGTCGAAGAGGCGCGGCAGCAGCGTGATGGCCGTTGATTTGCCCGCCCCCGAGGGCCCGACCAGCGCCACCGTCTCGCCAGGCTTCGCCGTGAAGCTGAGTTCCTCGATGGCGCTCACATCGCTGCCGGCGTAGCGGAAGGCGACGCGGTCGAACACCAATTCGCCCCGGCCCGCGGGCAGGGCCACGGCCTGCGGCGCCTCGGTGATGTGGCGCTTCTCATCCATGATGGCGAAGACGCGCGAGAGGCCAGCCAGCCCCTCCTGCAAGGCCGCGTTCAGCGAGCCCAGCGAGCGCACGGGCCGCGCCGCAATCAGCACGGCCGCGACGAACCCCGTGAATTCGCCGATCGTCCCCATGCCGCTGGAGACGCGCCAGCCCACGAAGCCCAGTACCAGCGCCACGGTCAGCCCGCCCAGCACTTCGAGGATCGGGTCCACCCGCGCCCGCGTGGAGGCGATGCGATAGAGGCTCGCCCGCAGTTCGGCGAAGGCCTTGCGCGCGCGCCCCTCCTCCTGCGCTTCGAGGCGATAGGTGCGCACGACGCGGGCGGAGGAAAAGCTCTCATTCAGCAGCGCATTGGTCTCGCCCACGCGGTCCTGCATGCCGGAGGAGGCGCGGCGGATGCGCTTGCCCAAGGTCAGGATCGGCCAGGCGGCGATCGGGTAGAGCAGCGCCGCCCCCAGCGCCAATTGCCAATCGAGCCAGAGCATGGAGGCGACGAGACCCAGGATGGTCAGCACATCGCCCATGCCGTTCACGCTGCGCGTCAGCGCCTCGCGGATTTGCGTCGCATCCGTGGTGAAGCGGCTGGCATGGCGCGCCGGCGCCTCGGCCGCGACTGTCGCGTAATCGGCGCGGGTGAGTGCGGTAAACAGGCTGTTCTGCAGATGCTCGATGCTGCGCAGCACCGCCGCCTGCATCGTGATCTGCTGCAGATACATGAAGCCGCCGCGCAGCGCCGTGACCAGGATGATGAGCGGCGGCAGCATCCAGATGACGCTGGTATCGCCGCGCCCGAACATGTCGAAGCTCTGCTGGATGATGATGGGATAGAGCGCGGTGATGCCCGCCAGGCCCACCGTGAAGAGCACGGCCAGCGCGAGGCGCCTCTTCTGCTCAAACAGGTGCTCGCGCCAGAATCGGCGGATGAGGGGCAGCGATGCGGCGGGCTTGGTCATGCCCGTCCCGCTATCAGGAAGTCTCTTCGAGGGCCAGTTGGCGAAGCTTTTCGAGGCAGGCGGCGTGGTCCGCCGAGGCACCGGCCGCCAGCCACCAGTCGCGCACCGCCGCCAGCAGCGCGCCGATGCGTGGGCCATGCGGCAGGCCGAGGGCCAACGCATCCCGCCCCTGCAAGGGGAAGGCGGGGCCAAGGCCGGGAGGCGTGGCGGCCAGAAGGCCGGCGACATCCACGCCCGGATGCTGGGCGGCCGCGACCAGCAGGATTTCCACCGGCAGCGCCGCCTCGCTGCGCAGTCGCGCGCGGGCGGCAAAGCGGCGCAGCGCATCGGCATCGCGCTCCTCCGGCGCAGGCGCATCGCCGATGGCATGCAGCGCGCGCAGCCGCGCGGCCTCCTCGCCCGACAGCCGCAACCGGCTCGCCAGCGCGGTGAGGTCGGTGCCGACGGGCAGCAGGATGGCGATGCGCAGCACCACATCCCTGACGCCGCGTGCCAGGGCGAAATCCAGCCGCGCGGCCTCGCCCGCTTCGGGCAGCACGGCGGGCAGCACGCCGGTTTCGGCCATCAGGCGCAACGCGGCGCGCGGATCGGGTGCCGCCATCAGCCGCTTGATCTCGCTCCAGACGCGCTCGGCCGAAAGCTGCGCCAAACCAGGCACGGCGGCACGGATGGCGCGCACCGCCTCGGAATCCGGCGTGTCGCCGCCATAGCGCGCCTGGAAGCGGAAGAAGCGCAGGGCGCGCAGGTAATCCTCGCGCAGGCGCTGATCCGCCTCGCCCACGAAGCGCACGCGGCGCGCGGCAAGGTCGGCCTGGCCGCCGAAGGGGTCATGCAGCACGCCATCGGCGCCCATGGACATGGCGTTGATGGTGAAATCCCGCCGCGCCGCATCCTCATTCCAGTCGGTGGTCCATTCGACTTCGGCGTGCCTGCCATCGGTCGTCACGTCGCGCCGGAGCGACGTGACCTCGATCGCCTGGCCATCCAGCAGCGCCGTCACCGTGCCGTGCTTCAGCCCAGTCTCGAAGACACGAAACCCGGCGGCGGCCAGGCGTTCGCCGATCACCTCCGGCGCGAAGGGGGCCGCCATGTCCAGGTCATGCACGGGCAGGCCGGCCAGCTCATCACGCACGCAGCCGCCCACCGCGCGGGAATCGGGCAGGGCGGCGAAGACGCGTTGCGGGGCCGGCGCCTGGAGATAGGCCGGCAGGCTCACCGCGCCCCGCCGCGCGTGATCACCCCGCCCTCGATCCGCGCCGGGACGTATTTCTCGCCGGCGTCGAAGCTGCGGGAAAGGCCGTAATAGGCCGCACCCGCCACGGCACAGACCACGCCGATGGCCGCCAGCATCACGATCCGCTGCGAAGGCTCATGCCCCGGCTTGCGCCCCGCAAGCCGCCACCACAAGAGGTAAGCCAGGAAGGGAAGCGTGAAGAGCGCGAATTCCAGCAGCGCGGCCATCAGGCCTCCCGCAGGCCGCGCGCCAGATTGACCAGGATGGTCGCCGTGGCGCCCCAGATGAAATGCTCGCCATGCGGCCAGACCCAGTATTCGCGCATCCGGCCCTTCCATTCCTTCCTCTCCCGCCGCGGCGCCTGCGGGTCGAGCAGGATGGAGAGGGGGAATTCGAAGGCCAGCGCCACCTCGGCGGGGTCGGGCGTCAGGGTAAAGCCGGGTTCTAGCATGCCGATGACCGGCGTGATCTCGTAGCCCGTGCCGGTGCGGTGACGCGGCATGCGGCCGGCCAGTTGGGGGAGGCGCGGGTCCAGGCCGATTTCCTCGGCGCTTTCGCGCAGCGCCGCGATCTCCGGCGTCTCGCCGGGCTCGATCCGTCCGCCAGGGAAGCTCACCTGGCCCGCATGGTTGTTCAGGTGGTCCGCGCGCCGGGTCAGCAGCACGCTGGGAGAATCCGCGTGCAGGATCAGCGGGACCAGCACCGCGGCCGGCTTGATCACGCCGAGATGGAGGTGAACACCATCATCACTGGTGGTGGGCGGCAGGGACAGCAGGAAGCCCGGATGGCTGAGCCGCGAGCGCAAGGAAGTGGCGTTCACTCTGCAACACAGGTCGGGGCAGCCCAGCTGGGAGCCGCCAGGACGGGTTCGGCCACCGCGTCATCGATCGGGAAGAAGACCCCCTCGCTCCAGACGCCCATGAGTTCGCGGCCATCCACCGTCTCGGTCACGGCCAGCGCCACCATTTCGTAGAAGACGGCGCGGTTGATCTTCGCCTCCAGGCCGGGGCGGATCATGATGTAGGGCCGCGGCTCGCGCGTGCGGGGGTCCAATTGCACGCGAATCGGGTGCTCGGCATTGGCGGGCACCACCTCGTCGCAGTTGGTGCGGAAACTGAGACACTGGCGGACGGCGCCGCCGCATTCGCAATCGCGCCAGACCATCTCGACCGCGATGAAGGGGGCATCCTCCACCTCGATCCGGCCGCGCTCCACCGGGGTTTCCAGCAGGTAGCTGCCATCGGCTTCGCGCTTGAGAACGCTGGCGAAAAGGCAGACCAGCTCCTTCCGGCCGATCGGGCTGCCCTTGTAATACCAGGTGCCATCGCGGGCGATGCGCATGTCCAGGTCGCCGCAGTCGTGCTTGGCGCGCGCAGGGGACCCGTTGGGCGCGTTTGTCGGCGCATTGCTCACGGAATCATCACTCCCTCGCGCCCAGGCGGGGGCGGGTGTCTCATTCGATGCTTTGATCCGGCGATGGGGCGGCATACTCTTCCCTGGCAATCCACCGTGTGGTTCGGCGATGACACCCAGCGCAGCATCGCCCCCCGCACCTCGTCAATATGGGAACAGCAACCACATGGGTGAAGTGGCAGACAGCAATTCGTTGATGACCGAGATCGAATCTTTGGGCGCCCGCCTGCAAAAGGCGCGGTCCTCCATCGGACGGGTGATCTTTGGCCAGGAGGAGGTGGTGGACCAGGTCCTCATCACCCTGCTCTCCGGCGGGCATGTGCTGCTGGTCGGCGTGCCCGGCCTGGGCAAGACGAAGCTGGTGCAGACGCTGGGCACCGTCATGGGCCTGGACGAACGCCGCGTGCAATTCACCCCCGACCTGATGCCCGCCGATATCCTGGGCAGCGAGGTGCTGGAGGAAGGGGCCGACGGCAAGCGCGCCTTCCGCTTCCTGCCCGGCCCGATCTTCTGCCAGCTGCTGATGGCCGACGAGATCAACCGCGCCTCGCCCCGCACCCAATCGGCACTTCTCCAGGCGATGCAGGAGCACAAGGTGGCCATCGGCGGCCAGATCCTGCCCCTGCCCGAGCCCTTCCACGTGCTCGCCACGCAAAACCCCATCGAGCAGGAGGGCACCTACCCCTTGCCCGAGGCGCAGCTGGACCGCTTTCTCCTCGAAATCGAGGTGGACTACCCGAGTGCGGAGGCCGAGCGCGCCATGCTGCTCGCCACCACCGGCGCCAGCGAGGCGCAGGCCACGCCCGCCATGACATCGCGCGAGTTGATCGCCGCCCAGCAGCTGATCCGCCGCATCCCGGTGGGGGAGCAGGTGGTGGATGCCATCATGAAGCTGGTGCGCGGCGCCCGCCCGGCGGCCGATGGCCTGGCCAGCGTGCGCAACAACCTGGCCTGGGGCCCCGGCCCCCGCGCCGCCCAGGCCCTGATGCTCGCCACCCGCGCCCGTGCCGTCCTCGATGGCCGCCTCTCGCCCAGCCTGGATGACGTGCTGGCCCTGGCCGAACCCGTGCTGCGCCACCGCATGGCGCTCTCCTTCGCCGCCCGGGCCGATGGCGTGAAGCTCAGCGACGTGATCGCCGAGCTGAAGGCCAGCCTTGGCTGAGGTGACCCCTGGTCCCTCGCGGCGGGAGGCCGGGCTGAGCCCCGCCATCGCGGAAAGCGCGGCATCCCGTCTGCCGCCGCTCATCGTGGCGGCGGAGCGCATCGCCGCCACCGTGATGCAAGGTGTGCATGGCCGCCGCCGCTCCGGCCATGGCGATGCCTTCTGGCAATTCCGTCCCTATACGCCCGGCGATGCCGCCTCCGCCGTGGATTGGCGGCAAAGTGCCAAGGCCGACCGCCTCTTCGTGCGCGAAACGGAATGGGAGGCGGCGCAGACCGTGCTGCTCTGGCGCGACCCCTCGCCCTCCATGCAATGGCGCTCCAGCCGCGGGCTGGAGACCAAGGCGGCCCGCGCGGATCTGCTGCTGCTGGCCCTCGCCTCGCTGCTGCTGCGCGGCGGGGAGCGGGTGCGTCTGGTCCCGGGCGACCGCCGCGCCTTCATGGGCCGCGCCGCCCTGCCCGCCCTGGCCGCCGCCCTGATGCAGCCGGTGCCCGAGGGCTCGCCGGAGCTGGACCTCTCCGTGCCGCGCCATGCGCGCCTTGTGATGTTCGGGGATTTCCTGCAGCCCATCCCCGACATCCAATCCGCGCTCTCCAGCTTCGCCGCGCGCCCGGTGCGCGGGCAGATGCTGCAGGTGATGGACCCGGCCGAGGAAACCCTGCCCTATTCGGGCCGCATCCGCTTCGATGGGCTGGAGGGCGAGGCCCCCCTGCTGGTGCCGCGCGTGGAGACCATCCGCGGCCTTTATGCCGAAAGGCTGGCAGCGCATCGGGACGGGATTTCCACGATGGCGCGGGCCGCGGGCTGGGGGTTTGCCACGCATCGGACGGATCAGCCGCCGCATGCGGCACTGCTGGCGTTGTGGCAGGCTTTGGCGCCGTCATGAAGATGCGCGCCAGTTGCGAGGGGGCTTTGCCCCCTCGCGCTCCCCCAGCAGGGGACACGTCCCCTGCACCCCTATTCGTGGAAGGTGCAGGAAACTCAGTTTCCTGCCGGGGGGCCAAGGGGCGCATATACGGGGCAGAGCCCCCCACATGATCGCCTTCGCCGCCCCCTGGCTCCTCCTGGCACTGCCCGCGCTGCCCCTCCTCTGGTGGTTGCTCCGCGTCACACCCCCCCAGCCGCGCCGGATGGATTTCCCGGCCGCCATGCTGCTGCGCGACCTGCCGCTGGCCGAGGAAACACCCGCCCGCACCCCCTGGTGGGTGCTGCTGATGCGCCTCGCCGCCGCCGCGCTGCTCATCCTGGGCCTGGCCCGACCCGTGCTCGGGCCGGGTGGCGATGGCTCCACCGCCGGCACGCTGCTGCTGGTGCTGGATGATGGCTGGGCCTCCGGCCCCGATTGGCCGCTGCGCGTCGCCATCGCCCAGGCGGAGCTGGACCGCGCGGGTCGCGAAGGCCGCCCCGCCGCCCTGCTCACCACCGCCCCGGGCGAAGGCGCCGCGCCCCCCCGCATCCTCGGCCCCATGCCGGCCGGGGACCTGGCCCCGCGCCTCGCCGCCCTGCGCCCACGCCCCTGGCCGCCCGACCGCGCCGCCGCCCTGGCCGCCCTCGAAGCCTGGCTTCGCGCGGAGCCCGGCCGCTTCAGCGCGCTCTATCTCTCGGACGCACTGGCCCATCACGATGGCGCGGCGGCGGAAGCCCTGATGGCCCGGCTTGGCCCCGGCCTGACCCTGGCCCGCGCGGAAGAACGCCCCGTGCGCCTCCTCGCCCCGCCCCGGGCGGAGGGGGACCGGCTGATCGCCACCCTCCGCCAATCCCCCGTGCTGATCCCGGGCGAGGCGAACCTGATCGCGCGTGCCCAGGATGGCCGCGCCCTGGCCCGCGCCAGCTTCGCCCTCGGCGCTGGCGCCACCGAGGCGCAGGCGGTGCTGGAATTGCCCACGGAAATCCGCAACCGCGTCCATCGCCTGGACCTGGCCGACGAGAATGGCGCGGGCGCCGTGGTGCTGCTGGATGAACGCTTCCGCCGCCGCCCCGTGGGCCTGCTGCCCGGCGCCGAGGAAGCCGCCGACGCGCCCCTGATCGGCGACCTGTTCTATCTGGAACGCGCGCTCAACCCCTTCGCGGAGTTGCGGCGCGGCGATGTGGAGCGCCTGCTGGCCCGCCCCATTTCCGTCCTCATCCTGGCCGACCGGCCGGTGGCCGAGGGGCCGGAACTCGCGGCGCTGACGCGCTTCGTGCAGCAGGGTGGCATGCTGATCCGCTTCGCCGGCGCGCGCCTGGCCGAACGGCCGGACCCGCTGCTGCCCGTGCAACTCCGCGCCGAGCGGCAATTGGGCGGCTCCCTCTCCTGGGAGCAGCCGCAGCGCCTGGCCCCCTTCGCCGAGGGCTCGCCCTTCGCTGGCCTCGCCGTGCCGGCCGAAATCAGCGTGGAGCGCCAGGTCCTGGCCGAACCCTCGCCGCGCCTGGCCGAACGCGTCTGGGCGCGGCTCGCGGATGGCACGCCCCTGGTCACGGCCGAGACGCGCGGCGCCGGGCGCATCGTGCTGTTCCATGTGACGGCCACGGCCGAATGGTCCGACCTCCCGCTCTCGGGCCTTTTCGTGCAGATGTTGCGCCGGCTGGTGGCACTCTCCGGCGGCGTCTCGGGCCAGGAGGGCGAGGCGATGCTGGCGCCGCTGGAGGCGCTGGACGGCTTCGGCCGCGCCGTGCCCCCGCCGCCCGGCGCCCAGCCCCTGGCGGCCGCGGGCGAGGTGGTGATCTCCGCGCGCCATCCGCCGGGCTGGTATGGCACCGTGGGCGGCGAGGGCTATCGCCGCGCCATCAACCTGGGCGAGAGCCTGCCCGCGCCCGCCCTGCACGCCCAGCCGCCCGCCGGCACCACGCTGCGGACCATTGCCAGCATTCCGGCCGAGCGCGATCTCGGCCCCTGGCTGATGGCGCTGGCCCTGCTGATCCTGGCAGCGGATTTGCTGGTTTCGCTCCGGCTGCGCGGGCTGCTGACGCCCGCCCGCGTGGCGGGGCTGGCCTTGATGCTGCTCGCCTCGCCCGCCATGGCACAGGAGAATGCGGCGCAATCGGCCCTGACCACCCGCCTTGCCTATGTCATCACCGGCGATGCGGCGCTGGATGAGACCATGCGCCAGGGCCTCGCGGGCCTCTCGGATTTCGTGAACCGCCGCACCGCCGCCACCCTGGCCGAGCCGGCCGGCGTGCAGCCGGGGCGCGATGATCTGAGCCTCTACCCCCTGCTTTATTTCACCGTGCGCCCCGAAGCGACCGCGCTGGACCCGGCCGCCGTCGCCGCCCTCAACAGCTTCATGCGCAATGGCGGGATCATCCTCTTCGACACGCGCGACGAGGGCTCGGGCGAGGGGTTCGCCCCGGGCGCGCGGGCGGCGCTGCGGCGGGTGACGCAGGGCCTGGCCATCCCGCCGCTCATGCCGGTGCCGGAAGAGCATGTGCTGCGCCGCGCCTTCTATCTGCTGGCCGAACTGCCCGGCCGCTTCGCCGGCGGCACCGTCTGGGTGAGCCGCGAACAGGACCGCGCGAATGACAGCGTCTCGCCCGTTGTCATCGGCGGGCATGACTGGGCCGGCGCCTGGGCGGTGGATGCGCGGGGGCAGAACCTTCACGCGGCGGTGCCGGGGGGCGCGCGGCAGCGCATCCTGGCCTATCGCTTCGGCGCCAACCTCGTGATGTACGCGCTGACCGGCAACTACAAGGGCGACCAGGTGCATGTGCCCGCCATCCTGGAAAGGCTGGGCAATTGAATTTCTCCCCACAAAATCGCTGCGCGCTTTTGCGGGGGCCCCGGGTTGGTGCCTACTCCTGGGGGCCATCGCGGGGCTTGCGGCGGAGCCGCGCGCCTTGGCGGGGGGCGGAACCTTGGGAGGGCGTCATGATCCTGGCCGGGCTTCGCACATGTTGAGGGTTTGGCGCTTGTGAACACGTCGCTGGCCTTCGACTTCGCGCCCATCCTGCCGCTCTGGCTGCTGGGGGGGCTCCTTGCGCTCAGCGCGCTGGCGCTGCTGCCCGCTGCCCTGCGCCGCGCCCGCGGCGTCTGGTGGCGCGCGGCCGCCTTCGCGCTGATCCTGGGGGCGCTGGCGCAGCCGCGCCTGGTCGAGCAGACGCGCGAGACGCGGCCCGACATCGCCCTTCTCCTGGTGGACCGCAGCGACAGCACGCGCGTCGCCGCCAACCATGCCGCCGGCATCGAGGCAGCGCGCCGCGCCATCGAGGCCCGCCTCGGCCGCATGCGGGACGTGGAACTCCGCGTGGTGGACATCCCCGAGGGCGGCAACCAGGGCACCCGCGCCTTCGCGGCCCTGGAACGTGCCCTGGCCGATATCCCCGCCGCGCGCCTCGCCGGCGTCATGCTGCTCTCGGACGGCCAGGTGCATGACGTGCCGGCCGATGGCAGCTGGGCGCCCGGCGAAGGGGTGCCGCTGCACCTCCTCATGCCCGGCCGCGCGGGCGAGACGGATCGCCGCATCCGCCTGATCGAGGCGCCGGGCTTCGGCATTGTCGGCCGCAGCGTCGAACTGCGCCTGATCATCGAGGATCTGGGCGTGGCACGGGCTGAGGGCACGGCGCAACTGACGCTCCGCCGCGACGGTGCCGCCCCCATCACCGAGGCCGTGCCGATCGGGCGCGAACATCGCATCACCCTGCCCATCGAGCGCGCCGGCCCCTCGGTGATCGACCTCGTCGCCGAAACCCGGCCGGGCGAGGTGTCGGACGTGAACAACCGCGTCGTCGTCACGCTCAACGGCGTGCGGGACCGGCTGCGTGTTCTGCTCGTCTCGGGCGAGCCGCATGCGGGAGAGCGCACCTGGCGCCGCCTGCTCAAGGCCGATCCGGGCGTGGATCTTGTTCACTTCACCATTCTCCGCCCGCCCGAGAAGGATGACCTGACGCCGCTGAACGAGCTGGCGCTGATCGCCTTCCCGGTGCGCGAGCTGTTCCAGGTGAAGCTGCGCGAATTCGACCTGGTGGTCTTCGACCGCTTCGCGAACCGCGGCATCCTGCCGCCCACCTATATGCGCAACATCGCCGAATACGTCCGCGCGGGCGGGGCGCTGCTGCTCTCGGTGGGGCCGGAATTCGTGGGGCCGACCAGCCTGGCCGCAACACCGCTCGGCGCCGTGCTGCCGGCGCGGCCGCTGAACCCGCAGCAGGCGATCATCGAGCAGGCCTATCGCCCCCGCATCAGCGGCGCCGGCGCGCGCCACCCCGTCACCGAGGGGATGCCCGGCGGCAACACCGAGACGGCGGAGCCCAGCTGGGGCCGCTGGTACCGCACCATCCGCGCCGAACCCCGCGCCGGCACCACGCTGATGGAAGGCGCCGGCGGCGCGCCGCTGCTGATCCTGGATCGCGTCGGCCAGGGGCGCGTGGCGCTGATGCTCTCGGACCATATCTGGCTCTGGTCGCGCGGGCATGATGGCGGCGGGCCGCAGCAGGAATTGCTCCGCCGCACCGCGCATTGGCTGATGCGCGAGCCGGAGCTGGAAGAGGAGGACCTGACGGCCCGGATCGAGGCGGGGCGCATTTTCATCGCGCGCCGGAGCCTCGATCTCAGCGCGCCCCCGGAGGTCACCATCACCGCCCCCGATGGCAGCACCAGCCGCGCGCCTCTCAGCCCCGGCGCGGGCGGGCGCGCCACCGCCGAAGCCCCGGCCGAGGCGCCCGGCCTCTGGCAAGTGAGCGATGGCCGCCGCCAGGCCTTCGCCGCGGCCATGCCGGCCAATCCGCCGGAATTTGCCGACCTCCGCTCGGACCCTGCCCGCCTGCAGACCCTGGTGAACGCGACGGGCGGCGCCGCGCGCTGGGTAGGCGAGGGCACGACCCTGCCCGATTTGCGCAGCGTGGCCGCCGGTCGGGATGCGCAGGGCGCCGGCTGGATCGGGCTGCGCAAGCGCGAGGACCACACGGTGACAGGCATCGCCGCGCTCCCCCTGCTGCCGCCCTGGCTGATGCTGCCCTTGCTGCTCGGGGTGGCGATTCTGGCCTGGCGGCGGGAGGCGCGGTGAAGGGCCTCCTGCGGCCGGGCCCATTGGCACCAGACCCCATCCCTTGGCACTGAC
Source organism: Roseococcus sp. (assembly GCF_019747315.1). GTDB lineage: Bacteria > Pseudomonadota > Alphaproteobacteria > Acetobacterales > Acetobacteraceae > Roseococcus. The sequence goes on along the minus strand of NZ_JAIEQY010000227.1, from coordinate 11,215 downwards.
TGTGTAAGCCGTTGCTATCGTGAAAAAAAGCGGGGTCTCGGGCCCCGGCCCCAGCCGCCGGAGGCCCATTTTCTTTCCCTGCCTTCATCAAGAGATTGTCAGTCCCATCCTGTCAAACCGCCTCTTGGCATGGCAGCCTGCATGCCGGCGCGGGCTTTTCCCGCCGCCCCATGAACCACAGGGAGGCTTCCTTGTTCCCACGCATCCTGGCCATCGCGGCCACGACCGTCGCGCTGACGGCCGGCTCCGTCCTGGCGCAAGACTTCAACCGGCGCCCCTCCTTCGGGACGCTGAACCTGAACTTCAACTTCGCGCCGGACCCGACCATCGTGAACGTCACCGCCGGCGGCAATATTCCGGCCGAGCGCATTGGCGGACCGGGCTGTGTCGGCTCCATCGCGACGCCGCCGGATGTGCGGCTGAACTACCGCGCGGGCGGCGGGCTGCCGCTCTACATTTCGGCCACGGCGCGGACGGATGTAACGCTGGTGATCAACCTCCCGGACGGGAAGTGGATCTGCAATGATGATTTCCGCGGCACCGACCCAGGCATCGTCTTCAACCGCCCGCAATCCGGCCAGTACGACATCTGGATCGGCCATTACGGCCGCGGCGCGGGCGTGCCGGCACAGCTGGTGATTTCCGAAATCGCCCCCCGCTGATACAGCGCTCGGGCCGGGGGCCTCTGCCCCCCAAACCCAGGAGAAACTTCATGACCGACTTCTTCACCGACGTGACGCTTGGCACGGGCGATGTTGCAACCGCCGGGCGCCCCGTGGCGGTGCATTACACGGGCTGGCTGTTCGACGAAGCGGCGCCTGAGAACAAGGGCCGGAAATTCGATTCCTCGCGCGATCGCGGCGATGCCTTCCGCTTTCCGCTGGGCGCCGGCCATGTGATCCAGGGCTGGGACCAGGGCGTGGTCGGCATGAAGGTGGGCGGGCATCGCCGCCTCGTCCTGCCGCCCGAGCTCGGCTACGGCGCGCGCGGCGCGGGTGGCGTGATCCCGCCCAATGCCACGCTGGTGTTCGATGTGGAGCTGCTCGAAGTCGGCTGAGCCAGGCCCATGCGCCGCGAGATGCAACAGCTCGCGGCGCCTGTGGAGGCGGGCGGCGCCGAGGAAGCCCGGGCGGCGTAGTCTCGGCGCTGGGCGGATGGCCTCATCCTCCTGCTCGAGGATCCGGACTGGCCGCTGCGGCGCCACCCTTGCCCGGAGCCGGCTCGCTTCGCACGGCACCTGCCCGCCCCCCCGTGATCGCGCGCAACAGCGCCTCCAGCGGCCCTTGGCGGGCGAAGCGCAGCCAAGTCGCGCAGAGGACATGCACGGCGAGATAGACCAGCACGGCCATGCCGAAGAGGCCCGCCTGGCCGAACTGCCCGTGCAGGCCGAGCCCGTAGCCGTTGAAGATCAGCCCGGCCAGCACGCCCTCCGCCACATAGGCGGTCAGCGACATCCGCCCCGCCGCGCCGATGCCGGCCCCGAAGCGCCGGGCGCGTGCCGCCTGCACGATGAGGATCAGGTAGGCGGTCGCAAGGCAGGGCCCTGCCACCGCCAGCCCGGCGAAGGCCGCCACGGCGAGCAGACCCTCGCCGAGCCACCCCTGGACCGAGGCGGCGTAGAGCAGGTTCAGCGGCAGCCCGATCCCGAGCAGCCAGGGCAGGCGCCGATGCCACGCGGCGAAGACGGCCGAACCCGGCTGCAGGAAGCCGGTCTTCGCCGCGGCCAGCCCAGCGCAGAAGGCGGCCATCGCCAGGGGGCCGTTGAACAGCAGCACGAAGGCGAAGCCGAGCGGCCATTCCTGCAGGCGCTGGCGCACCGCATCGCCCCAGCCGCCGAGATAGCCCGCCCCCATGCTGGGCGGCGGCGTCACCGCGCTGAGCCCGGCCGCCAGCACCGCGAGGGTGACAGCGCCCAGCGCGGCGAGCCCCGCCGCCAGCGCCATCAGCCGCGCGGCGGGCCAGTGCCGCAGCGGCAGGAGCAGCAGGCCAAGGCCGGCATAGAGGATCAGGATATCGCCGATGAAAACCAGGACGGCATGGGCCACGCCGATCAGCAGCAGGCCGGCCAAGCGCCGCAGGTAGCGCGGCAGGAAATCCGGCCCGTCGCGCTCCATCTGCATCGCCACCCCCCAGCCGAACAGAAAGGAGAAGAGCGGGAAGAACTTGCCCTCGAAGAAGGTGCTCATCACGAATTGCGCGGCGCGGTCGTGCAGCGCCTCGGAGGGGGTGAGCAGCTCGGCCAGGGGTTGGCCCAGATAGGGCATGTTCACGATGCAGATGCCGAGCAGGGCGACGCCCCGCAGGATATCCACCTCGCTTGCGCGGGACGGCGGTGACATGGCAGACCTCGAATTGAGCAATCGCTCAGTTGAACGTTCGCTCAATTGAGCAATCGCTCAATTCATGTCAAGCGCCATGTCACGGGAGGGCCCCCTGTCCGAAAAACGCCGCAGCGGCGCCGAACGCCGCGAGGAGATCGTGAACGCCACCGTCGCGCTGATGCACGAATCCGGGCTGGCCGGCCTCACGACTCGCGATGTCACGGGTCGGCTTGGCGTGGGCGCCGGCCTGCTCAACCATTATTTCACCTGGAGCGAATTGCGCGCCCTCGCCTTCGAGCGCCTGATCCGCGCCGATCTCGATGCCCCGGCGCCGGCCGGCGATCAGCCCGCGGCCGAGCTGGCGGCGCTGCTGGAGGGGGCGTTCCTCCCTGACGCCGATCCAGGCTGGCGCGTCTGGATGGAGGCCATCGAGGCCGCGCGGACCGATCCCGCGCTGGATGCCGCCGTGGCGCGCTGCGAGGCCATGCTGCTCGACCGGATCGCGATGATCCTGGCGGCCGGTCATGCCGCCGGCGCCTGGCGCTGTGCCGACCCACGGGCCACGGCCTGGCGCATCCTGGCCTTGCATGACGGGCTGGTCGGCTTCCTGCTCGCCAGCCCGCCGCGCATCACGCGCGCCGAGGCAGGGCGGCATCTGCGCCACCTGGTGGCGCTGGAATGCGGGGGCTGGGTGCCGCTTGACGGCGCGGCGTGAGCAAGCTGGGCTGGGCGCAACACGGGGAGATGCCAGCATGAACGCCATGGACCACAGCGCAGCCGCGACCGCCTGGCTGGGCGGCTTCGAATCCGCGCTCGCAGCGGGCGATGTCAGCGGCGCCTTCCATCCGGACGGCCATTGGCGGGACATCCTGGCCTTCACCTGGGAACTGCGCACGACCTCCGGCGGCCCGGCCATCGCCGCCGCGCTGCGCGGCGCGAGGGCGAGGAATTTCCGCCTCGATCCCGCCCGCTCACCGCCGCGCCGCGTGAGCCGCGCGGGGGTGGATTGCCTGGAGGTGATCTTCGCCTTCGATGCGGAACACGGCGAGGGCCCCATGGGTCACGGCTTGGGCGTGGCGCGCCTCGTGGACGGTCGCGCCTGGACGCTGTTGACGGCTCTCGGTGAGATGGCCGGCCAAGGCCATGTCGAATTGCCCGACTATTCCCGCGAATTCGGCGGCGAGAACTGGCTCGACAAGCGCAACCGCGCCCGCGCCTATGCCGATCATGACCCCGCCGTGCTGGTGGTGGGCGGCGGCCAGGCCGGCCTCTCCATCGCGGCGCGGCTGGGCCAGATGGGGGTGGATACGCTGATCGTGGATCGCGCGGCCCGCATCGGCGACAATTGGCGCAAGCGCTACCACGCACTCACCCTGCACAACGAGACCTCGGTCAACCACCTGCCCTATCTGCCCTTCCCCAAGACCTGGCCGGTCTTCATCCCGAAGGACAAGCTGGCGAACTGGTTCGAATTCTACGTCGAGGCGATGGAGCTGAACTTCTGGACCAGCACGGAGCTGGTTTCAGGCCACCGCGTGGACGACGCCTGGGAGGTGACGCTGAAGCGGGGCGATGGCAGCACGCGCGTCATGCGGCCGCGGCACATCATCTTCGCCACCGGCGTCAGCAGCATCCCCATCAAGCCGCGCCTGCCGGGGCTGGAGGATTTCGCCGGCACCGTGCTGCATTCGGGCCAATACAGCGATGGCCATGCCTGGAAGGGCAAGCCCGCTTTGGTGCTCGGCACCGGCAATTCCGGCCATGACGTGGCGCAGGACCTGCACGCGAGCGGCGCCGCGGTCCGCATGATCCAGCGCAGCCCCACCTATATCGTCAGCCTCAGCGAGGCACAGCGCGTCTATTCCATCTACACCGAAGGCCTGCCCATCGAGGATTGCGACCTGCTCGCCACCTCCATGCCCTACCCTGTGCTGTGCGACGCCTATCGCCGGGCCACGACGCATTCGCGAAAGCTGGACCAGCCGCTGCTGGATTCGCTGGCCGCCGCCGGCTTCCGGCTGGACAATGACGAAGGCTCGATGGGCTTCCAGATGAAGTATCTGGAGCGCGGCGGCGGCTATTACTTCAATGTAGGCTGCTCGGACCTCATCGCCAGCGGCGAGATCGGCCTGGTGCAATACGCCGATGTGGATCGCTTCATCCCCGAGGGCGTCCGGCTGCGCGACGGGCGCGTGGTGCCGGCGGAGCTTCTGGTGCTGGCCACCGGTTACAAGAACCAGCAGGAGACGGCGCGCGCTTATCTCGGCGACGACGTGGCCGACAGGATCGGCCCGGTCTGGGGCTTCGATGCGGGTGGCGAGCTGCGCAACATGTGGCGGCCGACGGCGCAGGAAGGGCTGTGGTTCACCGCCGGCAGCCTGGCGCAATGCCGCATCTACTCGAAATTCCTCGCCATGCAGATCAAGGCCAGAGAACTCGGCCTGGTCACCACTCGCGGCGCAGGCTGAGCACGATCTCGTTGGTGTTTTCCACCAGGCTGTGGGTCACGCGCTCGACCACGTAGGTGCCGTTGTGCTGCGGGTCGATCGTGCGCGTGTTCGCGACGGACATGCTCTTGTGGTCGAGGATTTCCACATGCTCGCCGACGCGCGGGATGGTCAGGAATTGCAGCTGCCCTTCCGAGAATTTGCCGCCGCCTTCCATGCGCGTCGCGTAGTTGTGGCCGGAAAACCGATACAGCACCTTGAACACGGAACACCCTCCAGGCCCATGACGGGGGCCGCTTCACCAGACCTTCAACGCGGATTCGCGCCCGTGGTTGGCGCGCGGTGGAAATGGCGTCGAATGGCCAGGGTGGCAAGCGGCTTCCCCGGCCCGCCAGCCTGCGCCAGATTGACGTTTTCGGAGCCTTGCCATGTTCTATGAACCCCGCCTGGGCCACGGCCTGCCGCATGACCCCTTCAAGGCCATCGTGGCACCGCGGCCGATCGGCTGGATCTCCACGCTCGATGCCGAAGGCCGGCCGAACCTGGCGCCCTACAGCTTCTTCAACGGCGTGCATTCCCGCCCGCCCATGCTGGCCTTTTCCAGCGAGACGATGAAGCACAGCGCGGCCAATGCCATCGCGACGGGGGAATTCGTCTTCAACCTTTGCCCGCGCCCGTTGTTCGACGCGATGAACATCTCCTCCGGCGCATTGGCCGATGGCGAGAGCGAGTTCGAGGCGGCGGGGCTGGAGATGGCCGCCTGCCGCGTGGTGAAGGCGCCCCGCGTCGCGGCCTCGCCCGCCGCGCTGGAGTGCAAGGTGGTGCATTCGCTGCGCTTCCACGATGTGGACGGCAAGCCGCTGGAAGGCTGGCTGATCCTGGGCCAGGTGGTGGGCGTGCATATTGACGACGCCTTTCTGCGGGACGGCCGCTTCGACACGGCCGCGGCCCAGCCGCTCGCCCGCTGCGGCTACCGCGACTACACGGTGGTGACCGAGATGTTCGAGGCGCTGCGCCCCACCGATGGCGGTGGCTATGCGGCGGGGCAGCCGGATCGGTAGGACCTGGCCCGCGGCCTCAGCCGTCCACGGTGACCTTGGCCGAGCGGATCACGCCGGCCCAGCGCGTGACCTCGGCGCGCAGGAAGGCGCCCGTCTCGGCCGAGTTCCGGCCTTCGATCACGAAGCCGATCTCCTGCAGGCGACGCGTCATCGCGGGTTGGCGAACGATGCGCCCCACCTCGGCCGAGAGCCGGTCCAGGATGGGCTGCGGCGTGCGCGGCGGCGCCAGCAGCATGCACCAGGAGCTGACGACGAAATCGGGGATGCCGCCCTCGATGATCGTCGGCAATTCGGTGGCGAAGCTCGGCCTGGCCGCGGTCGCGATGCCCAGCGGGCGGATGGTGCCGGCCTCGAATTGCGGCTTCAGCGTGGAATAGGTGTCGAACATCAGGCCGATATGCCCGGCCATCAGGTCGGCCAGCGCGGGCTGGGTGCCGCGATAGGGCACATGCACCATGCGCAGCCCGGTGCGCAGCTGGAGGTCCTCCATTGCCAGATGCGCGGTCGCGCCGATGCCGCTCGATCCGTAATTCACCTGGCCCGGGCGGGCGCGGGCATATTCCAGGTATTCCCGGAGGTTCTGCGCCGGCACATGCCGGCTGCCTGCCAGCACCAGCGGCGCCTGCACGACCAGCGAGACCGGCGTGAGCGCCAGCGGATCAAAGGGCATGCGACCGGCCTGGAGCGTGGCATTGGCGGCATGGGCGGGCAGCACCATCACCATGGTGTGGCCGTCCGGCGGGCTCGCCGCGGCCACGCCGACGCCCAGGATGCTGTTGGCGCCCGGGCGGTTCTCCACCACGACCGGCTGGCCGAGCGCCTGGGCCAGTGGCTCGGCCACCAGGCGGGTCGCGATGTCGGTCGTGCCGCCGGGCGTGTAGGGCACGATGATGCGCAGAGGCTTGTTCGGGAAATCCCCGGTCTGTGCCCGAGCCGCTCCAAACGGGGCCGCTACAAACGGGGCGGCTGCAAACGGGGCCGCGCCGGCCAGGGCCAGCGCCGCGCGGCGAGGGAGGGATGTCATGGCGTGCTTCCTTCGGGTTCTTGGTTGCGCCCATGGAAGCAGGCAACGCCCCCAGTCCGCTAGAGGCGGACGGGCCGCGATGCGGTCCTATTCGTCGGATTTCCGGAAGCCAGACGGGCGGTGGCTGGGGGACCTGGACCCCCAGCCAAAACAAAAAGCCTAGCCTTATCAACAATCGCCGTGGGCACAGTGGGACGTCTGGTGGGACAAGGCAAGGTACTGAGTGTGTACGGCAGTGAGTCTAGCAGTTGCAGCTTGCCGCCCCCACATATAACAGTCTCGACAAGCTGAGACGGGAGGCCGAGTGGCGACCTGGAGTTGGTAGCGAAGTTGGCTTGCGTGCGAACACCGTGGCAACGCCGTGATGACGATACCCATGGTTTTCGCTGGATTTTCGCCGTTCCAGGTTCTATATAATCGAGTGGAGGAGATGGAATGAGCGCGACACACCCCAACCTGCACACCGGCACGCAGCACACGAGCGGGAAGCGGAGCGCGTTCTTCAACTGGGCCCTGTTCGGGGTTCTCTGCGGCGCGCTCTCCATGCTGTTCGTGACCTTCTCGGCGGTCACAGCAACCAGCCTCGTCGCTCAGTGGCCCCTGTGGCTGGCATCTGCGCTGGGCGCCGCTGTGGTCTCTATCTCCCAGCGGGTTCGACGCCCTGTTGGGCGCTGACGACACGTCCCTACCCAAAGAACGGATGCCTGTAGCTCTGCGGTCGCGCTGGCCACGTTGGTTGCGACTTTTCCGTGCGCTCCTGATGCGCCGCCTGTCTTGGCAAACAAGGATTGTTTTCCCGGCCGCTCTCGCGGCTACAGTCCTTAGCGTCGTGGTCTTCGCGGTCCTGTTTGCCATCGGAAGCGGCAAGCTGCTTCATCCCCTCACCGCCCCTCAAGCAACCGCCATTTTAGGTTTGGTGTCCGGATTCTTCTGGTTACTGGCAGCACTCTTACCTGTTTGGAAACCGTCAGACACCGTGATGCCTGGCTTTGTGAACTCTATCGCAGCAGGCGCGACGGTCGGCGCCGTTCTTTACTCCTATCCCAGCTAGCGGAACTGGCACAGCAAGACGCTGACGGACGTTTATCTGCTGGAGCCTGGGCCATACATCGCCCCGAAACCGAAGCAGCATTACGCCATCAATTTCGACCGTGCAGTCCGTCAGGGACCTACGACAGATAATTTGCGAGTAAGCCCAAAATTTGCACTCCGCAGAATAATAACGCTCCGAACGCGAGTATGAGATAGAACTGGTGAAGATGGTTAACCGTTTTCCGTGCAGTCGATTTCTCGCCTTCCAAATCCTGAGGGCTGTCGCGGACAAAACAGGCATCGGGGTCACCACGGCGAACGCGCTCCGTCATGTCACGCAGAGCCGCCACCGACTCCGCGATGGTCGGCTTTGCGTAGTTCGTATGATTGAATTTTTCTGGCACGTTAAGTTGAGTATGCCCCAGTGCCCTCTTCGAGTTTCTCATACCAATTAGTTTCCTCCACCAGGAATAGACTGACCTACTTGAAAATCAAAAGTCTGCCCAAATGGACCCCATATTCCAATGCTTGATTGTAGAAGGCCAGGAGGTGTTGCATCTCCAACACACTGGAAAACGGGTGTATTGTTTCCAATCCAGGAAGGCAGTGGTCCCCAGTATGGGTCGGGTGGCCTGCTGTAATAGACCTGATACCCGGGCATGCACGTAATCCTGCGGGCGGAAAATTCGGTCGCGCCATCAGACCAGCCCCCTATGACTTGCTCACTGTAGGCCCCCAGTCCGCTGTTGCTGGTCGGTGCGCGCCAAGTCCAATTCGACACACACGTGAGCAGTGAGCCGTCGACGTTCGACATGGACATCAAGCCAGCCTCGCCGCCTCCCCAGTTGCACCATGCGTTCGGCGCTCTCCAAGTTCCCGTCTGAACGCCGCTTCCTCCAAAGACGCGGCCAGTCTGAGCCGTGACGTTTCGGACCGCATTCAGGTCATTGCCCGCATCCACACTGCCCGTGCTGCGCATGTAGCCACCGAAGATGGAACCAGGCGTGGTGATGTTCGCCGCAACGTAGAGCCCACCGGCTCCCCAGATGGACGCGGATTGGCCGATGTTAACGGCACCTGCGAAGTCTGCATTGCCCGACGAGTTCACGTAATTCGTCCAAACCTGAGCGGCACCCAACGTGCCGACCACACTGGCGTTTCCTCCAGTCCAGGAGTTGCCCACGACCGACAGGGCTCCCGTCTGGGTGTTACCCGAAACCCAGGCGTTGCCCGACACGTCGAGGAAGCCCGCGCCAGTTGGGTTGCCCGAGGCATCGCGGCCGAGCCTTGCGCCTTCCTGCGCCCAAACCGTGCGTCTCGTGCTCAGGTCACCCTGGAAGATGCCCTGGTCCTGGACCCACAGATTGCCACCACCCGCTGGTCCCTGAATGACAAAACCAGCTCCTGCCGCTGCGCCTTGGTAGCGTATCCAGCCGTCATTGAAGTCAGAGAAACGACCGTCATCTGAAATCCAGAAGGAACAACCCGTCGCGTTGCTTGAACAGGCCACACCGCCATTCTGGAGAACGGCCTGATTGGCACGCATCGCGTTGACGTTGTTAAGGTCATTCCCGCCCATATTCATGGCGGTTCTCATCGTGTTGGCTTCGGGGATTCCGATATCGAACCTGTTCAGGAAGTCAGAGAGCATGGCGGCGTTGCCGAACGACACGCTGGCCGCCGCGCGACTAACCTGGGGTGTCACGCCGCCCGCCGTCCAGGTTCCTGAATCCGCAACCCAGGAGCCTCCCCCACCCTGCACCATGACAGCCATGGCGGGATTGGTGTTGTTCTGGAAGCGAGCGCCGCCCGCCTGACCGACACGAGCCACGATACGGCCCAAGTCGCCGTCTCGGACGGCCTGACCACCCGTCTGCACGACAAGGGCTTCAACGGAACCCGCTGCGGTCTGACGGACCATCACGGCATGGCTGTGTCCATAAGCGTTTCGGTCCACCGTGTTGCCCGCGATGAAACCACCGCCTTGCAGAGAAGGCAGCGTCGCTCCACCGACCGTGACAGGGCCGGGAACCGCGCCACCCGGAACGGTGCGCGCGACAGGAATGAGCACAGGGGCACCGCCCACGGGCAGGTTGGTGACGAGCTGCTGGTAATTCGCCCTGACCCAATCGTGCGTGGCCGCACGCATGGCTTCCAACTGGGTGGCCGCCCCTAGGGCTCGCGTGGCCTGGCTCTGGTCACTCGATAGTCGAACAGCGCCGAGTGCAACCAAGCTCATCACACCCAGACCCATTGCCACTTCAATAAGTGAAATACCGCGTCGAACCCTGCTCTTCGTCAGCTCTTTCGGCTGCTTCATGTTGTCCTCCCTCAAAGGAAGACTTGGCTTCCTCCACCATGACTATGGCACATGAACAAGCAATTTGCCGGTGCATAATGAAACGGGGGAAAGAGATTTCTCTCCCTCCCCCGTTATTTCTGATGAACCAGGGATAATGGTATGTCATCATTTGTCCAGTGTTCTTTGTTCGGAGAGAGGGAGACCAGGCCCTGCCACCAAGAACACAAGACCGAACGAGGGAATGATAATGAGCGCTGATGCTTCATTCAAGAGAATCCTTGTTCTCACTCTGCCATGAGTGAGAACAATATTACGACGCCTTCTCAGGAAGCCCCTGTTACTTATGGCGCAGGAGCGAATATAACGGCTTTGCGTGAGAGCTTGGTTGGCAATTCATCCGACAGAGAGCGGGTGAATTTGCTTTACACGTCCATTTTCAGCGATGCCGCGCCGCTCATGGTTGGGCGGGGCTGGAGCGTCTGGCCCCAGGAGAGGCACGGGCGTCGGATGCCGTCACGGGTGGACGGGCAGGTCGTACGCTGGGGAGAGTATGCTGACCGCCTACCAACCGAAGCTGAAGTGAGGTTGTTCTGCCGTGAGGCAGGGAACGCAAACGTTGCCCTGGCCCTGGGCTTTGCGTCGGGGCGCACGTTTGCCATCGACATCGACTGCATGGATGAGCAGGTCAGTGCCCGCGTGCAGGCCATCGCCTTCTCTGTCCTGGGACAGACGCCCTTCGTTCGCATCGGCCGCGCGCCAAAGGCCGCACTCATCTACCGCTGGTCCGACCGCTCGCCGCGTAGCCGCAGCGTGAAGTTCCGCGACCACGAGGAATGCGCCCTGGAAATACTGGGGCACGGAAAGCCGCTGACGATGCACGGCCTGCACCACGTCACGGGCAGATACTTCATGTGGCCCGAGGCCAATCCCATGACATCAGGGCCAGAAGCAGCAAGCTTGCGACCCGAACTGTAGCAGCAGAACTGTGCTGTCACGTTTTCCTGGGCACAGAAAACGAGCGTATCGAA
>NZ_JAIEQY010000013.1 GCF_019747315.1 Roseococcus sp. | reverse complement strand
AGCGGCCCGTCCAGCGTTTCCACGGCCGAGCGTTGCTCCGGGTTCAGCCGGGCGAGATAGTCTTGGGGAGGGGGGGCGTATGGTGCTGACACGCTGAGCCGTATAGAACATCTGGCGAACGCCACCAACCATGTCGAGCCCCTTGGACCGCACGCGCCGCTTCCTGGAATGGTCTGCCCTGCATGGGGCGGCGCTGCTGGCCGGCAGCATCTTCGCGGGGCTGTTCCTCCCGCCTCTCGCGGCCTTGTTCCGCGACGTGATCACGCCGGTGGTCTTCATCCTGATGGTGCTGGTGCTGCTTCGCGTCGACCCGGCCCAGGTGCTGGCCTATCTGCGCCGTCCGCTGCTGGTGGCGGCCCTGCTGGCCTGGCTGCTGCTGGCCACGCCGCTGCTGGTCTGGGCGCTGCTGACGGCGCTCGGCATTCATGGCCCGCTGGCGAATGGCCTGGTGATCGTGGCCACGGGCTGTGCCGCCACCTCCTCACCCGCCTTTGCGCGCATGGTGGGGCTGGATGGCGAAATCGCCTTCGTGGTGGCGGTGCTCTCCATCCTGCTCATCCCGCTGACGGCGCCGCCCCTGGCGCTGGGCTTGCTGGGCATCGACCTCGCGATTTCCATGACGGGGCTGATGCTGCGGCTGGGCCTGGTGGTGCTGCTGCCGCTGGTGATCTCCATCGGCATCCGCCGCGTGGTGGCGCCGGCGCGGCTCAACCATTGGGGCAGGGCGGTGGATGGGGCCGTGGTACTGATGGTGGTCTTCTACGGCTTCGGCGTGATGGATGGCGTGCTGGCGCGCATGCTGCTGGAGCCCGGCTTCATCCTGACCGGTGTGGCCATGGCCTTCGGCGGCATGCTGGCGATGAATGCGGCCACCGCGCTCGCCTTCGCCGGCTTTGGCCAGAAGCTCGCGCTCTCGGCTGGGCTGCTGGCGGGGAACCGCAACATGGCGCTGTATCTGGCCGTGCTGCCGGAGGCGACGGACCCCGGCATCCTGTTGTTCTGCGTGCTGTGCCAGTTCCCGCTGTTCCTCAGCCCCTTCCTGTTGAAGCCGCTCTATGAGCGGATTCGGAGCTGGTAGGCCAGGCGGAGGGATTGCCCCCGCCCGGCACCTGGGCAGGCCGCGGATCAGCGCGGCGTGGTGCAGGTCACGCCCGTGAAATGCGGCAGGCCGGTCTGCGCATCGGTGGCGGAGATGGCGCCCTCGCCCGAGGGATTGCTCAGCCGCTGCGAGCCGAGCTGCACCGTGATCTGCTCCCAGGCCTTGATCGCGATGTCGCCGGTGCCGGCGGACGCGACGCCGCGATGCACCGTATGGGTCCCGCCGCCGAGCACCAGCCCGGGCTGGCTGCTGAAGAAGGCGACGCGGATATGGCGGTCCGGCCCGCGATTCTGCAGCTGCACGAAATAGGTCGCGACGGAAGCGGACTGCCCCTGCGGGTTGATGTTCCGGTAATAGGAATTGGCGCTGACGGTGTTGTCACAGAAACTGGCGAATTGCGCCGAGGCAGGCTGGATCCCCACGGCGCCGGTCAGGGCAAGAGCCGCGGCGGCCAGCAGGATGCGCGAATGGGACATGGTTTGGTCTCCTCATGTGACGGGCGTTCCCTGATGAGCGCCCGGACCCGAACTATCGCGACGATGCCGGCAGTGGCCAGTCGGGCGGCCCGATGCGCCACATCGGGTGGGCCTATCGCAAGCTGGCGGATGAAGGGCCATCGGGGCGAGAGGATTCGAACCTCCGACCTCCTGCTCCCAAAGCAGGCGCACTACCAGGCTGTGCTACGCCCCGTCGCTCGCCGTGTTTAGGCGCGGGGACGCGCGGCTTCAAGCGGGCGGCAGCACCTTGCCCGGATTCATGCGGCCGTCCGGGTCCAGCGTTGCCTTGATGGCGCGCATGAGATCGAGCGCCACGGGCGATTTCAGCTTCGCCATGGCGGCGCGCTTGGATTGCCCGATGCCATGCTCGGCCGAGAAGCTGCCGCCCAGCTCCACCGCGATCTCGCCGATCAGCCCCTCGAATTCCGGCGCGCGGGCCTGCCATTCCGGGTGGCCCATGCCCACCGGCGCCTGGAGCGAGAGGTGGATATTGCCATCGCCCATATGGCCGAGCGCGATCATCCGCCCCTCCGGCCAATTCGCATCGATCAGCGCCTGGGACCGCTCCAGGAAGTCCGGAATGCGCGAGACGGGAACGGAGGTGTCCGTGGAGAGGCCCGGCCCTTCCATGCGCGAGCAGGTCGGGAAGGTCTCGCGGATGTTCCAGAGGTTCTGGCGCTGCGCCTCGCTCTCGCAGAGGACGACATCCTCGGCCTCGCCGGCCTCGATCCCTTCCATGAGGGCGGATTCGAGCGCCTCGCGCACGGGGATGGCGGCATGGGTGCTGGCGGCCTCGATCAGGCAGTACCAATCGGTGGAAAGCTCCATGGGTTGGCGGATATTGGTGCCGTGCTTCAGCGTGATGTCGATGCAGATCTTGCGGATCAGCTCGAAGGCGACGAGCTCCGCGCCGCTTTCCTGGCAGCGGGCGAGCAGGCGCAGCGCCTCCGTGGGCGAGCGGACGGCAACCAGCGCCGTCTCGCGCTTGGCCAGTTGCGGGAAGAGCTTGAGGGAGGCGGCTGTGATCACGCCCAGCGTGCCCTCGGCGCCGATGAAGAGGTGCCGCAGCGCATAGCCGGAATTGTCCTTCCGCACGCGGCGCAGGTCATCGAGCACGCGCCCATCCGGGAGGACGACCTCCAGCCCAAGGACCAGGTCGCGCGCATTGCCGTAGCGCAGCGTGCGGATGCCGCCTGCATTGGTGGAGAGCGCGCCGCCCACCATGGCCGAGCCCTGCGCGCCGAAATGCAGCGGGAAGAAGCGGCCGGCCTCGGTCGCGGCATTCTGCACGGCCTCGATGGTGCAGCCGGCCTCGGCGGTCAGGGAATTGTCCAGCGCGTCCACGCTGCGCAGTCGGTTCATCCGCTCCAGGCTCAGCACCACGCTGGCCGGGCCCTGGGCGATGGGCACGGAAGCCCCGGCGAGGGAGGTGCGGCCGCCTGCCGGCACAACGCAAAGCCCCAGCTCCGCGCAAAGCCGAAGCGCGGCGCTGACCCCGGCCGTATCGGCCGGGCGCAGCACAGCGACAGGCTGGCCGTGATAGACGCCCCGCCAATCCACGGCATAGGGCGCGACATCGGCCTCGCTCCGCAGGCAGGCGACGGGGCCGAGGGCTTGGGTGAGGGTATCGAGAGGGGACATGCGGGGCATGGCAAACCCGGAAGGGCCGCACGTCAAGCGGTTCAACCCCGGCGGTTCAACCCGAGCGGTTCAACCTGAGCGGTTGACCCGAACGCAAACGCCATGGACCATCCGGCCAAAGCCGGAGGGATGCGAATTGGACGAGACCGATGTGGTGGTGGTGGGCAGCGGCTCGGCCGGAAGTGCCCTGGCCGGGCGGCTCAGCGAGGATCCGCGCATCCGCGTGACGGTGCTGGAAGCGGGCTCACGCGACAGGAACCCCTGGCTGCATGTGCCCATCGGCTATGCCAAGACCATGTATCACCCGACGCTGAGCTGGAATTACGAAACCCAGGCCGAGGCCGAGCTGCATGGCCGCTCCGTGCCATGGCCGCGCGGGCGCGTGCTGGGCGGCTCCTCGGCGATCAATGGCCTGATCTATATCCGCGGCCAGGCGGCGGATTACGATCATTGGCGGCAGCTCGGCTGCACCGGCTGGGGCTATGATGATTGCCTGCCCTACTTCAAGCGCGCCCAGAGCCAGGAACGCGGCGCCAGCGAATTCCACGGCGGCGACGGCCCGCTCGCCACCAGCGACCTCCGCGACAAGGGCGTGCTGCCCCAGGCCTTCATTGATGCGGCGCTGGAGCTGGGTTTCCCGCGCAATGACGACTTCAACGGCGCCGACCAGGAAGGGGCGGGCTGGTACCAGGTGACGGTGCGCAACGGCTTCCGCTGCTCGGCCGCGACGGCCTATCTCAAGCCGCATCTGAAGCGCCCCAATCTGCGCGTCATCACCGATGCGCAGGTGCAGCGCCTGGTGATCGCCGAAGGCCGCGTCACCGGCGTCGTCTATCGCGTAGGGTCGGAGGAACGCACGCTGAAGGTGACGCGCGAGGTGGTGCTGAGCGCGGGCGCCATCAACTCGCCCCAGGTGATGATGCTCTCGGGCCTCGGCCCCGCGCAGCACCTGACCGACATGGGCATCGCCGTGCAGCGGGACATTCCGCAGGTCGGGCAGAATTTGCAGGACCATCTGCAGGCGCGGCTGATGTATCGCGCCAGCCAGAATGTGACGGTGAACGAGAAGGCGAATTCCTGGCTCGGGATGGCGAAGATGGGCATCGAATTCGCGCTCACCCGCAGCGGGCCACTGAGCTTCGCCGCCGGCACCTCCGGCCTTTTCGCCCGCGTCTTGCCGCAGAGCGCCACGCCCGACGTGCAGTTCCACTTCATCCCCTGGAGTGCCGATACGGTGAAGGAGGGGCTGCACAAATTCCCGGGCTTCACCGTCAGCGTCTGCCAGCTGCGCCCGGAAAGCCGCGGCGAAATCCTGCTCGCCAGCCCCGATGCCATGGCCAAGCCGCATATCCATGCGCGCTACCTCACCAGCGAGACGGACCGGCAGTGCATGGTGGAGGGCGTGAAGCTCGCCCATCGCCTGGCGGAGACCAAGGCGCTGGGCCGCTTCATCGCCGAGCCCTATGCACCCCCGGCAGGTGCGGCGCGGGATGACGCGGCGCTGCTGGAATTCGTCCGCCGCAACAGCGGCACCATCTACCACCCCACCGGCACCTGCCGCATGGGCGAGGATGCGGGCGCGGTGGTGGACACCCAGCTGCGGGTGAAGGGCGTGGGCGGGCTGCGCGTGGCCGATGCCAGCATCATGCCGACGGTGGTGAGCGGCAACACCAATGCCGGCTGCATCATGATCGGCGAACGCTGCGCCGATTTCATCAAGCAGGCCGCGTGATGGCCGGTTACGACGCCATCATCATCGGGGCCGGCATGTCCGGCATGTACCAGCTGATCCGGCTGCGCGAGCTGGGGATGAAGGTGCGCGTCCTGGAGGCCGGCACGGGGGTGGGCGGCACCTGGTACTGGAACCGCTACCCCGGCGCGCGCTTCGATTCCGAGAGCTATTCCTACGGCTTCTCCTTCGACCCCGAGCTGCTCCAGGAATGGAGCTGGTCCGAGCATTTCGCGCCCCAGCCGGAGACGCTGCGCTACCTGAACCGCGTTGCCGAAAAATACGAGCTGCACCGGGACATCCAGTTCAACGCCGAGGTGAAGTCGGCGCATTTCAGCGGCGATGCCTGGCGCGTGACACTGGCCGATGGCAGCACGCATGCGGCGCGTTTCCTGATCACCGCGATCGGCCCGCTCTCGGCCCATACCTTGCCGCGCATCGAGGGCATCGAGAGCTTCCGGGGGCCATCCTTCCACACGGCCCGCTGGCCCAAGGAGGGGATTGATTTCGCCGGCAAGCGCGTGGCCGTCATCGGCACGGGCGCCACCGGCGTGCAGACCATCCAGGAGGTGGCGAAGACCGCCGGCCACCTCACCGTCTTCCAGCGCACGCCCAATTGGTGCGCGCCCCTGCACAACCGCCCCATCACCGAGGAGGAGCAGCGCCGCATCAAGGACGACTACCCCGAGATGTTCCGGCGCTGCGCCGAGACCTTCGCCTGCTTCATCCACACGGCCGATCCGCGCACCACCTTCGAGGTGACGAAGGAAGAGCGCGAGGCCTTCTATGAAGAGCTCTATGCCTCACCCGGCTTCGGCATCTGGGTCGGCAATTTCCGCGACAGCTACACCGACCCTGCCGCCAATGCCGAGATCTCCGACTTCATCGCCCGCAAGATCCGCAGCCGCGTGAAGGATCAGCGCGTGGCGGAGATGCTGATCCCGAAGAACCACGGCTTCGGCACTCGTCGCGTGCCGATGGAGACGCGCTATTTCGAAGTCTATAACCAGCCCAATGTGGAACTGGTGGACAGCAAGGCGACGCCGATCCAGCGCATCACGGCAACTGGCCTATCCACCAGTGAGCGCGATTTCGACTTCGACATCATCATCTATGCCACGGGCTTCGACGGGCTGACCGGCGCCTTTGACCGGATAGATATTCGTGGCCGCGATGGCCTTTCGCTTCGGGAAGCATGGGCAGATGGCGCGCGCACGCTGGTGGGCATGCTGGCCGAGGGCTTCCCGAACATGTTCATGCTGCTGGGGCCGCACACGGCGCTGGGCAATATCCCGCGCAGCATCGAATTCAATGTGGAGTGGGTGGCGGCGCTGCTGCGCCACATGCAGGCACACGACCTGACCGAGGCCGAGGCGCGGCCGGAGGCCGTCGAGGCCTGGATGGCGCATGTGATGGAGTGCTCCATCGGCCTGCTCGCCAATGAGGTGGATTCCTGGTTCACCGGCGTGAACAAGAATGTGGAAGGCCGGCAGACCCGGACCATCGCGCGCTACAGCGGCAGCGCGCCGGCCTATCGTGCCCGCTGCGAGGAAATCGCGGCGGGGGGGTATGCGGAGCTGCGGCTCCGCTGAGCGCCGCTTATTCCTTCACGGCGCCGGTCAGGCTGCTGACGTAGTAGTCCACGAAGAACGAGTAGAAGATCGCCACCGGCAGGGAGCCGAGCAGCGAGCCCGCCATCAGCGCGCCCCATTGGTATACGTCGCCCGTCACCAGCTCCGTCAGGATCGCGACGGGGACGGTCTTGTTCTCGCTGCTCTGAATGAAGGCGAGCGCGTAGATGAACTCGTTCCAGCTCAGCGTGAAGGAGAAGATGCCGGCGCTGATCAGCCCCGGTACCGCCAGCGGCAGCGTGATCTGCCGGAGGATCTGCAGGCGCGTTGCTCCATCGATCAGCGCGCATTCCTCCAATTCGTAGGGGATGGATTTGAAGTAGCCGATGAGCAGCCAGGTGCAGAAGGGCACGAGGAAGGTCGGATAGACCAGGATCAGCGCCATCGGGCTGTCGAACAGCCCGAGCTGCACCACCATCGTCGCCAGCGGGATGAAGAGGATGGAGGGCGGCACCAGGTAGGCCAGGTAGATCGCGAGCCCGACATACTGGCTGCCCTTGAAGCGCAGCCGCTGGATCGCATAGGCCGCCAGCGTGCTGGCAAAGAGCGACAGGAAGGTCGCCCCCACCGAGACCATCATCGTCGTCCACAACCAGGACGGATAGGAGGTCTCGAACAGCAGCTTGCGGATGTGCTGCAGCGTGGGCGAGGTGATCCAGAACGGATTATGCGTCGCGAAGTCATACAGCTCAGCATCGGGTTTGAAGGCCGTCACCGTCATCCAATAGAACGGGAACAGCAAGATCAGCAGGAAGCAACTCAGCGGGATCCACAACATCACCATCCGGCGCGCGCGGCTGTCCCACTGCATCGTCTCCGGCGCGGCTGTCGAAGCATTGCTCATGGCGTAGGCCCTGTCTGAAGATGCGGCGCGGGTTGGGGACGCGTTGCGAGGGGCGCTGCCCTTCGCGCTCCCCGCCAAAGGCCGGGGGCCTTTGGAAACCGATCATGGGATTTTGGGAGAGGGGCCAAAGCGGGCGCCGGGCCCGGAGCTCCATGAGGCCCCTCTCCCAAAATCCCATCAAATGGGTTCCGAGGGCCTCGGCCCTCGGCGGGGTGCAGGGGCGGCGCCCCTGCGTCGCTCCCCAAGCCGCGCCCCATCTCAGTCATTGCCTTCGCCTTGCTGCCACTTGCGGCGGGCGAGGGCGAAGTAGCTGAACAGCGTTGCGAAGACGAGGAAGGGGATCATCGAGACGGCGATGGCGGCACCCTCGCCCAACTGTCCGCCGGGGATGCCGCGCTGGAAGGCGAGGGTGGCGAGGAGGTGGGTGGAGTTCACGGGTCCGCCGCGGGTGATGGCGTAAACCAGCTGGAAGTCGGTGAAGGTGAAGATGATGGAGAAGGTCATCACGATGGCGAGGATGGGCATCAGCATCGGGAAGGTGATGTGGCGGAAGCGTTGCCAGGCCGAGGCGCCGTCCAGCAGCGCGGCTTCGTAAAGCGAGGGCGAGATGGTTTGCAGCCCGGCCAGCAATGAGATGGCGACGAAGGGGATGCCCCGCCAGATGTTGGCGACGATGAGGGACCAGCGGGCCGGCCATTCGCTGCCGAGGAAGTTGATGTTGGTCTCGCGCCAGCCGAGGACGTCCACGAAGATATAGCTGATGATGGAGAATTGCGGATCGTAGATCCACCAGAAGGCAATGGCGGAGAGCACGGTGGGCACGATCCAGGGCAGCAGGATGATGGCGCGGATCAGCGACTTGAAGGGCATGTGCTGGTTGAGCAGCAGCGCGAGCCAGAGGCCCAGTGCGAATTTCCCGATGGTGGCGACCCCTGTGTAGAAGACGCTGAAGAAGACGGCGTTCCAGAAGATCGGGTCGGTGAAGAGGTATTCGAAATTCTCGAGGCCCACGAAGATACCGCGCCGCCCGATCGTTGTGTCGGTGAAGGCCATGTAGATGCCGAGGCCCAGCGGATAGGTCAGGAAGACGCCGAGCAAGCCGAAGGCCGGCAGCAGGCAGGCGATGATCAGCACCGCCTTGTTGTCGAAGAAGCGCGAGAGCGCTGTCTGCGGCGGGCGGGTCCTTGACCAATGCAGGCTGGTGGTGGCGTCCATCAAGGTAACTCCCGGACAATCAGGACCCGCGCGGCGAGACGCCGCGCGGGTGGTTCGCGCCTGATCGGGTCACGCAGTGGCCCGTGAATCAGCCGCGCGGCAAGCTCAGCGCCGGCGGAAGAACCGCGCGGCGCGGCGCTCGGCCTCGCGCGCGGCGGCTTCCGGCGTCGCCTGGCCGGATGCGACCGAGGCGCACATCTGCACCATCACGTAATCCGCATTCGCGGCGGCCGAGCCCTCGGTGATCGGGCCCTTGTAGCCATTCCAGAAATCCGTATCCATCGTGTCCTTGAAGATCGCGACCTTGGGATCGCCCTGCCAGGTGCGCGAGGCATTGTAGGCGTTCAGCGGCTGCGCCCAGTAGCCGATATTGGCCTGCAGCCACGGGTCGTATTGCGGCGCTTCCATCATGAAGGCGAGGAAGGCCTTGGCCGCGTTGGGGAAGCGCGAGTGGCGGAACACCATCGCGTTCAAGGTGAGGCCGGCATTGGGCGGCGAGGAAGCGAGGCCCTTGGGCGTCAGGCTGTGCTCGGTGTCGGCCGCGATGGGTGCCGTCGCCGGATCGTTCCTCATGGAGAAGTAGAGCGAGACGCCGTTCTGCGTGAGGAAGCACTCGTTCGAGGCGAAGGCGCGGTTGTTGCTGATGTCGCCCCAGGCCAGCGTGCCGGGGATGAAGGTGGGGTACAGCTCGCGCAGGTAGTTCAGGGCCGCGATGGTCTCGCGCGAGTTGATGCCGGGCGTGCCATCCTCATTCACCAGATGCCCGCCGAAGGACCAGACGAGCCAGCTCGCGAAGGCATTGCCATCGCCCACCGCATTGCCGAGCGCGAAGCCGGAGGGCTTGTTGGCGCGGCGCAGCGCCTGGCAGAGGCGCAGGATGCCGGCATGGTCTTCCGGCACGCTCTGGAAGCCCACCTCGTTCAGCGCGGATTTCCGCCAGACCCAGGGGCCGCCCGAGGCGCCGAAGGGCAGGCCGATCCAGTTGTTGGTGTTGTGCCGGCGGCCATAGCGCAGGGCGAGCTTCTTCCAGCCGCCATACTTGGCGCCGAGATATTCGGCCACGTCGGTGAGCTCGATCAGCTTGTCCTGGAAGACGTGCGGCGCCTCGTTGAAGCCGATGATCACGTCAGGCCCCGCGCCGGTATTGGCGGTGACGCCGGTCTGCTGGGTGATGTCCTCCCAGGCCACGAAGTCCACGCGGACCTGCACGCCGGTGGCGGCCGTGAAGCGGGCAGCGTTCGCCCGGAACACATCCTCATCGGGCTGCACGAAGCGCACGGGGCGCAGCACGCGCAACGTGGCGCCATTCTCGATCGGCAGGCGGGGCGGCGGGACATTGGCGGCCGCGATGGTGCTGGCGTTCTGGGACATGGCGTCGGTCGCGATGAGCCCGGCGCCGAGGCCGCCCACGAGGCGGCGGGTGATGCTGAAGGTCATTTTTGTTTCTCTCCCTTGCAGTGTTGAACGAACGGTCAGAGCCGGTCGCCGGTTTCCTTGCTGAACAGATGCGCCTGCGCGGCAGCCGGCAGGATGGGCAGGATGTCGCCTGGCCTCGCCGAGATGCGCTCGCGGAACACGCCGTTCAGCTTGGTCTCGCCGATGCGCATCATGACGAGCGTCTCGCTCCCCATGGGTTCCACGACGACGACCTCGGCCGGCATGCCATCGCCGGCCAGGCGGAAATGCTCCGGGCGGATTCCATAGACCGCGGGGCCATCGGGGTAGTTCCCGGGCGGCAGGGGCCAGCTTGTGCCATCGGCCGTCTGGAAGGCGCCATGCGCGATGTGGCCTTCCAGCAGGTTCATGGCCGGGCTGCCGATGAAGCCCGCCACGAACAGGTTGGCCGGGCGGTCATAGAGCTCCAGCGGCGGGCCGGCCTGGCGGATATGGCCCAGCTCCATCACCACGATCTTGTCGGCCATGGTCATGGCCTCGATCTGGTCATGCGTGACGTAGACTGTCGTCACGCGCAGCCGCTGGTGCAGTTCCCGGATCTCGGAGCGCATCTGCACGCGCAGCTTGGCGTCGAGGTTGGAGAGCGGCTCGTCGAACAGGAACACCTGCGGGTCCCGCACGATGGCGCGGCCCATGGCGACACGCTGCCGCTGCCCGCCCGAAAGCTGGCGCGGATAGCGCTCAAGCAGGGCTTCCAGGCCGAGGATCTTCGCCGCGCGCCCGACCTCGGCTTTCATCACTTCCTTCGACGCCTTGGCCAGCTTCATGGAGAAGGCCATGTTCTCGAAGACGGTCATGTGCGGGTAGAGCGCGTAGTTCTGGAACACCATCGCGATGTCCCTGTCCTTCGGCGGCACGTTGTTCACCACGCGCCCACCGATGGAAATCTCGCCGCCTGAAATGTTTTCCAGCCCCGCCAGCATGCGCAGCAGCGTGGATTTCCCGCAGCCGGAGGGGCCGACCAGAACGACGAATTCGCCATCCTCGATATCCACCGATACCCCGTGCAGCACGGGTGTATTGCCGAAGCTTTTCCGCACCTTGTCGATCTGGACGGTTGCCATGGGGGCCGCGTTACCTCGGGTTGCTGGGTGGAAGGGAGGGCAGGGCAGGGCGTGGCCACTCAGCCGTGTCGATGTGTCGGGAGGTTTGACACTGTCGGGCAGAAAAAGCGGACTGTCCCAATAATCCGTTGAAAAAACGCATGAAAATGACTGGCATAGTTTTTGCCCTCTGGTCCTTGCGGCGGCGCATTCCGTGCCCCGCACAGGAGAGACCAAGATGTTTCTGACGTTCAAGCGACTCTTGATGACGGGCGGCGCGACCTGCGCGCTGGTCGCCACCCTGGCCACGGGCGCGATGGCCGGGCCGACCTACAGCTTCACGGTGCAGACCGCCAATCAGGGCGGTGTGCAGTTTGACGCTGCCAGCCCTGCCACCGGCTTCAACTCCGCCGGCGCCATCACGGCGACCTTCGGCTATAACGGCCCGCTGTCTTTCAATCTCGGCGGGGCGCAGAACAACACGAACGCCGGCGACCTGAATTCGACCTTCTTCGGTGCGAATGCCGGCGCGATCTCGGGCTATTCCGGCGCCGGCACCCTGCCGGGCCCGTCGGGTGCCAACTTCACCACCCTGGCCAACTTCCTGGCCTCGAGCGGCAGCGCTTCCGGCTACCAGTACGGCTCGCTCTACACCATCGGCCTGGGCGAGCTTGCGGCCGGGACCCGGCTGGAGATCACCCATGATGACGGCGTGAGCGTCTATCAGGGCGGCGTTCGCATCGGCAGCACCACGGCCGGGCCGACCTCCGCGATCACCGAATCCGTCCTGCTCAGCAGCACGGGCGACACGACCCTGTATTTCGGTCGTCAGAACGGTGCGCCCTCGGTGCTGACGGTTGCCGTGCCGGAGCCCGCGAGCATCGCGCTCTTCGGTGCGGGCCTGCTTGGCCTGGCATCGCTGCGCCGCCGCCGCGCCGCCAAGCCGGCGGATAACGCGGCCGCCTGAGGCGTCCGTGACAGGCAACGGTCCTCCTCGCAGGGGCCGTTGCCACAGCGCGGGCGCGGGCTGGATCAAAACCGCGACACCTGCGTTTCCTTCGAGGTGATGAACTCCAGCAGGGCAGGGGTGCCGTTCTTCGTCTGCGCGATGCCGCGCTGGATGGCGGGCACGATCTGGTCCGGCGTCAGCACGCGCTCGCCATAGCCGCCGAAGGCCTTCGCCATCTCGGCGTAGTTTCCGCTGATATCCGTCGTGCGGTATTTTTCGGTGCTGAGCGCCATGATCTTCAGCTCGATCGCCATCGAGAAATTGTTCAACAGGATGGAGAGGATGGGGATGCGCTCGCGCACGGCCGTCTCGAAATCCATCCCCGTGAAGCCGATGGCCGCATCGCCCCAGACATTGATGCAGAGCTTGTCCGGTGCCGCGAGCTTCGCACCCATGGCGAGGCCGAGGCCATAGCCCAGCTGCGTCGTCTTCCCCCAGCCGAGGTAGGAGAGCGGCGTGCGGCTGATCCAGAAGGGCGAGAGCTGGTCCCGCGGCGAGCCCGCATCATGGGTGATGATGGTCTCGTCCGGATCCACCGTGCGCCAGAGGTCGCGGAGCACGCGATAGGGGTTCAGCGGCGCGTCGTTGCTGTCGCGCTTCTCCGCCCATTTGGCGAGCCAGGGCGCCCGCAGCGCCTCGATCGCCGCCTGGACGGGGGCATGCGGGCGGGCCGCCATGCCGCGCAGCTCATCGATCAGCGCCTGGAGCACGAGCTGCGCATCGCCGAGCAGGCCGACATCGCAGCGGATGTCCTTGTCGAGATGGTCCGGGTCCAGCGTCGCGTGGATATACTTGGGGCCAACGGGCATCTTGATGCCGAAATTGGTCTCGGTGAAGGAGCAGCCGACGCCGAAGACCACATCCGCATCATCCAGGAATTTCCGCACCGGATGCGGCATGGCGAGCCCGCCCGAGCCGAGTGCGAGCGCATGATCCTCCGGGAAGCTCGACTTGCCGCCGAGGCTGGTCGTCACCGGGGCGGCCAGCATTTCCGCGAGTTCGCGCAGCTGCGGCCAGGCCTGGGCCCAGTGGATGCCGGTGCCGGCATAGATCACCGGGCGCTTCGCGTTCAGCAGCATCTCCGCCGCGCGCTTCACATCGGCCGGATCGGGTGCCGAGCGCACGGCGAGGACGGGCGTGTAGCTCCAGTTCTCCGGCATCTCCTCCTGGAACATGTCGGTCGGGATCTCGACCAGCACGGGGCCGCCGCGGCCATTGCGCAGCCGGGCGAAGGCGCGGCGCATGATGTTGGGCACCTCTGCGGCGCTCATGATCGCCTCGGTGGATTTGGTGATGCCCTTCATCTGCACGGTGCTGTTGTAGTTGGGCGGCACATGCGCGATGCGGCGGGGATAGCCCATGGGCAGGACCAGCACCGGGACAGACTCGCCAAAACACTGCGCGACGCCGCCATAGGCGTTCTCCGCCCCCGGCCCGTGCTGCATGCAGAAGGCGCCGGGCTTGCGGGCCGAGGTGACGCGGCTGATGGCGTCCGCCATGTGCAGGCCGATGCGCTCCTGCCGGACCATCACGGGCCTGATGTCGATCGCCGCGCAATGCTCGATCATGTGATTCACCGGATAGCCGGTGAGCACCTCGATCCCTTCGCGCTTCATGATCTCCGCGATTGCGTCGCCGACTTTCATGCCGCCCTCAACTCCCTTGGATTATTTGTTGGGAAGAAGGCTAGCCCCCGCTTCGCATGCCCCGCAAGCGTGGCAGTCTATGTTGCTGCGCAACAGAAAGAATGCCGATGCCCGAGCCGCTTCCGCCCGCCGATTTCGCCCTGATGATGGCCCAGGCCGGCATCACCCTGCCGCCGGCCGAGGTCGAGGATCTCCGCCACGCACATGCGAAGCTCCAGGGCATGCTGGACATCCTGCGCGCCCCCGCGCCGAAGCTGGTGGCCGAGCCCGGCTTCACCTTCTCGACGGAGAAGTGAGCATGATCCCGACCATCGCCGAAGCATCGGCCCTGATCGCCGCCAAGAAGCTCTCCCCCGTGGAGCTCATGCGCGAATGCGAGTCCCGCATCGCCGCGCAGAATTCCGCCCTGAACGCCTTCATCCTAAAAACGCCCGAGCGCGCGCTGAGCGACGCCAGGGCCGCCGAGGCCCGGCAGATGGCCGGCACGCTGAAGGGCAGGCTGGACGGCATCCCCATCGGCCACAAGGACATCTATTCGACGGCCGGCATCCGCACGACCTGCCACTCGGCCCAGCTGCTGGAGAACATCCCCGAGCAGGACGCCGTCACCGTGGGAAAATGGCGGGATGCGGGCGTGGTGCTGATGGGCAAGCTCGCCACCCATGAATTCGCCTTTGGCGGGCCGAGCTTCGACCTGCCCTGGCCCCCCGCGCGCAACCCCTGGGATACCGAGTGCTTCACCTCCGGCTCCTCCTCCGGCACGGGCGCCGCCGTGGCGGCGGGGCTGATCCTGGGCGGCACGGGCTCGGATACGGGCGGCTCCATCCGTGGCCCGGCCGCGCTGTGCGGCATTGCCGGCATCAAGCCGACCTACGGGCTCTGCTCGCGCACCGGCATCTATCCGCTGGCGCAGACGCTGGACCATGCGGGCCCCATGGCCTGGACCAGCGAGGATTGCGCCATCCTCCTCGAAGCCATGGCCGGCCATGACCCGAGCGACCCCGGCAGCGCCGACCGCCCGGCCCCCAGCTTCGGCATGAATCAGGATTGGCGCGGCCGCCGCGTGGGCCTGATCCGCCACATGCACGAGACCGACACCACGGTCAGCCCCGCGACCCTGAAGGGCATCGAGGAGACGGCGGAGATTCTGCGCAAGCTTGGCGCCACCGTCGTGGACGTCACGCTGCCCTCCCTGCAGGAGTTCAACGCGGCGGGCTGGGTCACGCTCTCGGGCGAGGCCTGGGCCGTGCATGAGGAATGGATGCGCACCCAGCCCCTGAAATACGGCGAGTTCCTGCGCGGGCGCCTGGCGCTGGGCGGGTTGCTCTCGGCGGGCGACTACATCCAGGCGCAGCGCAAGCGGCGTGAGCTGATCGCGCGCAGCTTCGCCGCCAGCGCGGATGTGGACCTGCTGCTGACCGCCGCCGCCCTGGGCGAGGCACCGAAGATCCAGGAGGTGCCGAAATGGGCGAGCCTGGAGAAGCCCAACTTCACCATCGCCTTCAACCTGCTGGGCTGGCCGGCACTCACCATCTGCACCGGCTTCGGCGCGGGCGGTTTGCCGGTTGCGGCACAGATCATCGGCAAGCCCTGGCAGGATGGGCTGGTGCTGGCGGCAGGCCATGCGGTGGAGCGGGAAAACGGGGCGCGCGGCAAGCGCCCCTGATGCGGTCGGCCCTGATGCGGTCGGCCCTGATGCGGCCGGCCCTGATGCGGGCAACCCTGATGGGGCGTTGACGGCGCGGCGCATTTGGGTTTCCCGCCGATCTGCGCCTATCCTGATGCCGACACGTCAGGGCGCCAAGACAGTGGCCGTTTTCTCACGCTTCCACGGATGGTCCCGGCTGGTCCGCCAGGCCGGGTGCCGTATCAAGTTCTCGCCCATCGCCACGGCGCAATGAGGGTGGCCCGCGTCGCAGAGAGCAGGGCGCTTTCCATCCTGATCGTGGATGACGAGGTGGATGTCGCCGCCGAACTCGCCGATGCCACGGCGGATGAGGGTTATACGGTCCATATCGCCAATTCCGCCGCGGCCGCCCTCGCCATCCTGGCCGAGCATGCCGAGATCGGCGTCATGGTCTCCGACATCCGCATGCCGGACTGCGACGGGATCGAGCTGATGTGCCGCGCGCTGCAAGGGCGTGACGACGGCAATGCGCTGGAGGTCATCCTCATCACCGGCCATGCGACGCTGGATGACGCCGTGGTCGCCGTCCGCACCGGGGCCTTCGACTTCGTCCGCAAGCCCTTCCGCCTGCAACAGATCTTCGAGGCGATGGCGCGTGCCGTGGCGCGCGCCATCGGCCGCCGCCGCGTCGCGGCCGTCATGGCCGTGCAGGACGCGCAGCGCGGCGCGCAGGGGCCGGTGACGCCTTCGCGCGGCGTCCAGGGCAGTCCCGATATCCTGATCGGGCTGATGCATGAGTTGCGCACGCCGCTGGTCCCGATCCTCGGCTTCGCCGAAATCCTGGAAACCCAGCGCTGCTCCGCGCCCGATACCGTCGAATATGCCCGGCTGATCGGCACCGGCGGCCGCCAGCTTCTCGCCACCGTGGATGACCTGGTGGTGCTGGCGCAGATCGAGCGGGACGAGGTGCGCCTCTCGCGCAGCCTCGTGGCGGCGGGCCCCTTCCTGCAGGACCTCGCCAGCAACCAGCAGGCCGCGGCCGATATCGCGGGCAAGACGATCCACGTGGCCCCCCTCGGGGAGCTGCGCTTCGCGGCGGACCAGCATCTGCTGCGCCGCGCGGTGGATGTGCTGCTCAGGATCGCGCTGCAGCGCAACCCGCGCGGCTCTGCCGTCATTCTCAGCGCTTCCTCGGGGCCCGGCGGTACGACCATCCTGGTCACCCACGACGCGGCCGGCCCGGGCCCCTTGCCCGTGACCGCCAGCGCCTTCGCCGAGGATGTGGCGGCGCAGGTGGCGCCCCTTGGCATTCGCTTCGCGCGGGCGGTGGCGGGGCTGCATGGCGGCGCGATCCGGCTCTTCGGCGAGGAGAACATGCCCTTCACCGCTGTGCTGACGCTGCCTCCGACACCCGCCTGAAGCGCAGTACACTTACGTGGCTTGCACTTCGGGCTGCTTGGTTCGCCTCCCACCTCAGGCCGCTTGCGCGGCGGGCAACTCCAGCGTGAAGCGGGTGCCGCCCTCGGCCAGTTCAGCCGCGATGGTGCCGCCCAGGTCGGTGATGATGCCGTAGCTGATGGAAAGGCCGAGGCCGGTGCCCTGGCCGACATCCTTGGTGGTGAAGAAGGGTTCGAAGATACGCGGCAGGATTTCGGCCGGGATGCCGCCGGCATGGTCCTGTACGTGCAGCCGCACGCGGCCGTCCACGGCCTCGGCCGTGAGGGTGATGAGGCGCAGCGCCTCCGGCGGCTTGACGGCCATGGCCGCATAGGCGTCGCAGGCGTTGGAGATCAGGTTGATCAGCACCTGCTCCAGCGGAATTTGTTTTCCGAGCACCGGGGACAATTCGGACGGCAGGAACTGCACCAGGGTGACGCCGGCCCCACGCAGCTTGCCCTCGACCAGATGCCCCGCCCCGGCCAGCACATCGGCCAGCACCACCCGGCCGCTCGGACCACTCCCTGTGCGGCCGAAGACGCGCATGTGGTCGATCGTGGCCGCCGCGCGCTGCGCGAGGGCGATGATGGTCTCAAGCTTCTCATCCACCCGGCGTGGCACGTCCGGCAGGCGGCTCAGCAGGCGCTGGGCATTCTCGGCCGCCAGGCTGATGCCGGCCAGCGGCTGGTTCATCTCATGCGCCATGCCGGTCGCCACCTCGCCCAGCTGGGCGAGCTTGGCCGCCTGTTCGAGCTGGACGGCCAGCATCCGCTCCTTTGTGATGTCGCTCCAGGTCATCACCACCTCCTCCTGGCCGCGCGGGGCGGGTTCGGCCTTGAGGTGGCTGAGGATCAGGCGGTTCTGGCCATCGCGATGGCGGAAGAGGAATTCGAGCGAGGCCTTCCCCTC
Organism: Roseococcus sp.; assembly: GCF_019747315.1. Taxonomy (GTDB): domain Bacteria; phylum Pseudomonadota; class Alphaproteobacteria; order Acetobacterales; family Acetobacteraceae; genus Roseococcus. The sequence continues at coordinate 66,337 of NZ_JAIEQY010000013.1, read as the reverse complement.
CGCCAGGGCTTGGGCGATGCCGGCGCGCAGCCGCACGAGGTCGGGTCCCGTCATGTGCCGCGCCATGAAGCCGCGCGTGATCTCCTGCGGGGCATAGCCGGTGATCCCCTGGATGGAGGGGGATGAGTACTGCGCCGTGAAGGAGCCCGCTTCCACATGATGCAGCCGCATCAGGGCGCCGGGCATGCCCGAGATCAGGCGCTCCAGCTCCTGCCCCATATGCATCCGCTCATGCTGGATTTCGCGCTCGCGCGTCACGTCGCGCTGGATGGAGACCCAATGGGTGTACCAGCCGCTGGCATCCGCCACCGGCGCGATGTTGAGCTCGATCAGGCAGGTGGAGCCATCCTTGCGGTAGTTCAGGATTTCCTGCCGCACGGGCTGCCAGGCCCGCAACGCGCGCCGGATGTTGCCCATCGCCTCCGCCGAGGTCCCGGGGCCTTGCAGGAATCGCGGGCTGCGCCCGATCGCCTCGGCGGCGCTGTAACCGGTCTCCCGCGTGAAGGCCTCGTTGGCGTAGACGATGCGCGGGCCGGGCTCATCGATCGGCTCCGCCTCGGTGATGAGGACGGGGTCCAGGCTCGCTTCCACCGCGCGCTGGAACATCAGCGCGCGCTCCTGGTCCCGTGCACGGCGCAGCAGGGGACGGAGGGCGGAGATCGCCTCGGTCATCGTCTGGGCGGCTTCGGCCGTGTCCTGCGGCAGGTTGGCGCATTCGAGGACGACGGCGTAGCGCTCTTCCCGGATGGCGAAGGGGGTGGCGATGCGCACCGGGCCATGCGGTGGATCGTGCTCGACCAGCTGGGCCTGACGTTCCAGTGCGGCGGCGGCGCTGCCGGCCAGGTTGGGCGCGCCTGGGCCGGCATTGCGAAGCAGCTGCGGTGCCGCCGGATCGGCCGCTGCGCGAAAGATCTGGCAGGAAATGGCCTGCATGCTCTTGCGCAGCAGGCTGCAGGCCTGGCGCATCGCCGTCTCGAAATCGGGCGCCTCGGCGGTGAGATGGAGCATCTCCTCCAGCAGGGTGGCACGCTGCGCGCGCGCCACCGCCTCGCGCTCCCGGGCCAAGTGGCCCGCCACCATGCGGCCGAGCGCGGCCAGCGCATGCCGCGCCGGCACGCCGAAATCCGGGCGCGGCGCCATGTCCATCACGCAGATCGCGCCCAGCGCCTCACCTGTGGATGAGAGGATCGGGGTGCCCGCGAAGAAACGCGGGCCAGGCCCATCGGGCCCGGTGCCGAAGCCCTGCCCGGCGGCTGCGTCGGGGATGACGAGGTTGTCCCGCGCGCGCATCACCTCGTCGCAAAATCGGGCTGCGCACGCGGCAGGTCCTGCTTCCAGCCCGATCCCTGCCTCGACCGAGCCGCCCTGTCCCTGCCCCTCTCCCTGCCCCTGTCCCTGCCCCACGCGGACAAGGGCGATGGGTGCCAGGGCGGCGGCGAGGGCGAGCCAGTCATGGAGATGCTGCGGCCGGGGAGGGCACTCGGCATTTCCCTGCAAGTGCGGGAAGGGAGGCTCGGGCTGGTCTGTTGCCATGTTCAGGGGGAGTTCCCACCCTCGGGGAATGTACCCCTCGCAATATCCTTACGAGAAAGAAATAGTCGAGGCAAGTGGCAGGGAGGCTTTGCCCGGCTTTGCCATGTGCCGCGGCCGCGTCAGCCGCCGCGGGCCACCGGCAGCCGGATCAGCATGCGGCAGCCCCCGGCCGTATTCGCCGCAGTGATGCTGCCCCCCAGCTCGGTGATGATGCCGTAGCTGATCGAAAGCCCGAGCCCGGTGCCCTGGCCCACCGGCTTGGTGGTGAAGAAGGGCTCGAAGACGCGGGGCAGGATATCGGGCGCGATGCCGCCCGCCGCGTCCTGCACGCTGATGGTGACCCAATCCGCCTCGGCCTCCGCCGTGATGGCGATCACGCGCTGCCCGGCTGGCACCGGCGGCACCAGGCCCGCATAGGCGTCGCAGGCATTGCTGATCAGGTTCATCACCACCTGTTCGAGCGGCACGGCCTTGCCGAGCACGTGCGGCAGCCCGGGCGGCAGGGCCATCCGCAGGCCCACCCCGGCTGCCCGCAGCTTGTTGCCCAGCAGGCGCTCCGCCCCGGTGAGCACCTCGCCGAGGGCCACCGGCACGCGGCCGGCCGTGTCGGTCCGGCCGAAAATGCGCATGTGGTCGATGATGGCCGAGGCGCGCTGCGTCAGCTCGACGATCAGCGCCAGCCGTTCGGTCAGCCGCGGCGGCGCCTCCGTCATGCGGGCCAGGCCGCGCTGGGCGTTCTCGGCCGCGAGGCTGATGCCCGCGAGCGGCTGGTTCAGCTCATGCGCCATGCCCGTCGCCACCTCGCCCAGCTGCGCGAGCTTGGCGGATTGCGCGAGCTGCTCGGCCAGGTTCTTCTCATGCGTCACGTCGTTCCAGACCGCGACGATCTCGGGCAGGCCCGCGGCGATGATGTGCCCGCGGGTGATGCGGCGGATCCAGACCCAGTGTCCGTCGCGGTGGCGGAACCGGAACTGCCGCGAGGCCTGCTCCATGCTGAAGCGGCCCCCCAGGTGATCGGCCATCGAAGCCATGTCATCCGGGTGAAGGTTTTCCTCCAGCCATTCGGGGCGCATCGCCTCGGGGACGCTGTGGCCCGTCACTGCCGCGATGGAGGGGCCGACATAGGCCCGGACCCAGCTGCCATCCGGCTGCTGGCGGATGCGGATCAGCACGCCGGGCATCGCCTCGACCACCGATCGCAGATCGTTCGTCAATTCCTCGCGGTCGAGCAGCAGCCGCTTCTCGGCCGTGATGTCGTTCCAGATCGCGACCAGTTCCGTCACGCCATTCGCATCCCGGTAGCCGCCGCTGTTGCGCCGGATCCAGATGGTGTGGCCCCGCTTGTGGCGCAGTCGGAAATCGGTCGTCGCGGGCTCGATCGGCTGGCCCTTGGCGATCGCGTTGATGACGCGGTCGCGGTCCGCCGGATCGAGCTGCCGGACGAACCAGTCGGGGTCGCGCGCCTCCTCCGGCGTGAAGCCGGTCAGCGTCTCGATGGCGGGCGAGATGTAGTGGCGGAACCAGCGGCCCCCCTCACCCTGGCGCAGGCGGATCAGGACGCCAGGCATGGTGGCGATGACCTGCTGCAGGTCATCGTTGAGCCTTTCACGCTCCAGCAGCAGGTTCTTCTGGTCGGTGACGTCATTCCAGATGCTGAGCAGCTCCTCCGCGCCATTCTCGTCGCGGAAGCCGCGCGACCGGCGGCGGATCCAGATCCAGTGGCCCTGCTTGTGCAGGAAGCGGAACTCGCCCTCGGTCGGCAGGGCCGTCGCCAGGCCGGTGAAGAAGATCCTGGCCCGCTCGGCCACCTCGGGCTCGACATTGCCGCCCCACCAATCATCCCCCATCGCCTCCTCGGCGGTGTGCCCGGTCAGCTCCCGGATATTCTCGGACACCTGGATGCGCTGCCACCCGCCGCCGGGCGTGCGGCGGCTGCGGATCAGCACCCCGGGCAGGGTGGCGATGACGGTCTCCAGCTCGCGCGTCTTCGCGTCACGCAGGGCCGAAAGGTGATACTCCTCCGAAACGCTGCTCCAGATCGCGATCACTTCCGGCGTGCCATCGGCCGCGACATGGCCGCGCAGCATGACGCGGACCCAGATCCACTCGCCCTCCTTGCGGCGGAAGCGGAAATCGCTGCGGGACTGGCCGCCCGCCAGCGCATCCAGCAGCACCGTGTCGAGCTTCGCCCTTTCGGCCGGGTCGGTGTTGCCGTCCCACCAGCCATGTACCAGCGCCTCCTCCACCGAGAAGCCGGTCAGGGCCATGAGGCCCGGCCCGATATAGGTGCGCAACCATCGCCCGTCGGCCCGCATGCGCTGGCGCATGAGGACGCCCGGGATGGCCATGACCAGCGCCTGCAGGTCCCGCGTCAGCGCATCCCGCTCAAGCCTCGCCTCGCGCGCCTCGGTGATGTCGGTGCGCGAGGCGATGTAGTGCGTCACGGTGCCGGCGGAATCCACGACCGGCGTGACGCGCGTGGAGGTCCAGAAGGGTGTGCCGTCCTTGCGGTAGTTCACGATCTCCGCGGCCACGCTGCGCCCGGCATCAACCTCTTCCGAGATGTGCCGCACCATGGCCGGATCGGTCAGCGGGCCCTGGAGAATGCGGGGGGTGCATCCCCGGATCTCCGCCGCGCTGTAGCCGGTCATGCTCTCGAAGGCCGGGTTCGCGTAGATGATGCGCGGCCCCGGGAGATGCTGCGGCAGTTCCGTGACCAGGATGCCCGAGATGCTGGTCTCGATCAGGCGGCGGAACAGCCGCGCATCGGCCTCGTCCATGTGCCGGCGTAGCATGGGGCGCAGCGCGGTGGTTGCTTCGCGCATCACCCGGGTCAGGAATTCCGGCTCGTCTGGCGCCTGGCCGAGGCCGATCGAGAAGACGTAGCGCTCCGCATCCAGGCCGAAGGGCGTGGCGAGCTGCAGCCGCACGCCTGCCAGCCCCGCCAGCTGGGCGGCCGGCCGGGCTTCCGTGACGGCCCCGGGCAAAATGTCGCTCCAGATCTGCTCCTGCCGGACCAGGGCCGCGGCCACCTGGGAATTCTCGGAGGTCAGCCGCATTGCACGCAGCTGGGTGAAGAACCCCTCCTCGCCCAGCAAGCCATCGCCGCAGCCGCTGACGAAGCGGGCGCTCTCCCCATCGGCGGCGAGGCGCCAGACATGGCAGAACAAGGCGCCCGTGGTTGCGCGGATCGCCACGGCGGCGGCAAGGATGGCGCTGGGAAAATCCGGCGCCTCGGCTGCCGCCTGCATCAGGTGGGTGATCAGCGCCGCCTGGTCGGACAGGGCCTGGCTGTGCCGGGCCTGGCGCCGCAGCTCCAGCTTGTCCCGCACGAAGCCCGCGAGCTCCTTGAGGATCGCCTGGTCGCGCTCGGCCATGGCGGGATGCGGGCGGCGGTCGATCACGCACAGCGTACCGAGCGCCTGCCCGTCGGGCGTGACCAGCGGCGCGCCGGCATAGAAGCGGATGCCGGGCTCCCCCGTGACCAGCGCGTTGCCGGCAAAGCGGGGGTCGGCCGTGGCGTCGGGCACCACCATCACCCCCGTCTCGCGGATCGCGTGGTCGCAGAAGGCGAGTTCCCGCGCCGTCTCCCGCACGCCGTCCAGGCCCACCGAGGCCTTGAACCATTGCCGGTCCCGGTCGAGCAGGGAGATCAGCGCGATGGGGGTTTCCAGCAGCCGCGCCGCGAGTTGCACGACGTGGTCGAAATCCGGCTCGGGCGGCGTGTCGAGGATGGCGTAGCTGCGCAGGGCCTTCAGCCGCGCTTCCTCTCCCCCTCCTGCGGTCGCATCCATGCGCTGTTTCTTTTTCTTATTCACTGATCGCAACGAAGATGCCCGAGACCGAGGTCAGGCACAACGCTGCCACCGTGCCGTGCCGTGCGCCGGGCTGCGGCCGCCCCGTCACGCGAGCGGCAGGCGGAGGGTGAATCTGGCCCCATCCTGCGCGTTCTCGGCCGTGATGGAGCCGCCGATCTCGGCCATGATCCCGAAGCTGCTCGAAAGCCCAAGCCCGGTGCCGGAGCCGACGGGCTTGGTCGTGAAGAAGGGCTCGAAGATGCGGGGCAGCAAGGCGGGCGGGATGCCGCCGCCCTGGTCCTGGATGGCCACGCGCATGGCCTTGCCCTCGACCCGGGCGATGATGGCGAGGGTGGGAGCGGGGCAGGGCGGCACCAGGCCCGCATAGGCGTCGCAGGCATTGGCGATGAGCTGGGTGAAGACGCGTTCCAGCGGCGTTGCCCGGCCCAGCACCTCCGGCAGCCCGGCCGGAATATCCAGCCGGACCACGACACCGGCAAGGCGCAGGCGGTTCGCCATGACCTGCAACGCGCCACCCACCACAGCCTCCAGCCGCAGCGGCGCCTTGGGGGTTTCATCTTCGCGCACGAATTCGCGCAGCCGCTCGACCAGCCCCGCGGCGCGCGCGGCCATCTTGACCACGACGTCCAGCTTGGCCTGCAGGCGTGGCCGGTCCAGCGGCTCCCGCTCGGCCAGGCGCGTCGCATTCTCGGCGGCGAGGGAGATGGAGGTGAGCGGCTGGTTCATCTCATGCGCCATGCCGGTCATCAGCTCGCCCATATGGGCGAGCTTGGCGGTGTGGGCGAGGCGCTCGGAGACTTCCTGCTCGCGCGTTGCATCGCTCCAGAGGGTGAGCAATTCGGGCGTGCCGTCGCTGTCGAGGTGGCGGCCCATCATCAGCTTCACCCAGATCCAGTGCCCATCCTTGTGCCGGAAATGCAAGGTGGCGGAGCGCGGCGTGCCGGCGAGCGCCTCGTCGAAGGCATGCAGCAGCGCCGGAAGGTCCTCGGCCGGGATGTTGCGGTGCAGCCAGGCCTCGCTCTTCGCCTCCGCGACGGAATGGCCGGTCAGGCGGGTCATCGCCTCGCCCACGAAGCCGCGGACCCAATGGCCCTTCGAATCCTTGCGGGCGCGGACCAGCACGCCGGGGATGGCGGCCAGCAGCCGCGCGGTGTCATCGGCCCAGGCGGAGAGTTCGGCATGGGTGCCGCGCAAGGCGGCGGCCCGCCGCAGCAGCAGCACGAGGAAGACCACGAGCAGCAGGGTCATGATGGCGATCAGCGTGCGGACCACGATGGGGATATGGGCGGTGTCGGCCAGGTGAGCGGCCTGTCTGGCGGCCGTCACGGCCGCCTGGTTCCGCAGGGTCGCGATCTGTTGATCGAGAAGGGCCAGGCGCTGTTGCAGCCCTGCCGCCCCATCGGGCTCCCCCCGAAGCGCCCGCAGGTCGCCGAGGGCGGGCAGGAGGAGGGCGCGCAGCGCCCCGGTCTCGGGCCCCGTGGGCTGGTAGCCGGGCAGCGGGGTGGCCACGGGGGTGCGCGTCAGATCCGAAAGCAGCAGGAGGTCCTGGTCCATGGCCCGCACCGCGGCGCCCTCCGCCGGCGAGGTGGCGGCGAGGCGCAGGCGCTGGGTGGCCAGCAGCGCGTCGGTCAGCAATCGCTCCGTGGCCAGGCTGTGCATGGTGCGCTCGATGCCGGTCACGCGCGTCCTGATCAGGGTGATCGCCGTGCCGCCCGTCAGGAGAATCATGAGGCTGAACAGCGCGAGCCAGGGCTTGCTGACAATCGGCCTCAGCCGTGCGGTCGGCCTTGCGCGGCGCACCGGCGGCACTGGCTCCGCGCCGGCGGCAGCCGCCGCGGGAAAGGGGCGCGGCGTGTCATCCATGGCAGGACCGCGCCCCGCACCAGTTCGGCGCGAGGCTGTGAGGGGTTCGGGCACGGCGGTGCATGCCGGCATTTTGCGTCAGGACGGCGGCCTTGCGAAAGGCCGAAGCGCGCCCGTCCGACAATTCCTGACATTCGCCGCCCCTGCCTGAAGATCGCCGGAGGTCATGAAAAACCGGGCCCCGCCGGAGACCAAACCCGACCCATCCTGACGGGTATCCGCAGCGCCATTGCCGCATCTTCCGCCGCATCAGGAACGAGCCGGAAGCAACAGCGCCACATGCCCCAGACCACTCAGGCGATCACTCAGGCCACCGCCATCCCGCCCGCGCCGCGCCGCCGCTCCGTGCTGCGGGGGCTGCTCGGGCTGGGCGGGGCCATCGCCATCCCGGGCGTGGCCCTGGCGCCGGCGAGCAGCCAGGTGCTGGGCCCCATGCTGCCCGCCCCGCCGCACAGCAGCGCAACCGCGGCGGACCGGGCCGAATGGGCCGAGTTCCGCGCCCGCTTCATCAGCCCCGAAGGCCGCGTGGTGGACAACGCGAACCAGGACATCTCCCATTCCGAGGGCCAGGGCTATGCGATGCTCATGGCCGAATGGGCCGGGGACCGCGCGAGCTTCGAGCTGATCCTGCAATGGACGCGCGCACATCTCTCCCGCCCGCGGGATGCGCTCTTCGCCTGGCGTTGGTCCGCCAATCCGCGCCTGGCGCGGGACACCAACAGCGCGACGGATGGGGACATCATGATCGCCTGGGCCCTGCAGCGCGCTGCCGAACGCTGGTCCGTTCCCGCCTGGCGCGCCCAGGCCGAGGCCATCGCGCGGGACGTGCTGCGCCTCGCGGTGCGCGAGGTCGCGGGCCGGACGGTGCTGCTGCCCGGCCCGCAAGGCTTCGAGAAGCAGGAGCACGTGGTCCTCAACCCTTCCTACTACAACACGCCGGGGCTGCGGGCGCTGGCGCGGCTGGCCCCGCATCCGGCCTGGTCCAGGCTCGACGCAGATGGCCAATGGCTGCTGGCCGCGGCGCGCTTCGGGCGCTGGGAGCTGCCGGCCGACTGGATCGAACTGGACCGCCGCACCGGTGCCGTCGCACCGGCCGCCGAATGGGCGCCGCGCTTCTCCTGGGACGCGATCCGCGTGCCGCTCTTCCAGGCCTGGGCGGGCGAGGGCCAGGCCCCGGCCCTGGGTGCCGCCCTGCATTTCTGGACCCACGCCACCCCGGGCCGCCTGCCGGCCTGGACCGATCTGCGCAACGGCGCCCTGGCGCCCTACCAGGGCCATGCCGGCGTTTCGGCGATTGCCAATGTCAGCTTCCACGCAAAGACCGGCTTCAGCCGTGCCCTCGCGCTGCCCGGCGTGGCCAGCGCCACGGATTACTACGGCGCGGCCCTGGTGATGCTGGCGCGTATCGCGAAGCAGGAGGGGGCGGCGGCCGCCGCCTGACGCCGGGGCCTGGGCGCCATCAGGCCTCCGGGAAGCCGCTGAAGGCATAGCCCTGGTTGCGCACGGCCGAGATCACCTCCCCCGCGCCGCGCCGGCCGAGCTTGCGGCGGATCTGGTGCACCAGATTGTCCAGCGAGCGATCCTCGGCGCGGTAAGGGCGGCGCAGCACGCCCTGGGTGAGGGTCTCGCGGTCGATCGGCGTGCCGGGGCGGGCGGCCATCAGGACCAGCAGGGTGAACTCGGCGGCGGTCAGCGGCACGGCCGAGCCATCAGGGCGCAGCAGCCTCCGCTCCGCTTCCAGGATCTTCCAGCTGCCGACGGCAATGGCCGCGGTGGCGGGCTGGCGTGTGGCGCGGCGCAGATGGGCGCGGACCCGTGCCACCAGCTCCCGCCCTGCGATCGGCTTGAGCAGGAAGTCATCGGCGCCCAGCTCCAGGCCGATCACGCGGTCGGCCTCGTTGCGGTTGCCGGTGAGGAAAAGGATGGGCGCCGCCGTCAGGTTGCGCAAAGCGGGGAGCATCATCAGCGTGTCCACCGCCCCCAGCCGCTGGTCGAGCAAAATGAGGTCGGGCTGGAAATCCTCCAGCAGCTCCAGCGCGTCGGACCAGGTGGCGACGGCGCGGGCGCCGATGCCGTGATGCAGGAAGGTGTCCACCAGCTCGCCGCTCAGGACGGGGTCGTCCTCGATCAGCACGATCTGGGCTGGCGATGTTTCGATGGTGGAATTCACTGGCCCAGTCTCTACCTGGGGCGCCTCCAGGTCCAGATGCCGTCCTGGCCGGGCGCGCCGGAACGTTGACACCCCGGGCCGCAAGGGGGATTGCAGCTTCCGGGCCTGCGCGAATCCTCCTGCGGCAAGGCGCTGTAGAAGAGGTCACGGTGGAAAAGAGCTTCGACCTGATCGTCATCGGCCACGGCATCGTGGGCTTGGCCCATGCGCTGGCGGCGGCGCGCGCCGGGCATCGGGTGGCGGTGCTGGACCGGGATGCGCAGCCCAATGGCGCCTCCGTCCGCAATTTCGGCTTCGTCACCGTGACCGGCCAGGGCTGGCCCCACACCTGGCGCCGCGCCCGCCGCGCGCGGGGCGTCTGGGCGGGGGTGGCGGAAGAGGCCGGCATTCCCGTGCTGCAACGCGGCCTGCTGATGGCCGCGCGCCGGCCCGAGGCGCTGGCGGTCATCGAGGAATTCGCCGCCGGCCCGATGGGCGAGGGCTGCCGCATCCTCCGCGCCCACGAGATCCCGGCGCCGCTCGCGCCCGATCTGCTGGGCGCGCTGCATTCGCCGCATGAGCTGCGCGTGGAAAGCCGCGAGGCGCTGCCCCGCCTGCGCGCCTGGCTGGCCGAGCGACATGGCGTGGCCATCTTCCCGCAATGCGCGGCGCTGGCCGTGGAGACGGGCGCCGTCCATACGCCCCAGGGCCGCTTCACCGCGCCGCATATCGTGGTCTGCCCGGGCACCGATCTCACTTCGCTCTTCCCCGAGGCCTTTGCCGCGCGTGGCACCACGCTGTGCAAGCTGCACATGCTGCGCCTGGCAGCTCCCGGCTGGCGGCTGCCCGCGCCGGTGATGAGCGACCTCGGGCTGCATCGCTATCGCGGCTATCACGGCGCGCCCTCGCTGCCGGCGCTGCGGGCGCGGCTGGAGGTGGAGCAGAAGCCGCAGCTGGAGAACGGCGTGCATCTCATCGTCGTGCAATCCGCCGATGGCAGCCTGGTGGTGGGCGACAGCCACCATTATGCGGCCACGCCCGACCCCTTCCAGCCGGAAGCCGTGGATGCGCTGATCCTGGAGGAATTTGCCGCCGTGCTGGGCGCACCTCCACCGGTGACGGAACGCTGGATCGGCATCTACCCTTCGGGCGCCGAGGATGCCTTCTTCGAGGCGCCGATGCCCGGCGTGCGGCTGGTGTCCGTCACCTCCGGCACCGGCGCTTCCACCGCCTTTGGCCTCGCCGAGGAGGTTCTGGCTGACCTGATGCAGATGGAGTTCCCCGCATGATCAAGGCCGTGATCTTCGACTGGGCGGGCACCGTGCTCGACCATGGCAGCCGCGCCCCCATGGCGGCCTTCGTGAAGGCCTTCGCGCAGTTCGGCGTCGCCATCACCGTGGATGACGCGCGCGGCCCCATGGGCATGGCCAAGCGCGACCATATCCGCCTGGTGGGTGCGGCCGTGAACGCGGCGTGGCGCGCGAGGCACGGCCATGATTTCAACGAGGCCGACATGGAGGCGATCTTCGCCGTTTTCGAGCCCCTGAACGTCGCCGCGGTAAAGACGCCCGAGCACTCCACCCTCATCGCCGGCACGGCCGAGACGCTGGCCTGGTGCCAGGGGCGCGGTATCCGCGTCGGCTCCACCACCGGCTATACGCGGCCGATCATGGAGGAACTGGCGCCGCTGGCCGCCGCGCAGGGTTTTTCCCCGGAGGTGATGGTCTGCGCGGGTGACCTCGCCGCTGGCCGGCCCGCGCCTTTGCAGATGTGGTACGCCATGGCGAAGATGGGGATCTGGCCCGCCAGCACCGTGGTGAAATGCGACGACACGCCGCCGGGCATCGGCGAGGCGCGCAATGCCGGCGCCTGGGCCGTGGGCTTCGCGCTCTCCGGCAATATCGCGGGGCTCTCCGAGGCGGAGATGGCGGTGGCGAGCGAGGCCGACAAGGCCGGAATGCGGGCGCGGGCCACGGCGGAATTGCTGGCTTCGGGCGCGCATGTGGTCGTGGATTCCATCGCCGACCTGCCGCGCGCCGTGGTTGAGATCGAGGCACGGATGGCGAAGGGCGAAGCGCCCTAGGCGCCTCGCTTCCCCACGCGGGGCCAAGCCGGGCTTTTGCTGGAAGCCTAAGCCACCCCTTCCGGCTTCGCTCGGGCCGCCAGGCAGGCCTGGTTCCGCCCCGCCTGCTTGGCCGCGTAAAGCGCCTGGTCCGCCGCATTGAAGGCGGCCTCCAGCGCCGGCGCGCCCTGCGCCGCGATGCCCGCAATGCCGGCCGAGAGCGTCAGGCGGCGCTCCGGCGCGCCGGGATGGGGGACCTGCGCCGTGATGGCCTGGCGCAGCCGGTCCACCAGGGGCAGTGCCTCGGCCGGCGTCAGGCCGGGCAGGACCATGGCGAATTCCTCGCCGCCGATACGGCCCAGCGCATCCTCCCGCCGCATGCCGCCCCTGGCCGCAGCGGCCACGCCGCGCAGCACGACATCGCCGGCGGCATGGCCCCAGCCATCATTCACCGCCTTGAACCAGTCGATATCCAGCATCACCGCGGCGCTGGGCTTCCCGGCCCGGCTTGCCGCGGCGAGGGCCGCCAGGGCGCGTCGCTCGAACCCCGCGCGATTGGGCAGGCCGGTGAGGGGGTCATGCTCGGCCGCGGCAGCGAGCTCGGCCTCCAGCCGGTCCCGCGCCGCCAGGGCATGGGCCATGCGCAGGAAGAACAGCGGCACCAGGAAATCCAGGGCGAGCCAGACCCATTGCATGGCCGGCACCGGCAGGCCGGCCTTGCTGATGCTCTCATCGGCGCCGGTCATCAGATGGAGCAGCCCGGCCAGAAACATCAGCAGGGCGCCCACCAGCCCGCGGGTGCGGCGGTCGGGCCGGGTCGTATAGCCCAGGCCCATGCGCCAGCCGACAAGCGCGGCGTAGAAGCACAAGGCCGCCAGCCCCAGCCGGCAGGCCAGGAACACCTCGTCGTCGAGGTTCATTCGGCGCGGATATTCCCCGCGCGGATCACCTCGCCCCAGGCGGCGATCTCGGTCTGGAGGAATTCGCGGAACTGCTGGGGCGAGAAATCCACCACCACGCCGCCTTGCGTCACGATGCGCTCGCGCTCGCGCGCGCTCTGGGCGAAGCGGCGGCCCTCGGCGTTGAGGCGCTGAATGATGGCGGGCGGCGTGCCGGCCGGCGCCACGAGGCCCGACCAAGTCTGCGTCGCGTAGCCCGTGGCACCCTGCTCGGCCATGGTCGGCAAGTCTGGCCAGGAGGGATGGCGCGCGGGCGTCGTGATGGCCAGTGCCTTCAGCCGGCCGCCACGAATATGGGGGCCGGAGGAGGAGGAGCTGTCGAACAGCACGTCGCAATGGCCGGCCATGGTGTCCAGCAGGGCAGGGCCCGAGCCGCGATGCGGGATATGCGTCATCTCCACATTCATCGCGCGGGCAAACAGCTCGCCCGAGAGATGCGAGGGCGAGGCGACGCCGATCGAGCAGTAGTTGATCTGCCCGCGCCGCGTGCCGGCCCAGGCCACGAATTCCTGCATCGTGTTGGGCGGGCGGTTGGTTGGCACCACCATCATCAGCGGCGTGACCGAGGGCAGCAGCACATGCTCGAAGCTGCGGATCGGGTCATACCCGGCCTGGAGCATCTGCGGCAGGATGGAGAGCGGGCCGCTCGCCGTCATCGAGATGGTGTAGCCATCGGGCGCGGCGCGGGCCGCCTGCTCCGTGCCCAGCATGCCCGAGGCGCCGGAGCGGCTTTCCACCACGAAGGGCTGGCCGAAGACTTCCTGGTAATGCGTCGCGACCAGCCGGGCCACCGCCTCGGTGCCGCCGCCGGGCGGGAAGGGGACGATGACGCGCACCGGCCGTTCGGGCCAGGCTTGCGCGAAGGCGATGCCCGGCAGGAGCAGAGGGGGCAAAAGCAGGGCGGCGGCGAGGAAACGGAGCATGGGCGGACCTCCAGCAAGGGATGCCGCAGCGTGGCATCCGCCCGGCCCGGCTTGCAAGGCCGCAGGGAGGGCTTATGCGTGCTTGTCGATGAACATTCTCTCGATCCAGTCCTGGGTGGCCTATGGCCATGTCGGCAATGCCTCCGCGATGTTCCCCTTGCAGCGCCTGGGCGCCGAGGTCTGGGCCATCAACACGGTGCAATTCAGCAACCACACCGGCTACGGCGCCTGGCGCGGCCAGGTCTTCGGCGCCGAATTGATCCGCGACTGCGTGCAAGGCATCGCCGAGCGTGGCGTGCTGCCGGGCTGCCACGCCGTGCTGACCGGCTATATGGGCGATGCGGCGATTGGCGAGGCCATCCTCGACGCCGTCTCCCAGGTGAAGGCGGCGAATCCGCAGGCGCTGTGGTGCTGCGACCCGGTGCTGGGCGATGACGGGCGCGGTATCTATGTGCGCCCCGGCATTCCCGAATTCTTCCGCGACCGCGCGATTCCCAGGGCGGATATCGCGACCCCGAACCGCTTCGAGCTGGAATGGCTGACCGGCATGAAGGTGACCGACCTCGCTTCGGCCGAGGCCGCGGTCGCGCGGTTGCAGGCCATGGGCCCGCGCTGCGTGCTGCTGACCAGCCTGGACCTGCCCGACATGCCCGAGGGCACGATCGGCATGATGGCGGCCGAGGGGGGGCGCTTCTGGCGCGTCACGACGCCGCTGCTGCCGATCAGCGTGAATGGCGCGGGCGATGCCATCGCCGCACTCTTCCTGTTCCACCGGCTGCGGACGGGCGATGCGGGGCAGGCGCTGGCGGCCGCGGCCTCCTCCGTCTTCGGCGTGCTGCGGCGCACGGCCGAGGCGGGCTCGCGCGAATTGCTGACCGTGGCGGCGCAGGAGGAATTCGTGGCGCCATCGCATCGGTTCGACGCCATTCGCTGCTGAGTCGTGCAGCCTTGCAGCGCCCGCGGCGTTGCATGCGCATGACCCCAATCTCCCCAGGCACCCGCAGGATCGTCGCAGGCCTTGTCCTCGCGGCGGTCCTCCTCCTGATCGTGATTTTCGCCGTGGATGTGGGGCTGATCATCTTCGCCGCCATCCTCCTCGCCATCCTGCTGCATGGCGGCAGCGAGGCGCTGGCGCGCTGGACAGGGATCGGGCGGGGCTATGCGCTGGCCGCCTTCGTCCTTGGCCTGGTCGCGTGTTTCGTGCTGCTCGTGCTGGTGGCCGCACCCGTGCTGGCCGAGCAGGCAGTGCAACTCTGGCAGCAATTGCCCCTGGCGCTGAATGCGCTGCGTGCGCGCATCGCAGCCCAAAGCTGGGGGCCGGGGCTTTTGGCGCAGTTCTCGCCAGAGACCGTGGTGAGCACCGGCTCGGGCGGGGCGCTGGCGGGGCAGGCCACCTCATTCCTTGCCTCGGGCTTCAGCGCCGTGGTGACTTTGGCCATCATCGGCGTCATCGCGGTCTTCCTCGCGGCGGATCCCGCGAGCTACCGGTCCGGCTTCGTCCTGCTCCTCGCGCCCGAGGATCGGGATCGCGCGGGGCGCGTGCTGGATGAGGTGACGGAAACCCTGAAGGGCTGGCTGGTGGCGCAGCTTCTCGCCATGACGGTGATCGGCGTGCTGACCACCATCGGGCTCTGGCTGCTGGGGGTGAAGCTCGCGGTGGTGCTGGGGGTGATCGTGGCGCTGCTCAGCTTCATTCCGAATCTCGGGCCGATCCTGGCGGCGGCGCCGGCCGTGCTGCTGGCCCTGGCCGAGAGCCCCGTGCTCGCGCTCTATGTCGTGGCGCTCTACATCCTCGTGCAGATCATCGAAGGCAATGTGACCACGCCGCTGATCCAGAGCCAGAGCATCGCCCTGCCGCCGGCGCTGATCTTGGGTGCGCAGCTGCTGATGGCGGGCGTCTCGGGCGTGCTGGGGCTGGCGCTGGCAACGCCGCTGGTCGCCGTCGCCATCACGCTGACGCACCTGCTCTACGTGCAGGGCTATCTGGAGCCGGGGACGCCGGAACCGTTGAAGTGACTCAGATGACCGCCACGCCAACCAGCGCGAGCAGCGTGATGAAGAGCGTTGCAGCCACCCCCAGCAGCAGCGGCGCCGCACCCCGCGCATGCAGCGCGCGCAGGTCGGTCTGCAGGCCCAGCGCCGCGACCGAGGCCGCCAGCATGATCGGCACCACGAAGCGCGAGGCATCCACCACGAATTTCGGCACGAGCCCGGTGCTGCCGATCACCACCAGCGCCAGGAAGCCGAAGGCGAACCAGGGCACCGGCGCCTTGGCATTTCCAGCCTCGGCCAGATGGCTGCGCGCCACCCACCAGCCGAGTGCCACCACGGCCGGCGCCAGCAGGAAGACGCGGGCGAGCTTCATGACGGTGCCGGTCTGCGCGGCCTCAGGCCCGCCGGCGGCCGCCGCACCCACCGCCTGCACCACCTCATGGATCGCGGCCCCGGCCCAGAGGCCGTAGGTGTTGGCCGACATGCCCATCAGGTCACCGAGATAGGGGAAGGTGATCAGCGCCACCGTGCCGCAGAGGGTGATGACCGCCAACGCATAGGTCACATCCTCATCCTTGCCGCGCGCCACCTGGTTGGCGGCGACGATGGCGGAGGCGCCGCAGATGGCGGTTCCAGTGCCGATGAGGAGGGAAAGCTTGGGGTCCACGCCCATGACGCGGCCGAGCCAGATGGTGAAGGGCAGCGTCAGCCCCACCACCAGGAAGGCCAGCACCAGCGCGCCCAGGCCAAGCGAGGCCAGCATGCCCAGCGTGACCTGGAAGCCCAGCAGCACGATGGCGGCCCGCAGCACCGGCCGCACCGCATAGCTGATGCCGGGCTTGAGTGCCCCGGGCCGCCCGATCACGGCGCCGAGCCCCACGCCCAGCACCAGCGCCACCACCACCGGGTTCAGCGCCGCGATGCCCGTCATGTTGCGGATGATGATCGCCACCGCCGCGATGGCGAGGCAGATGCCGAGCCCCGGGGCCAGGCTGCGCATGCGCTCGGGGAAGGATTGGGCGGCGCTGGGCGCGGTGGTCGGGGCTGCCATGGGGAGTCGCAAAAAACCTGATCGTTACGGCGCGACGGTCCACCCGCAGGGCGGCAGCGTCAACCCGGCCGGCTATTCCGCGGCAAGGGGAAGGCGCTGCGTGATCCCGAAGGCCTCGGCCAGCAGGGTCAC
The DNA here is from genome assembly GCF_019747315.1 of Roseococcus sp. Classification (GTDB taxonomy): domain Bacteria; phylum Pseudomonadota; class Alphaproteobacteria; order Acetobacterales; family Acetobacteraceae; genus Roseococcus. The sequence continues at coordinate 49,855 of NZ_JAIEQY010000013.1, read as the reverse complement.
GCTGCGGGCCCGGGCGCCGTGGTCGTGGCAGGGGGTGAGGATCGCGACCTCCTGCACGCCCAACTCGGCCGTCAGTGCCGCCAGCCGGTCGCGCACCTGGGCGCCCGTGCCGATGATGGCGTTCTCCCGCATGCGGGCGATTCGCACGCGCTCGGCCTCGGAATAGGGGTGGCTGGCGGCTTCATCGGCCGTGGGAAAGGGCGGGAAGCTGCCGCGGTCGCGGTGGAGGCGCCAGAGCGCGCGCGGCGCGAAGAGGCGCTCGGCCTCCTCCACCGTGTCGGCCGCCAGCGCATAGACGGCGATGGCGGCATGCGCTGGCTGGCCGCGCATGTCGCGATAGCCCTCGCGATACATGTGCAGCGCCTCGGCGGCGCCGCGGCCATCGGTGATGAAGTGCGCGTAGCAATAGGGCAGGCCGAAAAACGCCGCGACCTGGGCGCCGTAGTCGCTGGAGCCGAGCACCCAGACCTCCGGGACCGTGGAGACTTCTGGGCTGGCGCGGACCTCGCGGAAGGGGTGGTTCTCGGGCAGGCCGTCACCGAGCCAGCCCAGCAGGTCCCGCAATTGCGCCGGGAAGTGATCGGCGGCGCTGGCGGCGTTGGGGTTCAGCGCATAGGCGGTGCGGCCATCGCTGCCCGGCGCGCGGCCGAGGCCCAGGTCAATCCGGCCGGGGGCGATGGCTTCGAGGGCGCGAAACTGCTCGGCCACCTTGAGCGCGGAGTAATGCGGCAGCATGACGCCCGCGCTACCCACGCGAATCCGGTGCGTGGTGGCGGCGATGGCGCTGATCAGGATCTCGGGCGCGCTGCCCGCATGGCTCTGGCTGTTGTGGTGCTCGGCCAGCCAGTAGCGGGCATAGCCGAGCCGGTCGGCCAGTTGGGCGATGGCCAGGCTCTCCTGGATCGCCTCGACCGGGCCGCGGCCGGAGACGATGGTGGATTGATCGAGGATGGAGAGCGCTGGCAAGGTCATCTCCATAGCTTACCGGCAGCAGGGGATGGCATGGAAGAGATGTTCCTCAGGCGGGCCTTCGCGCTTGCCTGCGAGGGTGTGGCCGAGGGCGGCGGGCCTTTCGGCGCGGTGGTGGCCAAGGATGGGGTGATCATCGGCGAAGGGCGCAACAATGTCGTCCCCGGGCGCGACCCGACGCAACATGCGGAGGTGGTGGCGATCCGTGCCGCCTGCGCCGCGCTCGGCACGCATGATCTGAGCGGGGCGGTGCTCTACACGAGCTGCGAACCCTGCCCGATGTGCCTTTCGGCGACGTGGTGGGCGCGGATCGGCGAGATCGTCTATGGCAATGACCGGGTGGATGCGGCGGCGATCGGTTTTGACGACGCGGCGATCTACGAGGAGGTGGCGCGCCCCCTGGGGGCGCGGGCCTTGCCCATCCGGCGGCTGCTGGCGGCGGAAGCGCTGGAGGCGTTTCGGTTGTGGCAAGCGAAGGCGGATAAGGTGCCTTATTAATGGGGTCTGGGGCCCCCTCCTTTAGCCATTGGGGCCCCAGCCGCCAGAGGCCTTTTTTCTTACTCCGTCCCGAAGCAGCGGTCGCCCGCATCTCCCAGGCCCGGCACGATGTAGCCATGCTCGTTCAGCCGCTCATCCAGCGCGCCGGCGAGGATCGCGACATCCGGATGGGCCGCCTGGAGTGCCGCCACCCCCTCGGGCGCCGCCACCACGCAGGCGAAGCGCACCGTCTTGGCGCCGGCCTGCTTCACCCGATGGATCGCCTGGATCGCAGAGCCGCCGGTGGCCAGCATCGGGTCCAGCACCAGGGCGCCGCGCCGGGCGAGGTCCTTCGGCAGGCGCACCACGTATTCGCTGGGCAGCAGGGTCTGCTCATCCCGCACCAGGCCCAGATGACCGACCGGCGCATCGGGCAGCACCATCCGCGCGCCATCCAGCAGGCCCAATCCAGCGCGCAGGATGGCGACGAGGCAGGGCTCCATCTGCGTCAGCACGGGGGCATCCATGCGGCTGACGGGGGTTTCGATGGTCGCGGTGGTCTCCGGCAGGTCGCGCAGGGATTCGCTGGCGAGGATGGCGCCGATCTCGGCGAGGACGCGCCGAAAGGTGGCGCTATCCGTGTCGCGCCGACGGATGCGCGTGAGTTTCGCACGCAGCAGGGCGTGGCGGGGGACGTGGAAATTGGCGCGTGTCATGCTCATCCGCGCGGCTTAGCCGCCCGGCGGCCGGCTTTCAATCACGCGCCCTGGAAGTCGAACTTGCCCTCGATGACGTAGGTCCGGTGCGCCTGCCAGGCGGCCAGTTCGGCATCGAGGAAGATGCGCCGCGGCCCCTGCGGCTCGCGCAGCCAGGTCCAGCTGGTATCGAGCAGCTGAAAGGCCCAGCCGCTGATGCCGATCCCATTGGGCAAGGGCGGCTTGCCCCTTCGAATCACGCGCGCATAGCCCAGCACCCGCCCCTTCGGGATGCCAGGGAAGGCCTTCTCGCCCGGCCGCCAGAGGCTGTCATTCCCCTCCTGGATCTGCTTCGATTCTGTATCCACCCCCTTGAGGCCCGCGCAATCCAAGGCAAACAGGTACTGATAGCTGAGATGCCCATTCAGGGATGGGTCCAGGCCGGCCCTGTTGTTGAATGTGTCCCGATAGGGAAAGGCTGTGCCACCGATCAATGAGCGTGACACGCAGGTTCCGCTCTCGTTGTACAAGTCCCGGTTCTGGTAGCCGATGTAGAGATCTGGCGAGATGCTACCCTTGTGCTTGTGATAGTATTTTCGGGCGACCCGCACCGCCAGGTCCGGATTTTTCTGTACGGGCTGGATACCGGCGTCCCGTACGCGGTCGAGGTCATCGCGCGTGCCATCGCGGCTCTTGCCCCCTTCGACCCGAAAGCCGGTCTGCCACCGGGTCCAGGCATCCGGCACGGGGCCCGGGTCCAGGCCCGTGGCGAAGCCGTTGCCGGGCTTGGGGCGCAGGGAACTCGGCAAGCTTCCCTCCCCGGTGGTGACCTGGAGGCCATCCATCATGGCCTGCGCGTCGGTGGAGGGAATTTCGCTGCGGTAGCAGGTGTCCCAGAGATCATTCAGATAGGCCAGCTGCTCCAGTTCGCTGAGCCGGTTGAACTCGCTCAGCGTCATGGCCAGAAGACGCGCATGGGTGGCGGCGTGGGCGTTGCCGGGGGAACGCAGCGCCGTCTCCAGCAGGATCGTGCCCACCATGTAGCGAAAGCTGGCGGTGGGCGTTCGGTAAGTGTTGCCCTCTTTGTGGCGCAACTGACCCAGCATGGCCTGGTCCGCCGCGAGATAAAAGATGTTGCTCGACTGTGGGTTGGCCGCGATGTCACGCATCGGCTTCGACCAGAGGAGCAGGGAAATGCCAGGAGGCCCTGGCTGATGGAGTGCTGCGCCCGCTTGCCCGCTCATTGACCGAGATCTCCCATCTTGCAATCAAGGAGGGTAATTTGTTTGTGATCGCATCCTCAAGTTGCAAATTCAGGTCAGGCGGCATCGGCCTTGCAACGCCCGGCGGTCGCAGCGCCCTTTTGTGTCGCCCCGGCCGGTTAGGGCGCGCGGGGCGCCGTCGGGCTCAGCACATCCACCGCATCGCGCCGCTGCGCCGTGCGGCCGAGGGCACGGATATCCACCCGGGTCTCGGCCAGCCCGCCCGCGACCAGCGCATCCTTCACCGCCCGGGCGCGGGCCAAGGAGAGGCGGCGATGCGTCGAGACATCCTCGCCAGCGCTCGCTTCGCTGTTCAGGGTGATGCGCCCGATCGTGCCGGATTGCAGGGCCGCGCCGAGCCGGAGCAGCGCTTCCCGCTGCGCCGCATCCGGCGCGTCACGCTCGGGCGGGAAGGCGATGCGCCAGGCGCCAGGGGGCAATTCCGTGATGCCGGGCGCCAGGCGAATCGGCGGCAGCGGAGGGAGCGCCACCGGCGGCGTGGCCGGCGCGCCCAAGGACTGCGCTCCGGCGGGCACCGGCAGAAACAGCGCCAGCAGGAGGTGGCGCCGCCGCATCACCCGGGCTCGGCGCGGCCTTTGGCGGCGGCGGCGATGCTCTCGGCCACCGCGTCGCGCAGCTTGCCGTGCAGATGCTGGTTGCCGGCCACCACATGGCCCTCGGGATAGGGATCGCCGCCATCGGGCGAGGTGACGATACCGCCCGCCTCACGCACCATCACGAGCCCGGCCGCAATGTCCCATTTCTGGATGCCGAGCTCCCAATAGCCGTCATACCGGCCGGCCGCCGTCCAGGCGAGGTCGAGCGCGGCCGAACCGAAGCGGCGAATGCCGGAAACCTGCGGCATGAGGCGCACCAGCGCATGGGCGAATTCCGCCTTGCGGGGCGTGGCGGCAAAGGGAATGCCGGTGGCGAACAGCGCCTCCTTCATGTCGCGGCGGCCGGAGACGCGCAGGCGCTTGTCGTTCAGGAAGGCGCCCATGCCCTTCTCGGCCCAGAAGAGCTCATCCACCACCGGGTTGTAGATCACGCCGGCGACGATTTCCGTCTTCTCCTCGGAAATGCGCTTCTCGATGCCGACGCTGATGGCCCAATGCGGGATGCCATGCAGGAAGTTGGTGGTGCCATCCAGCGGGTCCACCACCCAGCGCCATTCCCAATCGGCATCGCCATGGGCGCCGCTCTCCTCCATGAGGAAGGCGAAGCCGGGGCGGGCCTTGGAGAGGTCCTCGCGCAGGGTCTGCTCGGCGCGGAGATCGGCCTGGCTGACGAAATCGCCCGGGCCCTTCATGGAGACCTGAAGCTGCTCCACCTCGCCGAAGTCACGCAGCAGGCGGCGGCCGGCCTTGCGGACGGCGGAGACGACGACGTTCAGGGCGGGGGAGAGGCGAGGGGACGAGCCCGACATTGATTTTCCTTTGAAGGCCAGGGGCTCTGCCCCTGGACCCCGGCAGGAACCTTAGGTTCCTGCACCTCCGATAGATATGGGTGCAGGGAACTGGTTCCCTGCTGGGGGTTTAAGGGGGCGAAGTCCCCTTAGTTGTTCTTCGCCCGCTCGACGTAGCTGGCGTCTTCGGTGCGGACCACGATCCGCTCGCCCGCCGTGATGAAGGGCGGCACCATGGTCTTCACGCCATTCACCAGCAGCGCCGGCTTGTAGGAGGAGGAGGCGGTCTGCCCCTTCACCACCGGATCGGCCTCGGCGATTTCGAGCGTGACCGTCTCGGGCAGGTCCATCGCCACCGGGTCGCCCTCGATGAGGCGCACGTTGACGGTCATGTTTTCCTGCAGGAAGGCGAGGCGGTCGCCAAGAATGGCGCCGGGGACCTGCGTCTGCTCATAGGTCTCGGGATCCATGAGAACGAGGTTGTCGCCATCGGCGTAGGAGTAGGTGAACTCCTTGTCCTCGGTCGTCAGGCGCTCGACGACGTCGGCGGTGCGCCAACGCTGGTCCTTCTTGGACCCCGTCTTGATGTTGCGCATGTCCACCTGAATGATCGCGTTGCCCTTGCCCGGGATCATGATGTTTTGCTTGATGATGGTGTAGCGCTGGCCTTCGAATTCGATGACCATGCCGGCACGCATCTGGTTGGCCTGCATCTTCGCCATGGGCGGTGACCTGCAATCTTATATGGGTTGATCTGAGGCCGCAGGGCTTACACGCGTGGACGCAACTCGGCAAGTTTGGGGGGGTTGCGGCTTGCGGGCGTTCTGGCTAGGGAACGCTCCGCACGCTGTTGTAGCTCAGTGGTAGAGCACTCCCTTGGTAAGGGAGAGGTCGAGAGTTCAATCCTCTCCAACAGCACCACGCCCCCCCCCAGCGCATCACACCGGTTCGATCTCGCCGCCCGCATCCAGCCAATCCTGGAACCGGCCCAGGTTGCGCACATCCGTGTAGCCCATGTCGCGCAGCGTCTTGCCGGCCAGCGCGGCGCGGGCGCCGGCCGCGCAATGCACGATGATCGTCTTGTCCCGTGCAAAGGCCGGGTCGAAGCTCGGCGCCTCGGGGTCGGCCTTGAACTCGATGAGGCCGCGCGAGACGGCGGTGGCGCCCTTTGCCTTGCCGCTGGCCTTCACCTCGGCGGCGTCGCGCACATCCACGATCATCACATTGGGCTGCTTCGAGAGTGCGATGGCCTCGGCGCCGGAGATGCGCGGCACCTCGGCATTGGCGACGTCCAGCAGTGCCTTGAGGGTAACGGTCATTGATTAGTCCTCCCGGTTGATCCGGGAAGCCTAGGTGCAGTCCCCCCCGCATGGGAAGGCCTGCCAGGCCGCCTCCGGCGAAGTGTTACCAGCGAAGCGTTACCAGGCCGCCTCCGGCGGCAGGCTCATCAGGATCGCCTCGACATTCCCGCCGGTCTTCAGGCCGAAGATCGTCCCGCGGTCATGCAGCAGGTTGAACTCCACATAGCGGCCACGGCGCAGCAGCTGGTGCTGGCGCTCCTCCGGCGTCCAGGCCTCGTGCATGCGGCGCGCCACGATGGCGGGGTAGGATTCGAGGAAGGCCAGGCCCACATCCTTGGTGAAGGCGAAGTCGAGATCAGGCCCGCGGCCCGGCGTGCGGTCGCCCAGCCAGTCGTAGAAGATGCCGCCCAGGCCGCGCGTCTCGCCGCGATGCGGCAGGTAGAAATACTCCTCGCACCATTGCTTGAAGCGCGGATAGTAGCTGGGGTCGTGCTTGTCGCAGGCGCGCTGGTAGGCGGCGTGGAAGAAGGCCGCATCCTCCAGGCTCTCGGGCGAGGTGACGTTCATCGGCGTGATGTCGCCGCCGCCGCCGAACCAGGCCTTGGTGGTCATGATGAAGCGGGTGTTCATATGGGCCGTGGCTGCCCGGGGCGAGCGAGGGTGCGCCACGAGCGAGATGCCGGTCGCCATGAAGCGCGGATCTTCCTCGGCGCCGGGGATCTGCTTGCGGAATTCCGGGCTGAACTCGCCATGCACGGTGGAAATGTTGACGCCCACCTTCTCGAAGACGCGCCCGCGCATCAGCCCCATGGTGCCGCCGCCGCCCTCGGGGCGGGTCCAGGGGGTGAAGGTGAACCGCCCGGCCGGCAAATCGGCATGCGGGCCGCTGGCCAGGTTGTCCTCCACCGATTCGAAGGCGGCGCAGATGCGGTCGCGCAATTCGGCGAACCAGGCCTGGGCCGGCTGGGCCAAGGGATGGCTCAAGGGAAGGGCGGGGGAGGGGGCGGTTGAGGCTTCGTTCATGCCGGAAGCCTATCATCACTTGGCGCCGCTTCCAGCCTGGGGGAATTTCACTGGCGATTGCACGTTCTTGAGACCGGGCGTGGTTGCCAGTTTCCGGAAGCATCCCTAATAGGCAGCAAGCGTGAGGCGGGGCGTGGGCAAAGGCACGCGCGGCGCCTGGATATTGGGTTTCAGCCGGCCCCGCCGGCGGAACGGAAAGGTGAGCTGGATGGCGGATTCGATGGCATCGCACGCGACGGATGGGGGAACCGCCCCCGGCGTCACCAAGCGCGATTTTCTCACCCTGACGACCACAGCCTTCGCGGCCGTCGGCGTGGGCGCGATCGTCTGGCCCTTCATCGGCTCGCTCGCACCGTCGAAGGACGTGCTGGCATTGGCCAGCACCGAAGTGGACATCAGCCCCATCGCGGTCGGCCAGAGCGTCACGGTCATGTGGCGCGGCAAGCCGGTTTTCGTGCGCCACCGCACGGCCGAGGAAATCCAGACCGCCCGCGCCACCCCGCTCAGCGAGCTGAAGGACCCCGCGACCGACCAGTCGCGCATCCGGCGCGACCCCTGGCTCGTCGTCGTCGGCGTATGCACCCATCTGGGCTGCGTGCCGCTCGGCCAGAAGTCCACGGATGCCAAGGGCGACTACAATGGGTGGTTCTGCCCATGCCATGGCAGCCATTACGATACCTCGGCCCGCATCCGCAAAGGGCCTGCGCCGACGAACCTCCTGGTTCCGGACTACACCTTCACCTCGGACCGGGCGCTGCGCATCGGCTGAGGCACTCTCCGGGCGCGGGGTATGGTCCCACGCTGCCCTTGTTTCACGTTAGAGGACGAGCACCATGGCCAGCGGCCTGCACGACTCTCAGGTTTCCAACCCGGTCCTGCGCTGGATTGACCAGCGCCTGCCGGTCATCACCATGATCCAGAAGGAGTACGGGGTGTTTCCGACACCCCGGAACTTCAACTATTTCTGGAACTTCGGCGCCCTCGCGATGATCAACCTGATGATCATGATCGCGACCGGCATCTTCCTGGCGATGAACTACACGCCCCATACGGCCTATGCCTTCGACAGCGTGGAGCGCATCATGCGCGACGTGCATTTCGGCTGGCTGATCCGTTACGTGCACATGAACGGCGCCTCGATGTTCTTCATCGTGGTCTACATCCACATCTGGCGCGGCCTCTACTACGGCTCCTACAAGGCGCCGCGTGAGCTGCTCTGGATGCTGGGCGTGGTCATCTTCCTGCTGATGATGGCGACGGCCTTCATGGGCTACGTGCTGCCCTGGGGCCAGATGTCCTTCTGGGGCGCCACCGTCATCACCAACCTGTTCAGCGCCATTCCCGTGGTGGGTCCGACCATCGTGACCTATCTCTGGGGCGGCTTCTCGGTCGACAACCCGACGCTGAACCGCTTCTTCTCGCTGCATTACCTGTTGCCCTTCGTGATCGTGGGCGTGGTGTTCCTGCACGTGGCGGCGCTGCACATCACGGGCTCCAACAACCCGCTGGGCATCGAGCCGAAGGGCCCGCAGGACACGCTTCCGTTCCACCCCTATTACACGATCAAGGACAGCGTCGGCATCGTCGCCTACCTGGCGGTCTTCGCGGCCCTGGTCTTCTTCGCGCCGAACTACCTGGGCCATCCAGACAACTACATCCCAGCCAACCCCTTGGTGACGCCAGCGCATATCGTGCCCGAATGGTACTTCCTGCCTTTCTACGCCATCCTGCGCGCGGTGCCGGACAAGCTGGGCGGCGTGGTGCTGATGGGCGGCGCGATCATCGTGCTGTTCTTCCTGCCCTGGCTGGACACGTCGAAGGTGCGCTCCATGCGCTTCCGCCCGATCACGCGCATCATCTTCATGCTCTGGACGGTCAACTTCTTCGTCCTGACCTGGGTGGGCGCCAAGCCGGCCGAGCAGCCCTACGTGCTGATCAGCCAGATCTGCACCATGTTCTACTTCGCCTACTTCCTGGTGGTTCTGCCCATGATGGGCCGCTTCGAGGTGGTGATGAAGCTGCCCGAGAGCATCTCCCGCGCCGTGCTCGGCGCCAAGGCGAGCCTCGGCGGCGGGCCGATCCCCGGTGCCGCCGCCGCCAAGCCGATGGAAAAGGCCTGAACCATGCGCATCCTCAAGGCCCTCGCCCTCTCCGCCGCCCTGTTCGCCAGCGCACCCGCGCTGGCGGCTGGGACCGGCCCGACGCCGCCCAACGCGCATTTCAGCTTCAATTCGCTGTTCGGCACGTTTGACCGCGCCTCGGCGCAGCGCGGCTTCCAGGTCTACAAGGAAGTCTGCTCCGCCTGCCATGCCATGCGGCAGCTGTCCTACCGCAACCTGCTGGATCTCGGCCTTTCCGAGCAGCAGGTGCGTGAGATCGCGGCCACCTTCACGGTGACTGACGGCCCGAACGATGAAGGCCAGATGTTCGAGCGCCCAGGTCGCCTGTCGGACCGCTTCCGCCGCCCCTTCGCGAATGAGCAGGCCGCACGCGCCGCCAATAACGGCGCCTATCCGCCCGACCTCTCGGTGATGGTGAAGGCCCGGCCGAACGGCGCGAACTACATGCACGCCCTTCTGACCGGCTACACCGATCCGCCGGAGGGGATGACCCTGATGGATGGCATGAACTACAATGCATGGTTCCCCGGCCATCAGATCGCCATGCCGAACGTCCTGAACGACGATCAGATCGACTATGCCGACGGCACCAAGGCCACCGTGGACCAGATGGCCCGCGACGTGACCACCTTCCTCGCCTGGGCCGCCGAGCCCGAGACGGAAGCTCGCCGCGCGATGGGCGTGAAGGTGCTGATCTTCCTGACCATCCTGGGCGGCCTCGTCTACGCCGTGAAGCGGAAGGTCTGGGCTGATGTGAAGCACTGAGCTTCACCTCTTCCACCTCCAGAGAAGCCGCCCTTCCGGGCGGCTTTTTTTGTTGCCGTTCCCCGGGTTGAAACGCCCCCGTCACGGGAATAGGGTCCGGCCATCGTCAGGACCCGGAAGAACATGACCCTCACCGCCGATCGGCTCGACCGTATTTCCCCCTCGCAGACCATCACCATCACGGCCAAGGCGCGCGCCCTGAAGGCCGCCGGCAAGGATGTGATCAGCCTCTCGGTCGGCGAGCCGGATTTCGACACCCCCCAGAACATCAAGGACGCCGCCATCGCCGCCATCCAGCGCGGCGAGACCAAGTACACCGACGTCTCGGGCACGGTGGAGCTGCGCAAGGCCGTCGCCGCCAAGTTCAAGCGGGACAGCGGGATCGACTACAAGCCGGAGGAGATCATCGTCACCACCGGCGGCAAGCAGGTGATCTTCAACGCGCTGCTGGCGACCATCAATCCGGGCGATGAGGCCATCATCCCCACCCCCTGCTGGGTCAGCTATCCCGATATCGTGGCCCTGGCCGAAGGCACGCCCGTCTTTGTCCCCTGCGGGATGAATTCCGGCTTCAAGATGTCGGCCGAGCAGCTGGAAGCGGCGATCACGCCCAAGACCAAGTGGCTGATCCTGAACAACCCCTCCAACCCGACGGGTGCCGCCTACAACGCGGCGGAGCTGAAGCAGCTGACCGACGTGCTGCTGCGCCACCCCCATGTCTGGATCTTCACCGACGACATCTATGAGAAGCTGGCCTTTGACGGCTTCAAGCCCGCCACCATCGTCGAGGTCGAGCCGCGCCTCAGGGACCGCACCATCACGATGAATGGCTGCTCCAAGGGCTATGCCATGACCGGCTGGCGAATCGGCTTCGCCGGCGCGCCCCTCGCCCTGATCAAGGCGATGGACAAGCTGCAGGGGCAGAGCACCAGCAACACCAGCAGCATCAGCCAGGCCGCCGCGATCGAGGCGCTGAACGGGCCGCAGGATTCGGTCGCCGCCATGGGCAAGGTGTTCGAGCGGCGCCGCAACCTGGTGGTGGAGATGCTGAACAAGGCCGAGGGTCTGCGCTGCCACAAGCCCGAGGGCGCCTTCTACGTCTATCCCTCGCTGAACGCCTGCCTGGGCAAGACCACCAAGGGCGGCCGCAAGCTGGAAACGGACGCCGATTTCGTCGAGGCGCTGCTGGAGGAAGAGGGTGTCGCCGCCGTCCACGGCTCGGCCTTCATGTTCCCGGGCCATTTCCGGATCAGCTACGCGACCGACGATGCGACGCTGGTCGAGGCCTGCACGCGGATCCAGCGGTTCTGCGCCGACCTCACCTGAGGCCCCGCGTCCGGCGCAAGCCGGCCACCGCGGGCCAGCGCTTGCAAATTCCCGCGGGAGAGGGCATCTCCCGCACCACTGATTTATCCTGATCGTAAGACATAGGGGCAGGCGACGCCAAGTGGGCGTTGACCTGCCTTGCCGCATGGAGGCCTGACCGTGGCTCATTCACCGCTCGAGAAGATTCGCAACATCGGCATCACCGCGCATATCGACGCGGGGAAGACGACGACGACGGAGCGCATCCTCTACTACACCGGCAAGAGCCACCGCATCGGCGAAGTCCATGACGGCAACACCACGACCGACTACATGGAGCAGGAGCGTGAGCGCGGCATCACCATCACCTCCGCCGCCGTGACCGCGATGTGGAACGACAACCGCATCAACATCATCGACACCCCCGGCCACATTGACTTCAACATCGAGGTGAACCGTTCGTTGCGGGTGCTCGACGGCGCGATCTTCATCATCGAGGGTGTCGCCGGCGTGCAGCCGCAGTCCGAGACCAACTGGCGCCTGGCCGACCGCTACAACGTGCCGCGCATCATCTTCATCAACAAGCTCGACCGCACCGGCGCCGATTTCTACAAGGCCGCCGCGACCCTGACCGAGAAGCTCGGCATCAACTGGGTCGCGCTGCAGCTGCCGATCGGCATCGAGGACCAGCTTAAGGGCATCGTTGATCTCGTCGAGATGAAGGCGCTGATCTGGGAAGGCGACGAGCTCGGCGCCAAGTACCATGAAGTGCCGATCCCGGCCGACATGGCCGACAAGGTCGCGGAATATCGTCAGATCCTGCTCGACACCGCGGTCGGCATCGATGAGACGGCGATGGAAGAATACTTCGCCGACGGCAATGTCTCGACCGAGACGCTGAAGCGCTGCATCAAGAAGGGCACCATCTCGGGCGAGTTCCGCCCGGTGCTCTGCGGCTCGGCCTTCAAGAATAAGGGCGTGCAGCCCCTGCTCGACGCCGTGATCGACTACCTGCCGAGCCCGGTGGACGTCGAAGGCATCAAGGTCGCCCCCGAGGAAGGCCAGGACGAGACGGCCGAGCGCCGCATCATTCCGGTCAAGCCGGATGGGCCTTTCGCGGGCCTCGCCTTCAAGATCATCAACGACAAGTACGGCAACCTCACCTTCGTGCGCGTCTATTCCGGCATTCTCCGCCAGGGCGACATGGTCATGAACACGACCAAGGGCCACAAAGAGCGCATCGGCCGCATGTTCCAGATGCACGCCGACAAGCGTGAGGAAATCAAGGAAGTCATCGCGGGCGACATCGCGGCCTTCGTGGGCCTGAAGGACACCGGCACGGGCGACACGCTGGCCAGCCAGGAAGACCCGGTGGTGCTGGAGCGCATGGCCTTCCCGGTGCCGGTCATCGACATCTCCGTCGAGCCCAAGACCAAGGACGCGGTGGAGAAGATGTCCATCGGCCTCGGCAAGCTGGCGGGCGAGGATCCCTCGCTGCGCGTGAAGACCGACCAGGAAACCGGCCAGACCATCCTCTCCGGCATGGGCGAGCTGCACCTGGAAATCATCGTCGATCGCCTGCGCCGCGAATACAATGTGGACTGCAACATCGGCGCGCCGCAGGTGGCCTATCGCGAGACCATCACCAAGCCGCACACCGAGACCTACACCCACAAGAAGCAGTCGGGCGGTTCGGGCCAGTACGCCGAGGTGAAGATCACCTTCGAGCCCAAGGAGCGCAACACGGGCATCGAGTTCGTGAACGCGATCGTCGGTGGTTCGGTGCCGAAGGAATACATCCCGGCCGTGGACAAGGGCATCAAGGTGCAGGCCGATACCGGCGTGCTCGCCGGCTTCCCCACGGTGGACTTCAAGTTCAGCCTGGTGGACGGCAAGTACCATGACGTCGACTCGAGCGCGCTCGCGTTTGAAATCGCCGGCAAGGCCTGCTTCCGCGAAGGCATGAAGAAGGCCGGCCCGGTTATCCTGGAGCCGATCATGGACGTGGAAGTGACCACCCCGCAGGACCATGTCGGTGACGTCGTGGGCGACCTGAACCGCCGCCGCGGCGTGATCCAGAACCAGGACATGGCCGGCACTTCGGTCATCGTGCGCGCCCATGTGCCGCTGAAGGAGATGTTCGGCTACATCTCCAACCTGCGTGGCATGACGAAGGGCCGTGCGTCCTTCTCCATGCAGTTCCACCACTACGACCCGGTCCCCCGCAACGTGGCGGACGAGATCATGAAGGCGGCGGGCTAAGCCCCACCCCTTCTCCTGAATGGGCCGGCCAGGGTGACCTGGCCGGCCTTTTTCGTTTGGAAGAGCTTCCGGCGGCTGGGGCCGGGGCCCCAGCCGCCGGAGGCCTTTTTACTTCAGCCCAGCCGCCGAATGCGCGCCCGCCAGCCAACTAAGCCCCAGCGCTGCGAGCAGCCTCGGCGCCCAGGTGGCTTGGGCGCGCTGCGGCAAGGCAAAAAGAGGCAGGAGGGCGAGGGAATGTCGGCGCATGCGCGGCCTTGGAAGTTGCCGCGCGAGTGTTCCGCCACGCGTCCTGCAGCCCAAGACCAGGTCAGTGCCGCCGCCGCACCGCGCGCTCGCTCATCACGCAGGCGAGCACGACCACGGCGCCCCCCAGCAGCACCTCGACGCCCGGCCAATTGCCGAAGATCAGCAGGTCCAGCGTCACGGACAGCGGCAGGGCGATGAACTCGAAGGGCGCCAGGCGCGCGGGCGTGCCGTGCCGCAGCGCCAGCGCCAGCAGGATGGTGGCGCCGCCCGCCAGCACGCCGTTGACCAGCAACTGCGCCCATTCCACCGCGCCTGGCGGAACCCAGAGCGAGGCCGCGAAAGGCCCGGTCGCCAGCACGCCGAAGAGGGAAGGGTAGAGCACCAGCCGCGCAATCCCGGGCTCGGCCCGCAGCCCGCGATTGATGGTGATGTTCACCGCATAGGCCACTGTGCCCAGCAGCGCGCAGGCGAAGCCGATCAGGCTGCCGCCCTCGCCCAGCTGGGGGGCGAGGGCGATCATCACCCCGCCGAATCCAACGCCCGACCAGATCCAGGCCGCGCGCGGCACGCGCTCCTTCGGGAAGACCCCGGCCAGGATCAGCGTCATGAAGGGCGCCGTGAAGAAGATCAGATAGGCGTCCGCCAGGGTGAGGTAGCGCACCGCGACATAGAAGGTGAGGCCGGCCGTCAGCATGGAGACGGCGCGCAGCGCATGCAGCTTCTTATGCTGTGTGGCGAAACTCTCGCCCGGCCAGCCCGTGGTCCAGCGCAGCAGCAGCAGCAGGCCGAGCAGCACGGCATGGCGCAGGAAGATGGCCTGCGCCGCGGGAAAATCCCCGGCCAGCAGCTTGCTGTTGGCATCGAGCAGCCCAAACAGGCCGATGCCTGCCATGAGCAGGAGCGGGCCGCGCACCATTTTTTCCTTAGCCGTGTGTGGCCACGGGTGTCGCGTTCCCGCCCCCTGCTGTCAACGCGCCACGGGCTTCGTTCCGCGCCGGTTCTGGCTTATGCAGCGCGGCATGACCCCCTCCCTTGCCTCCGCCCTGATGCCCCTGATCCGGGGGCTCGATGCCGAAACCGCGCATGGCCTGGCGCTGCGTGGCCTGGCGCTGGGCCTGGCCGGACGCGATACCGCGGCGGATGCGCCGAACCTGGCCACGCGCGTCCTCGACCTCACCTTCCGAAACCCGATCGGCCTCGCCGCCGGCTTCGACAAGGATGCGGTGGCGATCCTGCCGCTGCTCCGCCTGGGCTTCGGCTTCGTCGAGGCGGGCACCGTCACGCCGCGCCCGCAGAAAGGTAACCCGCGCCCGCGCCTGTTCCGGCTGGCCGAGGATGCGGCGGTGATCAACCGCATGGGCTTCAACAATGCGGGGTTGGACGCCTATCTGGCGCGTCTCCAGGCCCTGGCGCGGCCGCTGCCGGGCGTGCTCGGCGCCAATGTCGGCGTGAACAAGGAAGGTGCGGATCCCGAGCGCGACTATCCCGCCCTCTGCCGCGCCGTGGCGCCGCTGTCGGACTACGTGACCATCAACATCTCCTCGCCCAACACCCCCGGCCTGCGCGACCTGCAGGGCGAGGAGCGGCTGGCCTCCATCCTGGCCGCCGTGGACCCGCGCGCGCTGGGCAAGCCCGTGCTGGTGAAGCTGGCGCCCGACCTGGCGGAGGAGGCGCTGGGCCCGATCATCGAGGTCTGCGTCACCCATGGCGTGGCCGGGCTGATCATCAGCAACACCACCATCGCCCGGCCGGAGACGCTGCGCTCGCCCAACCGCATGGAGGCGGGCGGGCTTTCGGGCGCGCCGCTTTTCGAACGCTCGACCGGGATGCTGGCGCGCGCGCATCGCATCGCGGCCGGGCGCCTCGTGCTCATCGGTGCCGGCGGCGTGGCGAGTGGCGCGCAGGCCTACCAGAAAATCCGCGCCGGGGCTTCGCTGGTGCAGCTCTACAGCGGCTTCGCCTATGGCGGGCCGGCGCTGATCGGCCGCATCAAGCGTGAACTCTCCGCTTTGCTGGCGCAGGATGGTTTCGCCCATGTCGCCGATGCGGTAGGGGCTGGCGCATGACGATCCGAATCCATGAGAATCTCGCCCCCCTGGCCGACCGCTATGATGGTTACGTGCTGGACCTCTGGGGTGTGGTGCATGATGGCCGCCAGCCCTATCCCGGCGTGCTGGATTGCCTGGCCGAGCTGAAGGCGCGTGGCAAGCGCGTCGTCTTCCTGACCAATGCCCCCCGCCGCGCGTGGTTCATCCAAACCATGCTGGACGGCATGGGCATCGAGCGGGACCTCTACCAGGGCATCATGTCCTCGGGCGAGGTCTCCTGGCTCTGGCTCAAGCAGCGCGACCTGCCGTGGTTCCAGAAGCTCGGGCCCCGCGCCTATCACATCGGCCCGGAGCGTGATCTCTCGGTGGCCGAGGACGGCGCGGCCGAGCTGGTGAAGCGCCCGCAGGACGCGGATTGGCTGCTGAACACCGGCCCCGACCCTGACCGGAAGTCCGTTTCCGTCGAGCCCTATCGCGACGAGCTGCGCGCCTGCTTCGAGGCCGGCCTGCCCATGCTCTGCGTGAACCCGGACCGCGCCGTGATGGTGGCGGGCGAGCGCCTGATCTGCGCGGGTGCCCTGGCCGATATCTACCTGGAATGGGGCGGCGATGTCTTCGAGGCCGGCAAGCCCGACCCCGCCGTCTATGGCCCCGTGCTGGACCTGCTGGGCATGACCGACCGGAGCCGCGTGGTCGCGATCGGCGACACGCCCCACACCGACCTCGCGGGCGCGCGGCATGCCGGGATTGACAGCCTTTGGGCGCTGACTGGCCTGACCGCCGATGCCCATGGGCAAGACCCTTCCCCCGGC
This sequence comes from Roseococcus sp., assembly GCF_019747315.1. GTDB lineage: Bacteria > Pseudomonadota > Alphaproteobacteria > Acetobacterales > Acetobacteraceae > Roseococcus. Next base: position 33,165 of record NZ_JAIEQY010000013.1, on the reverse strand, counting down.
CTGCTCGCGCATGTGCTGGCCGAGGAAGGTGAGGCCCCCATCGCCGCGCTGCGCAGCCTGCGCTGGTAGCCACCACACTGGTCGTTTCCGGGGCCTGGTGTCAGGCTCGAACCCATGATCTTCCGCACCGCCTGCCGGGAGGCGCTGGGCGCGCCTGCCATCGCCATGGCCGCCACCTTCCTGGCCTTCGGCGCCGCCGTGCAGGCGGCCGGGTTGGGCATGGGCTGGGGGCTGGCGGCGGCGCTGCTGGTCTATGGCATGCCCGGGCAGATGGTGCTGGTGACCGCCGTGACCATGCCGGGCGGCGCGCTTCCGGCCGTGCTGGGCGCGGCCACGGCCAATGCGCGCTTCCTGCCGATGGCGGTGGCGCTTTCGCCCTGGCTGGGTGGCGGGGCGCGGCGCTGGTGGGGGCTGCCCTTCATCGCCGTCACACCCTGGGCCATGGCCATGCGCCGCCTACCGGGCCTGCCGGTGGAACAGCGCCTCGCCTGGTTCCTGGGGTTCGGGCTCACCTCCTGGCTGGTGGCCGGGGCGGCGACGCTGCTGGGCCATGCCATCGCACCACTGGTGCAGGGGCCGGTGCTGGCGCTGCTGCTCTTTGTGAACCCCCTCTATTTCGGGCTGATCCTGGCCGGTGAGATGCGGGCGCTGCCGTCGCGCCGCGCGGTGATCGGCGGCTGCTGCGCGGCGCCGCTGGTGCTGGTGCTGCCGGCGGCCTGGGCGTTGCTGGCGGCCGGGCTGCTGGGCGGCACGCTGGCCTTCCTCTGGGGCGAGCGGCATGGCCGGCGCTGACCTGGCACTTCTGCTGCTCATCCTGGCCTGCCTCGTGCTGCGCGCGGCGGGGCTGGTGGTGGCGGGGCGGCTGCGGCCGGACCACCCCTTCGTGCGCTGGGCGGCCTCGGTGGCGCTGGCCACGCTGGCGGCCTTCATCGCGGCGGCCGTCTTCGCACCCACGGGGATGCTCGCCAGCATTCCCTTTCCGGCCCGCATGCTGGGCCTGGTGGTCGCGATCGCCGTGATGCTCCGGCGTGGTGGGTTCCTGGCGCCGCTGCTCGCCGGCCTGGCTGCGACGGCCGCCCTGGTTCTGGCGCTGCAACTCGCCGCCGGTTGAGGCGGCCCGGGCCAGGGCCCGAGGCAACTTTTTCCGTGCCGGGCGTTTGAGTGGGGCAAGGAGCAGCAACGCGTTGCCTCCATGATCGGCAAGGAACACGCCATGACCTCCCCTGACGCACGACGCCTGAACCGCCTTCGGATCACCCTGGCAGCCGGCCTCGCCCTCATGCCGCTGGTCGCGCCGAATCTGGCGCAGGCCCAGGCCGATGGCACCCCCGGCAACCCGCCTGGTACGGCGCTCGGCCGCGCTGCGGATCGCGCGCTCGGCACGCCGACCGCGCCGGATGGCACGCCCGGCAACCCGCCCGGCACCGCCACCGGCCGCGCCGCCGACCGCGTGACGGGCACGCCCACAACCCCCGATGGCACGCCTGGCAACCCGCCCGGTACGGCCCTCGGCCGCGCCGCGGACCGTGCGGCTGGCACCGGGACCACCGCCCTGCTGCCGCCCGCGGGCATGGCGGCGGGCACCGCCGCCGTCGCGCGCCCGCGCCTGAGCCAACTCATCGGCGCGAATGTGTACAGCGAGCGCAATGAGCGCATTGGCGAGGTGGATGACATCCTGCTCGTGCCCCCTGCCGGCGCCATGCCCGGCGCGGCATCCGGCCCCACGGCCATCATCCAGGTGGGCGGCTTCCTCGGCCTGGGCGGTCGGCTGGTGACGCTGCCGCTCGGTGACCTGCACTGGAATGCGGAGCGCGAGCACATCGTGATGCCGGGTGCCACGAAGGAAAGCCTCGGTGCGCGTCCGGCCTTCGAATACGGCATGTTGCGCAATCGCTGAGGAAATATCGGATGGCGCGGTTCAAAAAAACCGCGCCATCTTTTTCTTTTAAGGAAACATAAATCAGTTACAATTTTCTATGCAACGATTTGGGTGGGAGCGCGTTACTGGATGCATGACAAATATCACTCCCAGCGTATCGGCTTTCGCCCTTCAGTCTTTCCAGGCGCTGCTGGTGGCGAGTTTGCCAGTTTTGCGTCAGCGGGCCTTCGCGCTGACCAGGCACCGAGCCGATGCTGAGGATCTGATGCAGACCGCGGTTGCCAGCGCGCTGGCGGCCCATGCGTCCTTCGAGCCAGGGACGAATTTTCGTGCATGGATGACGCGCATCATGCGCAACCGCTTCTTCTCCAACCTTCGCAGCCGTCGCGAGATGGTGGAGCTTGAGCATGCGCCCGCGGCGCGGCTCAGCCGCAGCGGTGGCCAGGAGGAGGGGCTGGCGATGCAGGAACTTGCCCGATGCCTCGCCGCCCTGCCGGAAGACCAGCGCCGCATCCTGCTGATGATCACGGTCGAAGGGCTTTCCTACACGGATGCCTCGGCCGAGCTGGGCGTCGCGGTCGGCACGTTGAAGTGCCGCGTCTTCCGGGCACGCAGGGCACTGCGCGTTGCCCTGCTCGGCGAGGAGCCGGTCCGGCGGAAGCCCGCCTTCCTCGCCGCGCCGGCGTTGCAGGTGGCAGCACCCGCACTCAACTGAACCCGCCCCCGCCAAGGGGGCACACACCCCCTTGTGCCGCGCGACCGCCAGGTCGGTAGCGCCCTGGCTCCGGAGAAATGGCGATGGCCCCGATTCTACAGGGTCCGCATGGATATCTTGCCCCGCCGCAGCGGCCGGGCCGGCGGCGCGGAGCGGACCATGTCCCTGACGCATTCGACCGATGGCTGGACCGCAGCCTGCGGGACATGTTCGACGAGCGGGACGGCAAGCGCCTGCGGCCGGAGGTCAGGGCGCTGCTTGAGCCCAGGCCGGAGAAGGGCAAGCCCGTTCCGCCGAAGCGGTCCTAGCCGCCGTCATGCGTGCGCGCCCATGGCGTCGGGCGAGGGGGCGCTGGGCTTTCCTGCCCAATGTGCCGCCCGCCTGGCCGTCATTCCACGCGGATGTTGCGCGCGCTGATCACCTGGCCCCAGCGTTGGAATTCCTGCGCGGTGAAGGCCTCCATCTCGGCCTGGGAATTGCCGACGGCCACGAGCCCGGCGGCGGCCATGCGGGAGATGACCGGGGGGTGGGACACTGCCTCGCGCACCGCGGCCCCCAGGCGCTCCTGCGCGGCGGCCGGCGTGCCGGCGGGGACGGCGATGCTGCCCCAGCTCTGCACCGTGGCATCGGCAAAGCCGGCCTCGGTGAAGGTCGGCGTCTCCGGCAGTACGGCGATGCGCGCCGGCCCGCTGGTGGCCAGCACGCGGATGGCGCGCGCCCGCACCTGGCCGATCGAGGAGGCCGGCTGGTCCAGCATCACCTGCACGGTGCCATTCACCAGGTCCGACATGGCCTGGCCCGAGCCGCGATAGGGCACATGCACCATCTGCGTGCCGGTGACCGCCATGAAGAGCTCGGTGAAGATATGCGTGCCTGAGCCGACGCCCGAGGTGGCGAAGCTGAGCTGCCCTGGCCGCGCCCGCACGAAGGCCACGAAATCCTGCAGCGTCTGGGCGGGGATGGAGGGGTGGACCACCACGATCACATCCGTGGTGAAGATCTTGGAGAGGATCGCCAGCTCCCGCCGGACATCCACGGCGCGCATCAGCCCCAGATGCGGCGCCTGGGTCATCACGCCATTGGTGGCGACCAGCATGGTGTAGCCATCGGGCGCGCTGCGCGCCGCGGCCTCCACGCCCACCGCGCCGCCGGCGCCGGTGCGGTTCTCCACCACCACGGGCTGGCCCAGTGTCTCGCTCAGCCGTTCGGCGATGATGCGCCCGCCCACATCGGTGCTGCCGCCCGGAGAGAAAGGAACAATCAGCCGCAACTGGCGGTTCGGTTGCCACGGGGTCTGCGCCCCGGCCGCGAGCGGCAGAAGGGCAGGGGTGGCCAGCAAGGCGCGGCGGGTCAGGGTCATGCGGGGGTTCCGGTCTTCAGAGGGGGGCAAAGGCTTCCGCCTCCACCTCGACGAGAAAGCGGGGATGGGCGAGGCCGGCGACGATGAGCAGCGTGCTGGTGGGCGCATGGCCTTCCATCGCCTCGTCCCGCGCGGCGCGCCAGGGGGCGATGAGCGAGGTTTCCGTCAGGAACACCGTCAGCTTCACGATCTGCGCCGGCCCCATGCCATGCGCGGCCAGCAGCGTGCGGAGATTGGTCAGCGCCAGGGCGATCTGCGCCTCGCCCGACTCCGGGATGTTGCCATCCGGCGCGATGCCCACCTGGCCCGAAAGCACGAGGCGCCGGCCCGGCCCCTCGACCAGCGCCGCGTGGGAGTAGCGCGAGGCAGGGGGCGCGACGCCGGGCGGGTTGGAGAAGGTGATCATGTGCGGGGCAGCTCCTCACGAGCGACGGGGGCCGGGGGGGCCGCCGTGCCATCCACGATATAGGGGCGCAGGGCGCGCCGTATCTGGAATTCGAATTCCGTGTTCAGGTCGAACATGGTCTGGCGGAGCAGGGCTTCCGCCCCGGCGCGGCGGGCCGCGTTGGTGCTTTCCACATTGCGCGTGCGCTCGGCCGAGGCTTCGACGAAGCCCAGGCGGCGGTCATTGCCGTCCAGGATGTCGAGTCGGGCGGTGAGCTGGCAGACCAGCCGCTCGCCGGGATCGCTGGCGAAGACGCCCCCGCCGGCCTGGTTGCGGGTGCGGATGATCTGCGCGCGCGTGACGGCGAAGCGGGCGCGGTGCTCGGTGCCGAAGGCGGCCAGGCGGTCCCGCCCCATGATCCGCACGGCCTCGCCCGGGCTGGGCTGCAACTCTCGCCCTGCGTCATTGGGGCCGGGCAGGGGCATGCGGTCCTCGATGTCGATGCGCGAGACATCCAGCCGGATCTGCGTGAGATGGGTATAGGCGATGGGCGGGCCATCGCCCTGGGGCGCGGGCGGCGTGGCGGCACAGGCCCAGAGCGTGAGTGGCAGCAGCAGCAGGGCGCGACGTTGCGGCATGGTTCCCCCTTGCGTCATGTGGTGGCCCCGCGAATCCCCTCGCGGTCGAAGCGAAAGCCATGGTTGCAGAATTCGCAGGTCATGGTGATGACACCTGATTCCGCCATGTGGTCCAGATCGGGCTGCGGGAACCCCTCCAGCACCTGGGCGAGGCGCGAGCGCGAGCAGCGGCAGCCATAGGCCAGCGCCCGGGATTGGCCGACCTCCAGCCCTTCCAGGGCGAAGAGGCGGTTGAGCAGCGCCTCGGGCGGCAGGGCGTCATCCAGCATCTCGGCCTCGGTCAAGGTGCCGGCGAGGACGGTGGCGGTGCGCCAGGCCTCTTCCTGCGCCTCCTCGTCCAGCTCCTCGCCGATGCCGCCGGCGCCGGCCACGCGCTCCATGATGAAGGCGCTGGCGCGCCAGCCCTTCTCGGTGCGGGCGCAGGCCAGGCGCAGATGCGTGCGCAGCTGCTCGGAGGTGGCGAAGTAGGAGCCGGCCATCTCCGTGAGGTCCGCACCCTCAATCGCGACGATACCCTGGTAGCGCTCCATCTCCTCGCCCTGGTCGCAGGTGAAGGCGAGGTAGCCGCGGCCGAGCAGGGCGCGGGCCGAGGGATTCCTGCCGTATTGCGCGAGCTTGGCGGCATCCGGGCGGGCATGGCCGCGCAGCTCGCCCTGGTCGGTGCAATCGGCCACCAACATGGGGACGGGACCGTCGCCCTTGGCCTGGAGCGAGAAGCTGCCGCGGAATTTCAGGGCGGAGGCGAGGCCCGCGGTCAGCGCCAGCGCCTCGCCCAGCAGGCGCGTCACGGGGTCGGCATTGTCATGCCGGGTCAGCAGCGCATCGGCGAGCGCGCCCAAGCGCACCAGGCGGCCGCGCACCGGCCGGCCGGTGAGGTGAAAGGGCGTCACGCCCCTCGGCACCACGAGGTCGGGCACCGGGGGGCGGTCATGGTCGAGGAAATCGGGGGTCTGTTGGGTCACCCTCATGAATTACCCCAGACCGGTCAGGGTTGCGAGGCTGGGGCGCGACCCGTCACGGGTTGATCACGCCGCGGCCGTTGCTTGCTGCGCCTTCCGGCCCCGCCCGGCGGAGCCACGAGGCTCGTGCCTGTGCCTCAGCCCGTGACGAGGACGAGGATCTGCACGATCGCCGAGACAACCAGCAGGACCAGGATGATCCCGCCGAGCTGGTTCGGATGCGGCAGCTTCACGCGGCCATCGCGCTGCGACGGACCTTGGGCGGCTTGACCATCATGGCGCGCAGCAGCTGCTTGAGCTGCGACTGGTCGATCGCCGGGAAGCGGGCCAGCACCTCGGCTTCATGCGCCTTGGCGGCGACCAGCAGGTCCTTCACCATGTGCTCGCCCCGCGGCAGCATCTGGATGCGGACCACGCGACGGTCCCGCGCATCGGGCATGCGCTTGACGATGCCGTCGCGCACCATGCGGTCGAGCAGCTTGGTCATGGTGGGCTGCTGCAGCAGGCAGGCCTCGGCCAGGCCCGTCACCGTCTCGCCGGGGCTGCCGGAGAGGGTGGCAAGGACGCGCCAGACCGGCACGGAAATCCCTTCCTTGCGGAGCTTCGAATGAAACTCCGCCGAGACGGCATGCGACCCGCGGGCGAGCAGGTAGAGCAGATAATCATCCACGAAACGTTCGGACTTGGGACCGGCGGATTCCATTGAGAACCTCAGCTTAAGATTTGGAGGCATGGATATTGGCCCTGTTTCGCTGGCATGCAATTAGGGGAAATACGGATGCCTGACATATGAATTTTCATCTGTTATCCTCCTCCCAGAGCGGAGGCCCGACATGTCCCTGATGACCCTGGAACCCAGCTGGATTTCGGCCTTTGAGGCCGTGTTCCGGCGTTGCGGCCTGGCCCCCGGCGAACTGGCCTGCGTGCTGACCGAAAGCCGTTCCCGCCCCTTGAACATCGCCCTGGCGGAAATGGCGCTGGCCCGAATCGGGGCGAAATTCATCCGGATGTCTCTCCCCACGCCCCCGCAGACCGCTCCCGTTCCGATCCGTTCCACCGGCGCATCCAGGGCGATCGCCGGGCACCCGGCCGCCCTGGCCGCGCTGGCCGCCTGCCCCTTCATCGTGGATCTGACGGTCGAAGGGCTGCTGCACGCGCCGGAGCTCAAGCAGATCCTGGGCGCCGGCAGCCGCGTGCTGATGGTCAGCAACGAGCACCCGGACGCGCTGGAGCGCCTGGTGCCGCAGGATGCCGATGAAACCATTGCCAAGGCCGCGGTGAAGCGGGCGCGGGCGGCCAAGCGCATGCGCGTCACCTCCGCCGCCGGCACCGATCTGGACGTAAACATGGAAGGCGCCCCCAGCGTGGGCGTCTGGGGCTGGACGAACCGGCCGGGCACCATCGCGCATTGGCCGGGCGGCATCCTCGTCGCCTTCCCGCGCGCGGGCTCGGTCCAGGGGCGGCTCGTGCTCGATGCCGGCGACGTGAACCTGACCTTCAAGCGCTACATCGAGCAGGCCATCACGCTCACCATCGAGGATGACCACATCACCCGTATCGAAGGCCGCGGCGCCGATGCGGAGATGATGCGCCGCTACCTCGAAGCCTGGAATGACCCTGCCGCCTATGCCGTCAGCCATGTCGGCTGGGGACTGAACCGGGCCGCGCGCTATGAGGCGCTCACTTTCTACGACCGCGAGGACACCAACGGGACGGAGTTGCGCGCCGTCGCCGGCAATTTCCTGTTCTCCACCGGCGCCAATGAATTTGCCGGCCGCTTCACCGAGGGACATTTCGACATTCCCGTCTTCAACACCACCATCTCGCTCGATGGCGAGGATGTGGTGCGCGGGGGGGTGCTGCTGTGACGCCCGTCCTTCTCCTGCACGGCATTGGCGGCCGCGCCTCCCTCTGGGCGCCGAGCGTCGCGGCGCTGGCCCCGCGCCAAGTGATCGCCATGGACATGCCGGGCTATGACGGCACGCGCCCCGCGCTCACCAGCTTCGAGGCGCTGGCCAATGCGGCGGTGGCGCTGCTGGACGCGGCCGGTGTGGCGGCCGCCGATGTGGTGGGCCATTCGCTGGGCGGCATGATCGCGCTGGAGATGGCGCTGCGGCACCCGAAGCGCGTGCGGCGCCTGGTCATCGTGGCGAGCTCGCCGGCCTTCGGCAGCCGCGACCCGGCCTTCCGCGAAGCCTTCCTGGCGGCACGGCGCAAGCCGCTGGATGAGGGCATCGGCATGGCCGGCGTCGCCGCCGCCCTGGTCCCCGCGATGCTGGGCCGCGCCGCCGATCCGGCCGCGGCACCCGCCGCCATGGCAGCCATGGCGAGCGTCGATGAGGCCGCCTATCGCGCGACACTCGCGGTGCTGACCGGCTTCGACCGGCGCGCCGACCTGCCGCGCGTGACCCAGCCCGCTTTGCTCATCGCCGGCGAGGCCGACCAGACCGCCCCCCCGCGCGGCATGGCCCGCATGGCGGACGCCATGCCCGATGCGCGAATCATCATCATCCCCGGCGCCGGCCACCTGCTGCCGCTGGAGGCGCCCGACGCCTTCCACGCCGCCCTGCATGATTTCCTGACCTGACGGAGAGCGCCCATGGACATGCCACTCCCCCTCACCGCCGATGCGCCGATCTTCGATCCGCGCGGTTTCCGCCTCTCGCCCTTCGAGGCCGATCTCAGCGCCCGCGCCCGGGAATTCGGCGCCCGCGTGCTCGCACCCCGCGCCGCCCGCTGGGACCGCGAGGCTGCCTTCCCCACGGATAACTACGACGACATGCGGCGCGAAGGCTGGCTCGGCATCTGCATCCCGCGCGCCGATGGCGGCATGGGCGCCGATTTCCGCGCCTATTGCCTGGCCGCCGCCGAGTTCGGCCGCTATTGCGGCGCCACCGCCCTCACCTGGAACATGCATGTCTGCAGCACGCTCTGGACCGGGCTGCTGACCGATGACCTGGAGATGGATGCGGCGACCCGCGCGCTGCACCATGACCGCCGCAAGCTGCATTACGAGAACATCCTGGCGCGCGGCGCCATCTTCTCGCAGCCCTTCTCCGAGGGCGGGGCGGCAGCGGCGGGGGCGGTCGCCTTCGGCACCACGGCGACGCCCGTGGAGGGCGGGTTCCGGATCAATGGCAAGAAGATCTTTGCCTCGCTCTCTGGTCATGCGGATTGCTACGGCATCCTCTGCACCGAGGTGCATGGAGCGGAGAAACTCTCGCGCCGGGACACGCTCTACCTTGCTATCCCCAAGGACGCGCCGGGCGTTTCCGTCGAGGGCGAGTGGGATCCGTTGGGCATGCGCGGCACGGTCAGCCGCAACCTCATCTTCAAGGATGTCTTCGTCCCCGAGAGTGCCGCGCTGATGCCGCCCGGCCTTTACTTCCAGGCCGCCTCGCGCTGGCCGCACATGTTCATGACGCTGACGCCCACCTATATGGGCTTGGCGCAGGCGGCCTATGACTTCACGGTGCGCTACCTGCGCGGCGAGCAGCCGGGCACGCCGCCGGTCAAGCGCCGCATGTATCCCACCAAGCAGATCGCGCTGGCCGAGATGCGGATCATGCTGGAGCAGACCAAGGCGCTCTGGTTCCAGGCGATCAGCGAGGCCGGGCCCGACCCGTCCAAGGAGCAGATGCTGCGCGCGCTGGCCGCGCAGAACACGGTGATGGAGAACGCCAACGCCATCGCCGCCAAGGCCGTCCGCACCTGCGGCGGCCAGGCCATGCTCAAGACGCTGCCCCTGGAGCGCATCTACCGCGACAGCCGCTGCGGCAGCCTCATGCTGCCCTGGACGGCGGAGCTCTGCGTGGACCGCATCGGCCGCGACGCGCTCTACGAGAAGGGCGAGACGGATTGATGGAGGGCTTCAACCTCGCGGCCCTCACGCCCCTGATCGAGGCGGAGGAGGCGCTGCTGCGCGGCGAGGGCATCCGCGCGGGGGACCGCATCGGCTGGATCGGGCTGAACCATCCCGGGATGCTCGCCTGCCTTTTCGCCTGCGAGCGCATCGGCGCCACGCTGGTGCCGCTGAATTGGCGCCTGGCGGCCGAGGAACTGCAATGGATCGCGGGTGATGCCGGCTTGGCCTTGCTGCGCGAGGGACCGGACTCGGGCGCCGTGACGCCGCACGCCATGCCGGGTGGCGCAGCCTGCGAGGCGCTGCTGATCGGCTATACCTCCGGCACCACGGGCCGCCCCAAGGGCGCGATGCTCAGCCGTGCCGCGCTGCATGCCAATGCCGAGAACGCCCGCCGCATCTTCGACCTCACGCCCGATGATCATGTGCTGACGGTGCTGCCCCTCTTCCATGTGGGCGGGCTGAACATCCAGACCGTGCCCGCGCTGCTGGCTGGCGCCCGTGTCACCCTGCTGCCGAAATTCGACCCTGGCGCCTTCTTCGACGCGGTGGAGCGGCTGCGCCCCACGCTCACCCTGCTGGTGCCGGCGGTGATGGCGGCCCTGGTCACGCATCCGCGCTGGGCCAGTGCGGATCTTGCCTCGCTGCGCGCCATCGGCGCCGGTTCCTCCGAGGTGCCGGTGCCCCTGATCGAGGCGTTTCACGCGCGCGGCATTCCGGTGCAGCAGGTCTATGGCATGACGGAAACCAGCCCGATCGCCATCGCGCAGACGCGCGCGGAGGCGCTGGCCGCACCCGGCTCCATCGGCATGGCCGCGCCACTCGGCGAGGCGCGCATCGCCCTGGCCGATGGCCGCGAGGCGCCACGCGGCACGCCGGGCGAGATCGAGATCCGCGGCGCCAATGTCATGACCGGCTACTGGAACCGCCCCGACGCCACCGAAGAGGCGCTGCACGAGGGATGGTTCCGCACGGGTGATGTCGGGCGGCAGGACGAAGCCGGCCGCTTCTGGTTCACCGATCGCCTGAAGCGCGTGATCATCTCGGGCGGCGAGAACATCTATCCGGCCGAGCTGGAACGCGTGTTGGCCGAGGTGCCGGGCCTCAGGGAATACGCCATCATCGGCCGGCCTGACCCGCGCTGGGGGGAGGTGCCGGTCGCCGTCATCGTCGCAGAGGCGGGCTTCAACGAGGCGGTGATCGCCGCGCACTTCGAGGCGACGCTCGCGCGCTTCAAGCATCCGCGCGCGGTGCTGCGCGTGCCGGCCCTGCCGCGCACGGCGCTCGGCAAGGTACAACTGGAGAAGCTGCGGGACTTGCTACCGGGCTAAATCCAGCGCCGGATGCGCTTGGCATAGTCCGGGTAGCTCTCCGGGAAGCGGGCGCGCAGATAGGCTTCCTCCCGCCGCACCACATGCAGGTCCAGCGCCAGGAAGACGGCGCCGACGGCGAGCCAGGCCCAGAGCGTACCCCAGCTCAGCGCGACGCCGGCCAGGAAGAGCAGGAAGCCGAAATAGATCGGGTTGCGGCCGATGGCGTAGGGGCCGGCGGCGACGAAGGCGGTGTCGGGCTTGTCCGGCCGCGGGTCATTGCCGGCCCGGACCAGCACCAGCAGCGCCCAGCCCACCCAGGCCATGCCCAGGAAGATCACCATGCCACCCAGCGCCACGACCGGCGGGCCGAGCTGCACAGGAAGCAGCCGTTGCGCCCCCCAGGCGAAAAACAGCGCCGCGACGACGATGACCGGCGGGGGAAGCCGGACGCCGGGGCCCCGATCTTCAGACATGATGGGCGTCAGGCATCGCTGGCCTCGGGCAGCTTCATCCAGGCGGGGATGCGCGGGTGCAGCCGTGCGCCCCCGCATTCCAAGGGCTGGCCTAGCGCGGAGAGCCGCAGCAGCGCCATCCCCATGCCCGCGCGGCCGGAGCGCATCTCGCCCACCTCCGCGCCATCGCGGGTCACGGGCGTGCCGCGGGCGGGCAAGGGGCCCTCAACCTCGACGGGCACGAGGCGGCGCTTCACCAGGCCGCGATACTTGGTCCGCGCGGTCAGTTCCTGGCCCATGTAGCAGCCCTTGGACCAGGAAACGCCCTGCAACTCGTCGAAGCCGGCTTCCAGCAGCACGGATTGCTCGGCCTGCATGTCTCGGCCGCCATCGGGCAGGCCCAGGCGCAGGCGATGCGCGTCATAAGCATCCGCCGTGGCTTCGGCGGGGAGGGGGGAGGGGGTGGCCCAGCGCCAGCCGGCCTCTTCCAGGCGGGGATCGGGGGTGGCGCCCGCCGGCAGGGGCGCATCACCCCAGCCCGCCTGCACCACCCAGCCCGGCAGCACGGCCATGGCCACCTTGGAGCGCAGGCGGAAGCGCAGCAGCCTGCCCATCAGCATCTCGGCCTGGGCGGCCTCGGCATCCAGCAGCAGGCGATCGGCCTCGGCGGTCAGGAAGAAATCGGCCAGCCACTTGCCCTGGGGCGTCAGCAGCGCGGCCCAGACGGCCCGGCCGGGCGCCGCCGCCAGCACGTCATTTGAAACCAACCCCTGGAGGAAGGCCAGGCGGTCCTCGCCCGTCAATTCAAGGACGGCACGGTCGGGGAGGGTGGCGATCGGCATGGGGGGCATGTGGCGGTTTCACGCAGGGGGTTCAAGCAGGGGGTTCAAGCAGGGGGTTCAAGCAGGGACGATTCTGCTAGAGGCCCCTCTCTGCTATAGGGTTCTTCGTGCGCATCCTCTTCATCACCTCCACCCGCATTGGCGACGCGGTGCTCTCCACGGGCCTGCTGGACCATCTGCTGCGGGAGAATCCGGCCGCGCGGATCACCATTGCCTGCGGGACGGTGGCCGAGGGCGTCTTCACGCGCATGCCGGGGCTGGAGCGGATCATCCCCGTCACCAAGCGGCGCTGGTCGCTGCATTGGCTGGAGCTCTGGCGGCAAGTGGCCTTCCGCCGCTGGGATCTGGTGGTGGATCTGCGGGGCTCGGCCATCGCCTGGCTGCTCTGGGCGAAGCGCCGCGCGGTGATGAAGGGCGGCCGCCGCTCCGGCCATCGGCTGCTGCACATCGCGGAGACGCTGGGCGTGACGCCCGCCCCGCGCCCCGTGGCCTGGTTCGGCCCGGCCGAGGAGGCGCGCGCGCGCGCGCTGCTGCCCGGCGGCCCCTGGCTGATCCTGGGCCCCACCGCCAATTGGCGCGTGAAGATGTGGCCGGCCGAGCGCTTCATCGCCCTCGCCCAGAAGCTGACCGGCCCGGAGGGGCTGCTGCCCGGCGCGCGGCTGGCCATCCTCGGCGGGCCGGGTGCGGCCGAGCGCGAGATGGCCGCGCCCGTTCTGGCCGCGGTGCCGGATGCTGTGGATTTGGTCGGGTCATTGACCCTGCCCGAGGTGGCGGCCGTGCTGGCGCGCGGCGCGCTGTTCGTCGGCAATGATTCCGGGCTGATGCACATCTCGGCCGCGACGGGCGCGCCCACGCTGGGCCTCTTCGGCCCCACGCCGGCCAGCGAATACGCCCCCGTCGGCGCCCGCGCCCAGGCCGTGCTGGCCAAGGGGCCGGCGGCCCATACGCCCATGCAGCGCCTGGCGGTGGATCAGGTGGTGGAGGCCGCCGAGCGCGTGTTGGTCATGCCGGTGCCGGCATGAGGCTTTCCGCCCTGGTCGTCGCGCGCAACGAGGAAGCGCGCTTGCCCGCCTGCCTTGCCACGCTGGTCTTCGCCGATGAGATCGTGGTGGTGCTGGACCGCAGCACCGATGCCAGCGCCGGGATCGCCCGCGCGGCCGGCGCCGTGCTGCTGGAGGGCGCCTGGAACCTGGAGGGCGATCGCCGCAACGCCGGCATCGCCGCCTGCACCGGCGACTGGGTTTTGGAAGTGGACGCCGATGAACGCGTGCCGCCTGAACTCGCCGCCGAAATCCGCGCGCTGATCGCCCGCAGTACCTCTGGTTTCCACCGTATCCGCATCGACAATTACGTGGGCGAGCGGCTGATCCTGCATGGCTGGGGCGGCAGCTTCGGCACCACGCTGAAGCCCATCCTCTTCCGGCGCGGCGCGAAGCATTGGCGGGCGCAGCGCGTGCATCCCGGCCTGGACTGGACCGGCATCGAAGGTGAGCGCCTGACAGCCCATGGCATCCGCCACGAGGTGGACCGCGACATCTCCGACATGCTGCGCCGCCTGGACCGCTACAGCAGTGCCAAGGCGGCCGATCTGCTGGACCAGGGCGATATCGGCACGCTCGACAACAATGTCCGGCGCTTTATCTCGCGCACCTTCAAATGCTTCGTGGCGCGCAAGGGCTACAAGGAGGGCGGCTGGGGCTTGCTCATCGCGCTTTGCGCGGGCCTCTTCCCCTTGCTCTCCCATCTCAAGGCCAGGCTGGAGCCGGAGCGCCACCGGTCTTGAGAATCCTGCTCGCCAATGAGGGGCCGCGCATCGAGGCCAGCGCCATCGGCCAGCGGCCGCTGGGCGGGGTGGAGACGGCGGTGGCGCTGCTGGCGCAATCCTTCCAGCGGCGCGGGCATGAGCTGATCCTGCATTTCGAGGGCGAGCGCGCGGCACTGCCGCCCAGCGCGGATCTGGTGATCGCCACGCGCGTGCCCCGGCTGTTCCACGAATTGCCACGCGGGCGCCGGGTGCTCTGGCTGCACAATCCGGCGGGCTACCTGCGCAAGCTGCGCCACGCCTGGCCGCTGCTGCGCGCCAGGCCGGCCCTCGTGACCCTCGGCCCCCACCATGCGGCCACGCTGCCCCGCTGGCTGCCGGGGCTGCGCTCGGAGATTCCGCTGGCGGTCGCACCCCCCTTCGATATCTCGCCGCCCGAGCGCCTGCCACCGCCGCCGGTCGCCGTCTTCACCTCCAGCCCCTTGCGCGGCCTGGATGAGCTGGCGGGGCTCTGGCCGCGCATCGGCGAGGGCGAGCTGCATGCCTATTCCGGTGCTGCGACCTATGGCGGCGATCCGCGCCTGGCGCAGCGGGCCGCCCCCATCCTGGCGCGGGCCGAGGCGGTGCCGGGCGTGCGCCTTTTCGCCCCGCTGCCCCGCCCCGAGTTGCGGGCGCGGCTGACCCAGGCGCGCTGCATGCTCTACCGGGGCGATCCCGGCGAGACCTTCTGCCTCGCGGTGGCCGAGGCGCAGGCGGCGGGGCTGCCCTGCGTGGTGATGGACCGCGGCGCCGTGGCGGAGCGGATCGAGGATGGGCTGACTGGCATGGTGGCCCGCAGCGAGGCTGAATTCATCGAGGCCGCGCAGGCCCTGCTGCGCGATGACGCGCTCTGGCTGCGCATGCATCGCGCCGCACTTGCCCGCGGCCCCGGCCCGAACTGGGCGGATGTGGCCCAGGCCTTCGAGTCCCTGGCTCCTGGGGCGCTGGCGTGATCCGCCTGGCCAACATCATGGCCGGCGCGCCGCAGGGCGGGGCGGAGGCCTTCTATGAGCGCCTTACCCTCGCGCTCCATGGCGCGGGCGAGGAGGTGCTCCCGGTGATCCGCCGCGATCCCGGCCGCGCCACCCGCATCGCCGCCGCATCACCGGTGCAGCTGCGCTTCGGCGGCGCGCTGGATATCCTGACGCCCATGCGCCTCGGCCGCATGCTGGCGGATTGGCGGCCGCGCGTGGCCATGGCCTGGATGAACCGCGCGGCCGGCATGACCCCGCGCGGGGATTGGACGCTGGTGGGGCGCCTGGGCGGCTATTACGACCTGAAATACTACCGCCATTGCGACCACTTGGTGGGCAATACGCGCGACCTCCAGCGCTGGATCATCGCCCAGGGCTGGCCCGAGGCGCGGGTGCATTATTTGCCCAATTTCGCCACGGATTTCGCGGGAACCCCGGCTGCGTCGCGCCCCGGCGGCGGGCATCTTCTGGCCATGGGCCGGCTGCATCAAAACAAGGGTTTCGACGCGCTGATCCGCGCCCTGGCCCTCGTGCCCGGCGCGCGGCTGAGCATCGCGGGCGAAGGCCCGGAACGCCCCGCGCTGGAGTCGCTGGCACGCGAATGCGGCGTGGCCGACCGCCTGACCCTGCTCGGCTGGCGCCAGGACACGGGCGCGCTGCTGGCCGATTGCGACCTCTTCCTCTGCCCCTCCCGCCACGAGCCGCTGGGCAATGTGGTGCTGGAGGCGTGGTCCGCCGCGCGGCCCGTGATCGCCGCCGCCGCCCAGGGGCCCTCGGAGCTGATCGCGGAAGGCGAGACAGGGCTGCTGGTGCCCGTGGATGCGCCCGAGCCGATGGCAGCGGCGATCCGCACCCTGCTGGCCGACCCCGCCCGCGCCCAGGCCCTGGCCGCCGCCGGCCGCGCCCGCTTCGAGCGGGACTTCGCCGAGGCGCCGGTCCTCGCGCAATGGCGCGAATTCCTGCACAAGGTGCAGCGATGAGGAATCGATAGATGTGCGGCCTCGCCGGCCTCGCCCTGCGCCCTGGCGCCACGCCGCCCGAGGGCGCGCTGGATGCCATGGTCGCGGCGCTGGCCCATCGCGGCCCCGACGGTTCGGGCCAGCATGTGGCGGGCGGCGTGGCCCTGGCGCATACGCGGCTTTCCATCATCGACCTCGTCACGGGCGACCAGCCGCTTTTCGCCGGCGGTGCGGCCCTCGTCGCGAATGGGGAAATCTACAATTACCGGGAACTGCGCGAGCTGAACCAGCTGCTCTGCGCCACGCAATCCGATTGCGAGCCGCCCTTGCACCTGTACCGGCGCGATGGCCTCGGCTTCGTGGATGCGCTGCGCGGCATGTATGCCATCGCCCTGCATGACCGGCCGGCGCGGCGCCTCGTCCTCGCGCGTGATCCCTTCGGCATCAAGCCGCTCTACATCGCGGAATCCGATTTGGGCATCGCCTTCGCCTCGGAGCCGCAGGCGCTGATCGCCGGCGGCTTCGCGGCCCCGCGCATCCGGCCCGAGGCGCGCGACGAATTGTTGCAGCTGCAATTCACCACGGGTGCGGAGACCATCTTCCAGGGCATCCGCCGCCTGCTGCCGGGTGAGAGCATCACCATCGCCGATGGCAAGATCGTCGAACGCCACCGCCGCATGGCCCTGCCCGAAGGCCCGCCCGAGGCGATCAGCGAGGAAGCCGCCCTCACGCGGCTCGATGCCGCGCTGGAGGAGAGCGTGCTGCTGCACCAGCGCAGCGACGTGCCCTATGGGCTGTTCCTCTCGGGCGGCACGGATTCGGCCGCCATCCTCGCCATGATGGCCCGTCTGAACGACAAGCCGGTGAAGGCCTTCACCGCCGGCTTCGACGTGAAGGGTGCGGCCGATGAACGCGCCGCCGCCCGCCGCGCCGCCGAAGCCGCGGGCGCCGAGCATGTCGAGGTGTTGGTGGATGAGGCCATGGTCTGGCGGCACCTGCCGGAGATCGTCGCCTGCATGGATGATCCGGCGGCCGACTACGCCATCATCCCCACCTGGTTCCTGGCGCGCCGCGCGCGGGAGGAGGTGAAGGTGGTGCTCTCCGGCGAGGGCGGCGACGAGATCTTCGGCGGCTATGGCCGCTACCGCTCGGCCATGCGGCCCTGGTGGCGCTGGGGCCGTGCGATGCGCGCGCGCGGCACCTTCGACCGGCTGAATGTGCTGGACCGCGAGCCCCGCTTCTGGCGCGACGGCATTGCGGCCGCCGAGAGCGAGGCCGCACAGGGTGGCCGCAGCCGCCTGCAAGCCGCCCAGGCGCTGGACGTCGCGGATTGGCTGCCGAATGACCTGCTGACCAAGCTGGATCGCTGCCTGATGGCGCATGGGGTGGAGGGCCGCACGCCCTTCCTCGATTCCGGCGTCACCGCGGCCGCCTTCCGCCTGCCCGATGCGCTGAAGGTGCGCGACAACCAGGGCAAGTACCTGCTGCGCGAATGGCTCTCCCGCCACTTTCCTGCCAGCGAGCCGTTCCGCGCCAAGCAGGGCTTCACCGTGCCCATCGGCGCCTGGATCGAACGCAAGGCCGATGTGCTGGGGCCGCTGGTCGCCCGCCAGGCGGGCGTGGCCGAACTGTGCAAGCCGGGCCGGGTGGAACAGATCTTCCGCCACGCGGCGGAGAAGAAGCCGGGGGCCGCCGCCTGGCACCTGCTCTTCTACGCGCTGTGGCACCGCCGCCACGTCGAGGGCGTGGCGGCGGAGGGGGATGTCTTCGCGTATCTGGGGTGAGTTGCGGCGGGGCAGTGCTGTAGAAAAAAAGGGCCTCCGGCGGCTGGGGCCGGGGCCCCAGACCCCATTTTTATGATTCAAAATCAAAATTTTGCAGGTTCATCGGGCCATTCGACAAACGAGGTCTGGGGCCCCGGCCCCAGCCGCCGGAGGCCCTTTTCTGGCTGCACCCTGGTGCAGCGCCGAACCGGCATCAATCCTCCGTGAGTAAGGGCGGCCCGGCCAGCACGCCGCCATCAATCACCATGCTCTGCCCCGTCATGAAGCCCGAGGCCGCGCTGGCCAGGAAGACGGCGGCGCCCGCGATCTCATCCGGCTCACCGATTCGCAGCAGCGGCGTGTCGCGCGTGCGCTTCTTGAGGTTCACCGGGTCCTCCCACAGGGCGCGGGCGAAATCGGTGCGCACCAGGCCGGGCGCGATGGCGTTCACCCGCACGTTGGACGGCCCCCATTCGGTGGCCAATGCACGCGCCAGTTGCATGTCCGCCGCCTTGGAGACGCCATAGATGCCCAGCCGCGGCGAGCCGCGGAAGCCGCCGATCGAGCTCACGATGATGACCGAGCCGCCGCCCCGCGCCGCCATGCCCGGGATGCTCATCTGGCAGAGCCAGAGATTGCTCCGGACGTTGGAGTTCATGATGCGGTCATAGGACTCGTCGGGAATATCCTGGGCGGGGCCGAAATAGGGGTTCACCGCCGCGTTGCAGACCAGGACGTCCAGCTGGCCATAGGCGGCGATGGTGCCATCCACCAGCGCCTGGAGCTCGGGCTTGCGGCCGATGTTGCAGGCCATGGCCATGGCGGTGCCGCCCGCTGCGGTGATGCCGTCCACCACCTCCTGGCAGGCATCCAGCTTGCGGCTGCTGACGACGACCTTCGCGCCATGCTGGGCGAGGCGCTCGCAGATGGCGCGGCCGATGCCGCGGCTGCCGCCGGTGACGATGGCGACCTTTCCGGTCAGGTCGAACAGGTTCTTCACGCGGGCTTCCTCCGTTTGTTGCGGGGAAGTCTAGGCGCTGCGCCGCCTGACCGGAAAGGGGCCCCTCAGGCGGCCAGGGGCAGATCCTCCAGCAGGCGCTCCACCAGGGCGCAGCTCGCGGCTTCGGTGAAGATCACGGCCAGGGCGCCGCCCGTGCTGCGCACCACGCGGGCCAGCACCGCGCCCTCCCGCGTTTCGCCGAAGGCGATGCGGACGGGCGTGCCGGCCTTGAGCGCCAGCTTCGTCTCCATCGCCATGCCGCCCAGCGAGATGTCGCGGATCGCCACCCGCTCCTCGCCCTGCTCGGTGAGCAGCCAGGCTCGCCGGCCGCGCCCATCGCGCCGGTCGAAGCGGCGGCGCTCATCCTCTCCGGAATTGAGGTTGGTGAGGAAGCCATCCACCTCCGCACTCAGCCGCGAGGCCTGGCTTTGCACCTGTTCCGCCGCGCCCTGCACCGCGGCACTGGTGCGGCCGGCCTGCTGCGCCGTCTCGGCGACGGATTGCATCGCGTGGTTCACACTGGAGGTGGCGTTGGCGACCGATTGCAGCCGCCCCGTGATCTCGCGCGTCGAGGCGCTTTGCTCCTCCACCGCGGCCGCGATCGCGGAGGTGGATTCGTCCACGCGGGCGATGGTGCCGGCGATGCCGCGCATGGCCTCCGCCGCCTCGCCCGCCGCCTGGCGCATGGCGTGGATCTGGCCGCCGATTTCCTCTGTCGCCTTCGCGGTCTGCGCGGCGAGGGCCTTCACCTCGCTCGCCACCACGGCGAAGCCCTTGCCGGCCTCGCCCGCGCGCGCGGCCTCGATGGTGGCGTTGAGGGCGAGGAGGTTGGTGCGGCTCGCGACATCGGCGATCAGGCCCAGCACATTGCCGATGCGGTCGGCGCTGCTGGTCAGGGCACGCATCCGGTCATCGCTCTCGCGCGCCTCGCGCACCGCATCGGCGGCGATGGTGGTAGCCCCGGCGATCTGGCGGCTGATTTCGCCCACCGTGGCCGAGAGCTCCTCCACCGCCGCGGCCACGGCGCCCAGGTTTTCGGAGGTCTCGGCCGAGCCCGCGGCCGCGCCATCCACCTGCGCCTGGGTTAGCGTCGCGGCGCGGGACATGTCGCCGGCGCTGGCCTGCATCACCTCGGCCGCGCTGCGGAAGCGCTCCATGACGCCGGAGACGGAGGTGCCGAAATCATCGGTGTAGCGCTGCATCGCCTCGTTGCGCCGCTCCCGGATGCGGCGCGCGGCCTCGGTCTCGGCTTCCAGGCGCTGCTTCTCCCGCGCCTGGTCCTGGAAGACCGCCAGCGCCCCGGCCATGGCGCCGATCTCATCGCGCCGGCCGGCGCCGGGGATCGCGGCGTCGAGCTTGCCGCCGGCGATCTCGCCCATCGCGGTTGTCATGCCTTCGAGCGGCTGGGCGATGCGGCGCGCCACAAAGAGCGTGACTGGGAGCGCGACCAGCAGGACAAGGCCCGCCGCCAGCAGCGTGGTCAGTATCGCGACGTTCTGCGCCGCATACCAGGCGGCCATGGGCAGGGCGATTACGGTGGCGCCGCTCTGCTGGCCGGCCACGTCTGTCACCGGCAGCACGCGCAGCCGGTAGTCGCCGCGCCCGGGCAGGGCGAAGGTCACGCCCTCCGGCTGGCGCGCCGCCGAGTCGGGGGCCAGGAGCGGTAGAATGATGGCGGGGTCGAGGCCCTCGATGGTGGAAGCGCGCATCCGCCCATTGCCGAAGAGCATCACCTCGCCATCCACCAGCCGGCCGATCTGCCGCGCCGTATTCGCCTCCATGCGCCCGGCGACCTTGATGGTGCCGACGACGCGCCCCTCCTGCCGCAGCGGCACCACGGCGCCATAGGCCAACTCGCCCGAGGCGGGGGAGAGGGTGATGCCGGGCGCGATTTCGCCCCGCAGCGCGCGGGCCACATCGGGCACGGCGGATTTGTCATCGCCGGCCTGGTTGGGGTTGTGGCCGCGCAGCAGCACGCGGCCCCGCGCATCGGTCACTTCCAGCACGGAGACGCGCGGATCGCTCGCGCGCAGCATCTCCATGGCGGTGAGGATGCGGGTGCGGATCAGGCCCGCATCGCCGCTCGCGATGGCGTTCACCAGGGCGGCCTGCTGCGCGAGGGCGACGGCATAGGTGCCCATGCGCACCTGGCCCTCGGTCAGCATGTTCTCGGCGCGGAAGGCGGCGCCCTCAAGCGCGGCCTGCAGCCGGGACTCGCGCAATTGCCAGAGGGAATAGACGCTGGCCGCGGAGGCCAGGATGGCGACCGCCAGCATGGGCAGCAGCGCGAGCAGGGTGATGCGGCCCTTCAGGCCGCGAAGAAAGGCGATACGGGACATGGCGAGACTCCAGGCTTCGCCGCCACTTAAGCCTGTGGGGATGAAGACATTCTTGCCGCGCGCCTCAGGCGGCGCGGGAGAGCGCCTCCATCTGATGGCGCACCTGCACAGCATCCAGCCCGGCATCCAGCGCCACATCGGATTGGCGCAGCACCACGCCCTCGGGAATATCGCGCAGCAGCTTCACCCCATGGGCGAGGCCGATGGGCAGGGCGTTTTCGGCCAGGCTGCGCGCGGCCGGAATGCACTTGCCCCAGACCATGGCGCCGCCCTCGCCATCCAGGATCTCGCCGGCCTTCAGCGGCCGCTTGGCGGTGGCGACGGCGTCGCCGCGCCAGGCCTCGCCACAGCCGGTGGGTTCGCGGCGCAGCGCCACGGAAGCCACGCTGACCGCCAGTTCCAGGCCGATCAGGTGATAGGGGCGCCAGAGTGCCGCGTAATGCCCGGTGCTGTCGGTGTGGACGCCATATTCGCTGAAGCAGCGGCGGATATAGTCGGTCTCGCCCTCGAAGACGGCATAGACGCCCCAGCGGAGGTCCCCCACCACCTGGCGGGAATCCCGCTCCAGGCCGCTGATCACCTCGACCATGCCCTTCTGCGGCAGGATGCCGCCCTCGGCGCGGGGGCGGAGGATGTGGGGCAGGTCCTGCACGCCGCAGGGCGGGAAGGCCAGGCCATCCTCGGGCGGGAGGAGGCCCGTGGCATTGGCGATGGCGGCCATCTCGATGCTGGACTTCGTGCCGTCCAGGAAGGAATTGAACATTTGCGGGTTCATGCCGCCCGCCGCCGCCTGCTCGGGGGTCAGGCCGTAATGGCCCCAGACCGTCTCAGGCGTGGAGGCGTGGAAGACGGGCAGGTATTTCGTGCCCTTGCCGGCGGCGATGACGGGCAGGCCCATGGCGCGGATGGTGTCCACCATTTCGCAGACCAAAGCGGGCTGGTCGCCATAGGCCATGGAATAGACGACGCCCGCCGCCGCGGCCTTGGCGGCGAGGAGCGGGCCGGCCAGCACATCGGCCTCCACATTCACCATGACGATGTGCTGCCGGGCGGCGATGGCGGCCAGCGCATGGCGGATGCCGGCGGCGGGGTTGCCCGTGGATTCCACCACCACCTCGATGCGCGGGTCATTCACCAGGGCCGCGTTGTCGGTGACGAAGGTGGCGCGGGTGGCGATGGCGTGGTCGAGGTCGGATGCTGCGGATTGCTCGGGCGCCCAGCCGATGCGGGTCAGGTTCTCACGCGCCTTCGCGGGGGCCAGGTCGGCGATCACCGCGACGTGGATGCCCGGCGAGCGCGCCGCCATGGCGAGGAACATGGCGCCGAACTTGCCCGCGCCGATGACACCGACGGTGATGGGCTTTCCGGCGGCGGCGCGGGCGGCGAGGAGGCGGGCGAGGTTCATTTCTTGACGGCCTGTTGAGCTTGTGGCCGTTAGAAGCCATGGGGTCGTTCGGCTGGCAAGCCGCGCGGCGCTGGCGCGAATCTGCCCGAGATGGGAGGATCAGGGATGGATGAAGAACACACCATGCCAGTGACTGCTGACGCGTCCGCTGATCTTCATCGGCTGGTGGCTGGCCAGCGCTTTGGCACGATCCTCGCCGACCCGCCCTGGCAATTCCAGAACAGTACCGGAAAGATTGCCCCTGAGCATAAGCGGCTCAGCCGCTATGCGACGATGACGCTGAAAGACATTGAGGCGCTCCCCGTGGCTCAATGCGCTGCCGATCCTTGCCACCTTTACCTTTGGGTTCCCAACGCCCTGCTTCCCGAAGGGCTTGGCGTAATGAAGGCATGGGGCTTCGCCTACAAGTCCAACATCATCTGGCACAAGCTACGCAAGGATGGCGGGAGCGATGGGCGAGGCGTCGGTTTCTACTTCCGGAACGTGACGGAAATGCTGCTGTTTGGGGTGCGCGGCAAGAATGCCCGCACGCTCGCCCCAGGCCGCACGCAGGTGAATTATCTCGGCACACGCAAGCGAGAACACTCGCGCAAGCCCGATGAAATTTTCCCGATCGTTGAGGGGTGTTCGCCCGGCCCGCGACTCGAACTCTTCGCGCGTGGGCAGCGTCCCGGGTGGACTAGTTGGGGTGACCAGTCGGCAGATTACGCACCAACCTGGCCAACCTACAAGCACAACAGCGCGTCAGACCGGTTGTCGCTGTTCGGTGATTAGTCTTCCTCTTCTGTTATCCCCTTTCGCCGGGCCTCAGCGCGCCTTTGCGCTTGCGCAGCTTTTGCGCTGGTTACTGCCGCGTCGCCATCGTCAACATAAAGAGCGGGTGTGATTGCGAAGGTCAGGACAGGACACCCTCCACCGCCTCCGCCTTCAAGCTTCGGCCAAAGCTTCTCGTGATGAGTCGTGGCTGCGCCGTAGGACGTGCCCTTGCCTTCCGCCCGGAAGATGTCTTGGAGTTCAGTAGCCCGAGTGATGATGACGCCGACCTGGATGGCGCGCAAGTCGAACAGCAGCCTGAAATTGTTCAGATCCCGGTCAAAGAAGGGGTCTTTGTTGTTCCATTCCACTTCAAGCGCGACGCCACCTCGGAAGCAGTCCACTGCGTGAGTTGGGCTCTGGATGGTCGCGTCATCAACGATGAACGCCGTGGCGAAGTCTTTTTCGATCCATCCACGCGCATAGAATGCTCCGTCGATCCGGCGGGAAATCAGCGAACGATTGCCGCCTCCGACTACGACTTCCGACCGCAGCAACCGGAACCCGCGCAACACATCAAGGATGTCCTGCCATTCGCCGGGGCAAGCGGTCGCCAAGACACCGGCCGCGTTGCGCCATTCCTTGACCCGGTAAAGACGCTGGAGATCATCCGGAACGAGATGCAGGGTGCTCATGCCGCGACAATCCCACCCGGCATGGATTCGGATCTACAGCCGGATCGCGACACTCGCCGCATGCGCGCCGAGCCCCTCGGCTTCGGCCAGCTTCACCGCCGCCGGGCCGATGGCGGCGAGGCCCGCGGCATCGGCCTCGACCCAGGTGGTGCGCTTGAGGAAATCGAACACGGATAGCCCGGAGGCAAAGCGGCTGGTGCGCCCGGTGGGCAGCACATGGTTCGGGCCGGCCACGTAGTCGCCGATGGCCTCGGGCGTGTGGCGACCCAGGAAGGCGGCGCCGGCATGGCGGATGCGGGCAAACAGCGCCTGCGGGTCGGGCGTCATGATCTGGAGGTGTTCCGGCGCCAGGCGGTTGGTCAGGGCCACTGCCTCGTCCCAGTCGCGCACCAGGATCACGGCGCCGTGGCGGGACCAGCTTTCGCCGGCGATGGCACGGCGGGGCAAGGTGGTCAGCGCGGCTTCGACCTCGTGCGCCACGGCCTCGGCGAAGGTGGCGTCATCCGTGATCAGGATGGATTGCGCGGCCTCGTCATGCTCGGCCTGCGCCAGCAGGTCCATGGCGACATGCGCGGGGTTGTTCGTGCCATCGGCGAGGATCAGCACCTCCGACGGCCCAGCGATCGAATCGATGCCGACGCGGCCGAAGACCTGGCGCTTCGCCTCGGCCACATAAGCATTGCCGGGGCCGACGACGCGGTCCACGGGGGCGATGCTCTGCGTGCCCCAGGCGAGGGCCGCGACGGCCTGTGCGCCGCCGATGCGCCAGACTTCCGTGACGCCCGCCCGCCGCGCCGCCGCCAGCACCAGCGGGTTCAGCGCGCCGCCCGGTGTCGGTACCACCATGGCGAGGCGCGCGACGCCCGCGACACGCGCGGGGATGGCGTTCATCAGCACGGAGGAGGGGTAGGCCGCCTTGCCGCCGGGCACGTAGAGGCCCACGGCATCCAGCGCGTTCCAGCGCAGCCCGAGGGCCACGCCGTCCGCGCCGGGCAGCATCAGGTCGGCTGGCATTTGCGCCCGATGGAAGGTTTCGATGCGTGCGGCGGCGAGGTCGAGCGCCTGCATCAGCGCGGGCTCGATGCTCGCGACGGCTTCGTCCATCTCGGCCGGGGTCACACGCAGCGCCGTGGTGTCGGCCGGCGCCCAGCCATCGAAGCGCGTGGTCAGGCGCAGCAGCGCCGCGTCGCCCTCCGCGCGGATTTCGCCGATGATGGCGGAAACGGCCGCATCCACGCGCGTCGTGGTATCGCGCCCATCTTCGAGGATGGCGTTGAATGCGGCGTCGAATTCGGTGTCGGTCGTGCGGATGAATTGCATATCTGACTCATGGTTTCCGAAGGCCAATGGCCTTTGGCGGGGTCCAGGGGCAGCGCCCCTGGTTCTTAAGTGAGCGCCGCCCTGAAACGCGCAATCCACCCAGCGATCTCTTCCGGCCGCGTCTTCAGCGCCGTGCGGTTCACGATGAGCCGCGATGTGACATGCGCGATCACCTCCGTCTCGACGAGGCCATTGGCCTTCAGCGTGGAGCCGGTCTGCACCAGGTCCACGATGACGCGGGAGAGCCCGAGCGAGGGCGCCAGTTCCATCGCGCCGTTGAGGTGCACGATCTCGGCCTGCACACCGCGGGCCGAGAAATGCCGGCGCGCGATATTCGGGTATTTGGTGGCGACGCGGATGCGCGACCAGCGCGAGGGATCGTCCTGCCCCGCCGTCACGGCTTGTTCGGCGACAGAAACGCGGCAGCGGCCGAGGCCGAGGTCGAGCGGCGCGTAGATCTGGTCCGTGTCGTATTCCATCAGCACATCGCCGCCGCAGACGCCGATCTGCGCGCCGCCATGGGCCACGAAGGTGGCGACATCGAAGGGGCGCACGCGCACCACGTCGAGCATCGGGTCATTGGTTTCGAAGCGCAGGCGGCGGCTGTCCTCATCGGCGAAGTCGGCGGCGGGCACGATGCCGGCGCGGGCCAGCACGGGGCCGAGTTCCTTGAGGATGCGGCCCTTGGGGAGCGCCAGGATCAGGCCGGTGCCGGTCTGGCTTTCGGTGAGTGCCATGGGCATGTCCATCACGTCGGCAGCCGGGCGATATCGGCGCCGACCGCGGCCAGCTTCTCCTCGACATGCTCATAGCCGCGGTCGAGGTGATAGACGCGGTTCACGATGGTCTCGCCCTCGGCGGCCAGGCCCGCGAGAATCAGGCTGACCGAGGCGCGCAGGTCCGTCGCCATCACGGGTGCGCCGGCCAGCCTGGGCACGCCGCGCACGATGGCGGAGGTGCCGTGGAAATTGATGCGCGCACCCATGCGCATCAGCTCGGGCACATGCATGAAGCGGTTCTCGAAGATGGTCTCGGTGATCATGGCGGCCCCCTCGGCCACGCACATCAGGGCCATGAACTGCGCCTGCATGTCGGTGGCGAAGCCGGGGAAGGGTTCGGTCACGACATCCACGCCGCGCAATCCGTTCATCCGGCTGACGGTGAGGCCGGTATGCGTCTCGGCCACATCCACGCCGGCATCGCGCAGCACGCGGGCGACGGCGCCCAGATGCTCCATCTTCGCACCTTGCAGGTGCAGCGTGCCGCCCGTGATGGCAGCGGCGCAGGCATAGGTCCCGGCCTCGATGCGGTCGGGCACGATGGGGTGGGTGGCGGGCATCAGGCTCGCACCGCCCTCGATGCGCAAGGTGCCGGTGCCGATGCCCTCGATGCGCGCGCCCATGCGCATCAGGCACATGGCGAGGTCGCTGATCTC
Source organism: Roseococcus sp. (assembly GCF_019747315.1). GTDB lineage: Bacteria > Pseudomonadota > Alphaproteobacteria > Acetobacterales > Acetobacteraceae > Roseococcus. The sequence goes on along the minus strand of NZ_JAIEQY010000013.1, from coordinate 6,316 downwards.
GGGCTCGCGCGCGGCGTTGACCAGTTCGGTTTCCCCCTCGGCCAGGCAGGCGGCCATGAGCAGGTTCTCGGTGGCGCCGACGCTGACCTGGGGGAAGATGATCTTGGCCCCGCGCAACTTCCCATGGGGCGCGCGCGCCTCGATGTAGCCGGCATTGATCTCGATCTCGGCGCCGAGCTGCTCCAGGCCCTTGATGTGCAGATCCACCGGCCGCGTGCCGATGGCGCAGCCGCCGGGCAGCGAGACGCGCGCCTTGCCATAGCGCGCCAGCAAGGGCCCCAGCACGAGCACGGAGGCGCGCATCTTGCGCACGATGTCATAGGGCGCTTCGAGGTTGGTGGCCGCCCCTGAAAGCGTCAGGGTGCGGGCCTGCTTGTCATGCGCCACTTCCAGCCCGTGCTGCACCAGCAGGGCGCGCATGGTGGCGATGTCGGCCAGGTCCGGCGCATTGGTCAGCACCAGCGGGCCATCGCAAAGCAGCCCCGCCGCCATCAGCGGCAGGGTCGCGTTCTTGGCGCCCGAGACCGGCACGGTGCCGTTCAGCTTCACGCCGCCGCGGATGCGTATCCGGTCCATCTGGGTTCCATCCTCAAAGCCGGAAACATCTGCCACCACCCCAGGCCCGGGACAACCGCCCGGGCTGCATGGGTGGGTTCAGTGGCCCGAGAGCACCAGCGCCTTGAACGGCAGCAGGATGGTCTGGATGCGAAGCAGGATCGCATGCACCAGCCCCACCGCATCAATCCCGTGCAGGACGATGCCCTCCAGAACCCCCGTCGCCGGGTCGCTCAGCGCCTCGTGGTTGGAGGTATAGGCATTGGCGATGCAGTTGCTGCCGGGGATGACATTGTCCAGGCCACCTGGATAGAGCGGCTCCAGGACGGCCAGCACCGTGCCGGGCCGGCTGAACTGGGTGGCATCCAGCAGCTGGTCCCCGCCACGGATTTGCCCGCCGGCGACGAAGCCCTGCACCTGGGTCACCACCATCGGGATGATGGTCCAGGGCAGCGAGGCGCAGCTCGCCTCGGCCAGCATGCCCGGGCGCAGCACGCGCGCCTCGATCTGGCTGAAGCCGGCGGCCAGGCTGCGGGTGCGTACGCCGTGATCGTCGGGCACCAGCACGCCGGCCGGCCGGGCGAAGGGGTTCACCACATCGCCCAGTTGCAGCAGGAACTGCTCCACCCGGCCCGTCACGCCGGCGCGGATGATGGTCTTGTCCAGCTCGGCCTCGGCCTGGGCGAGGGCGGCCAGCGCGCTGGCCCGCTCGGCGGGCAGCTGGTCGGAGATGCGGGCGGCGATGGCTTCGCGCGCCGCCTGGGCGGCGGCGACGCCGGCCTCGCGCGTTTGCACGGTCACCTGGGCGCGCTCCACCTCGCGCCGGGCGGCCACGTCGCGCAGCGCCTGGCGCATGGCGAGTTCGTCGGTCGCCTGGCGGAGTGCGCCTTGCGCCTCCAGGATCCGCGCGTCGGAGGCTGCGAGATCGGCGCGCGCGACCAGCACCGCGGCATCCACCTGGGCCACGGCGCGGCGGGCGGTTTCCACCGCCGTGCGCTGGGTTTCATCGGCCAGGCGGAAAAGCGGCGCGCCCGCTTCCACCGCCTCGCTGCCGCGCACGAAGATCTCGGCCACGCGCCCATTGGTCTGCGGCACGATGGGCACGGTGCGATACACCGAGCTGACATGGACGGTGGAAGGGTGGAAGTAGAAGACCAGGGTGATCAGGCTGAGCGTCAGCAGGAGGCAGGTGACGATGCCCCAGCGCAGCTCGAACCAGACCGAGAAGAGCGTGATCTCATGCCCGAAGCGCTTGCCCTGGGCGAAGCGCCGGAACAGGTAGTCCGGCAGGATCGTGACCAGGGAGCAGAGGATGATCTCCAGCATGGATCAATGCTCCTGCGTCTTGCGGGCCGGGCCCTTGGCGAGGTCCGGGTCGTCGCCGCCGCCGGGGGGCAGCCCCGCGATCCGCTCGCTGGAGCCCGCGATGCGGCGCATGGGGCTCAGGATGTCCGGGATGTCGATCAGCGCGAGCAGCAGCCCCGCCACCCAGAAGAGGTGGATATGCGTGAACAGCGCGAGCAGGCCGAGCACCGCCACGATCTCGAATTGCAGCTTGTGGGTGCGGTGGGCCAAGCGCTCGGGCAGGGTGTGCAGGCGCAGGAAGAGCAGACCGAAGGCCAGGACCGAGACCAGCAGGATCCCGGCCGTCACCCACATCAGCCCGTCGCTGCCATCCGCCCCCGGGATGAAGATGGGCAGGTGATGCGGGGCGGCGGGGTGGATGGCGCTGGGCGTGCTCATGATGATGCTTTCCTGCGGGTCAGAGCTTCGGCAAGGCGACGCCGCGCTGGCCCATGTATTTGCCGGCGCGGTCCGCATAGCTCACCTCGGGGGCCGAAGCGCCTTGCAGGAAGAGGAACTGGCAGATCCCCTCATTGGCATAGACCTTGGCAGGCAGGGGCGTGGTGTTGCTGATCTCGATGGTCACCTGGCCCTCCCATTCGGGCTCCAGCGGCGTCACATTCACGATCAGCCCGCAGCGCGCATAGGTGGATTTGCCAAGGCAGACGACCAGGATGTCGCGCGGGACCTTGAACACCTCGATCGTGTGGGTCAGCACGAAGGAATTGGGCGGGATGATGCAGACCGGGCCCTTGCGGGTGACGAAGCCGGTCTCGGAGAATTCCTTCGGGTCCACCACGGCGTTGTCCACATTGGTGAAGACCTTGAACTCATCGGCCGCGCGCGCGTCATAGCCATAGGAGGAGAGGCCGTAGGAGATCACGCCCTCGCGCTTCTGCGCCTCGATGAAGGGCGAGATCATGCCGTGCTCGGTCGCCATGCGGCGGATCCAGTGGTCGGGCATGATGGGCATTCAGGGGTCTTTCCGCTTAGGTGCCGGGGAGGGGGGTCTAGCCTCCTTCGGGGCCTCGCGTCCATCTGGCGGGGCTTCTTCGGCCCGCGCGCGTTGCTGCGCCTTGCGCTTGCGGAGATTGGCCCGCAGCGCGGCCGCGCGCCGGGCTTCCTTGTCGTCGCTCATCCGGCCGCGTGCTCCCGGCACCAGGCGGCGATCTCGGCATGGGTGGCGAACCAGCAGCCGCCTTTCGCCTTGGCCTGGGCGATGACCTTCTCCAGCACCGGCATGCGGCTGCGGTGGCCGATGTAGTGGGGGTGCATGGTCAGCAGGAACATGCCGCCTTCCTCCCAGGCGCCATCCAGCTCGGCCAGGAAGATTTCGGCGACAGCGGAGGGGGGCGTGTAGGGCCGCAGGGCCGAAAAGCGGTTCATGTTGAAATACACCGCGTCATCGCGGATCCATTCGGGCGGGAGCTCCACGATGCCGGTGGGTTCGCCATCGGCCAGCAGTTCATAGGCATCGTCATCCGCCATCAGGCTGCTGTCATAGAGCAGACCCATCTCGCGGATGATGTCCAGCGTACGCAGCGAGAAATCCCAGCTCGCGGTGCGCATGCCCACGGGCATCTGCCCCGTCACCTGGAACAGCGTGTCCCGCGCGCGGAAGGCGAGGTCCCGCTCCACCTCGTAGGGCAGCACGGTGTTGCGCTCATGGATCCAGGAATGGATGCCGATCTCGTGGCCATCCTGCGCCACGGCGCGGGCCTCATCCGGGTAAAGCAATGCCGAGACGGCGGGGTAGAAGAAGCTCGCCTTCACCCCCTCGCGCTCCAGCAGCCGGCGGATGCGCGGGACGCCCTGGCGGTTGCCATATTGGCCCTGGCTGATGCGCATGGGGCTTTCATCGCCATCGCGCAGCGGGATAGTGTCGTGATCGGCGTCGAAGGAGAGGGCCACGGCGCAGCGCGCGCCTTCCGGCCAATGGGTGGGGCGCAGCGAGCGGCCGGCGCGGGCGCGGCCGGTGATGCGGCGCCAGACCGGCTCGGGCCAGGTCCAGGGCTCGCCTTCGGGGTGGATGCCCGGGGGGTGGTTGGTTGTGGTCATGCAGACGGTCCGATCAAATGCCCGGGCGAATCCTGCGCCGATCCGGCGCTGCTTGGAAGGAACCCCCCTTTGCCGACCGAAACCGCGCCCGCCATGGCCGTCCTCACGCAATTCCTGGCCAGCTTCGCCACGGCGGATGGCGCGGCGGCCGCGCGGCTCTTCTGGCCCGATGCGCTGTTCTGGGGCACCACCTCGCCCGACCTCGGCACGGAGGCCGCGCAGGTCCAGGCCTATTTCAGCAGCTTCGCCCAATGGCGCCCGAACCAGCGCCGGGCCGAGTGGATTGCGGGCGAGGCGCTGCCGCTCTCGGACAGCGCGATCATGATTTCGGGCCGCTGGCAGATCGTCAATGGCGAGAGCCTGCGCCCGCTGCGGCTGAGCATGCTGGTCACGCGGCGGGGCGCGGACTGGGGCATCGCCCAGTTCCACAACTCGCCGCGGCCAAAGGGGGCTTAGCCAGGTGGCTTAACCTGCATCCATCTGGATGCCCTCGCGGCGGATCACCTCGGCCCATTTGCGCGTCTCGCCCGCGACGAAGCCCGCGAATTCATCGGGGCTGAGGCGCAGCGGCACGCCGCCGAGTGCGGTGAAGCGCTGCTTCGTCTCGTCCAGGTCGAGCCAGGCATTCACCTCGGCGTTCACGGCGGTGACCACGCCCGGCGGCAGGCCGGCCGGCCCGAACAGGCCGAACCAGGTGTTCACCTCATAGCTTGCCAGCTCGGGCAGGGTTTCGCGCAGCGCCGGCACATCGGGCAGCTGCGGGCTGCGCTCGTTGCTGGTGACGGCCAGCGCGCGGACGCGCCCGGCGCGGATATGCTCCATCACGCCGGTGAGGTTGTCGATCATGAAGGCGACATGCCCGGCCAGCAGATCCACCTGGGCAGGGCCGGAGCCGCGGAAGGGCACATGGATGGCCTGGGCGTTCAGCATCTGCAGCATCAGCACGGGCGAGAGATGGGTGGATTGCCCCACCCCAGTGGAGGCGTAGGGGATCTGCCCCGGCCGTGCCCGCAGCAGCGCCGCCAGTTCCGCAACGGTCCTGGCCGGCGTGTCATTGTTCACCACCAGCACATTGGGGCCGCGGATGGTGCCGGCGATGCAGGTGATCTGCTCGGGCCGATAGGGCAGGTTGCGGAACAGCGAATAGGCGATGGCCTGGGGGCCGATATTGCCGGACATCAGCGTGAAGCCATCCGGGCGCGCGCGCACAAGTTCCAGGGAGCCGATGGTGCCGCCGGCGCCCGCGCGGTTCTCCACCACGACATTGACGCCCCATCGGGCTTGCAGGCGCGGCGCCATCAGGCGCGCCATGACATCCGTGGTCCCGGCGGGCGCGGCGGGAACCAGGATGCGGACGGGCTGGCTGGGCTTCCAATCCTCCGCCCCGGCGGCCATTGGGGCGGCGAGCGGGAGGAGCGGCAGCGCGAACGCCGCGCGGCGGGTGATCCGGTTCATGGGCTTCCTCATCGTCTTGTGATTGGAAGCAGCATGGCGCGGTTTGCGCGCGCGGTCACGCAGGGCGTGCGACGGCCGCCTCGGGCGGGAAGACGGCGAGCGGCTTGGCCGCCTGCCATTGCAGCAGCACCGGCCGCGCGCGGGTGTTCTGGCCGCGGTCATCCAGGCGGAAGCCCCAGCCATTGGGCCATTGCCCCTCGGCCTGGTCCAGCGCGGCCAGGGCGGTGCGCAGCGCCATCCGCTCCAGGCTTGGCTGCGCCAGCACCGCCTGCGCCCCGGCATAGGCGGCGAGCGAAAGCCCCGAGCGCGGCGGGCTGCCCCAGCGGCGCTGATAGGCCTCGGCGAAGGGGCGCGCGCCCGGCGCCCAGCGCTCGGCCGTCTCGATGGGCGGGAGGTCGAGCGCGAAGCAGCCATCCAGCGCCGGCCCGATGGCGCGGGCGAGGTCCGCCAGGCCCCAGGCCAGGCCGGCGCCGATCACCGCGGCCGGGCGCCAGGCGGCGTCCTGGAGGGCGCGGAACAGCGCCACCGCATCGCCCTCGCCGGCCGCATGGATCAGCAGGTTCACCCCCGCCGCGCGCAGCCTTTGCACCATCGCCGGCATTTCCGGCGTCCGCACCGCATGGGCCAGGCGCTCGGCGACGGTGATGCCCGCCTCGCGCAGCCGCGCCTCCAGGCTGGCGGCGATGCTCTCGGGCGAGGCGCTGGCCTCGTGCAGGATGGCGACGCGCAGCGCATCGGCGGGCTGGCCGAGATGGTTGGGCAGGAAGCGCGTCAGCGCCTCGGCGGCCAGCACGCCGTAGTCGCTGGCGCGCGGCGCCGTGCGGTAGCTGTGGCGCTGCGGACGCTCGGTCAGCGAATCGGCGGCGGCGGCGAGCTCCACATAGCTCGCCTCCAGCGCCTCGGC
>NZ_JAIEQY010000001.1 GCF_019747315.1 Roseococcus sp. | reverse complement strand
TGCACGCGGGCGAGATTGTCGCGCTGGTGGCGCCCTCCGGTACGGGGAAGTCCACGCTGTTGCATGTGACAGGCCTGCTGGAGCGCCCGGATGGCGGCGAGGTCTTCATCGAAGGCGCCGCCGCCGGCACCCTGAATGATGATGCGCGCACCGCCATCCGCCGCAACACCATCGGCTTCGTCTACCAGTTCCATCACCTCCTGCCCGAATTCACGGCGGAGGAGAACGTCATGCTGCCCCAATTGGCAGCGGGCGTTGCGAAGCCGGCGGCCAAGGCGCGTGCGGGCGAAATCCTCGGCCAGTTCGGCCTGGCGGCTCGCCTGCAACACCGCCCGGGCAAGCTCTCAGGCGGCGAGCAGCAGCGCGTTGCCATTGCCCGAGCTCTGGCCAATGGCCCGCGCGTTCTTCTGGCTGATGAGCCCACCGGCAACCTGGACACCGCGACAGCCAATCTTGTCTTCGAGGAGTTGCTGCGCGAGGCGCGGGGCAGGGGGCTTGCCTGCCTGATCGCCACCCACAACCCGGCGCTGGCCGCGCGGATGGACCGCACGGTCACGCTGCGGGATGGGAAGGTCGTCCCCGGGTAGCGTACTCCGCGGCGGTGCCTATGCTGGGCGCCAACAGGAGGAAACACGATGGATTTGCCGCTGACCGGGCTCACCGTGATCGAAGTGGGCCAGGCCCTCGCCGGGCCGCTCGCCGGCGTGGTGCTCGCCGATATGGGTGCCGATGTCATCAAGGTGGAAAAGCCCGATGGCGGCGATGACGCGCGCCTCTGGGGGCCTCCCTATGGGCCGGATGGCGTCACCTCGCTCTATTTCCACGGCCAGAACCGCTCCAAGCGCTCGATCACGCTGGACCTGAAGCGGCCCGAGGACATCGCCGAACTGCACCGCCTCTGCGAGAGCGCCGATATCCTGATCCAGAACCTGCGCCCCGGCGTGGTGGAGGAGATCGGCATCGGGCCGGAGGCGATGCTGGAGCGCCATCCGCGGCTGATCTATTGCTCCATCTGGGCCTTCGGCTTCGAGGGCCCGATGAAGATGAAGCCGGGCTTCGACCCGCTGCTCCAAGCCTATGGCGGCATGATGAGCGTGACCGGCCAGCCCGATGGCCCGCCCACCTTCTGTGGTGCCTCGGTGAATGACAAGGCGACGGGGCTCTTCATCACCATCGGTGCGCTGGCGGCGCTTCGTTGGCGGGACCGCACGGGGAAGGGCTGCCTGGTGGATGGCAGCCTGTTTGAGACCGCGGCCTTCTGGGTGGAGGGGCAGATCAACAACCACCTCGCCACCGGGGATATCCCGCAGCGCCATGGCACGGGGGCGGCGGTGATCGTGCCCTACCAGGTCTTTGACACGGCAGACCGGCCGCTTTGCCTGGCGGCGGGGAATGACCGGCTGTTTGCCCGGGCGGCCAAGGTGATGGGCCATCCCGAATGGTCGGCCGATCCGCGCTTTGCGACGGGCGGCAATCGCGTGCGGAACAAGGCGGAACTGCTGCCGCTCATCAAGGCCGTGCTGCTGACGCGGCCCCGCGATGAATGGCTGGCGGAGCTGGATGCGGTCGGCGTGCCGAGCGGCCCGGTGAATGACATTGCCGAGGTCACGGCCAGCCCGCAAATGGCGGCGGTGGATCTGATCCAGGATTTGCCGGGCGGTGGCCCAAAGGTGATCGGCCTGCCGCTCTCCTTCAACCGAAAGCGGCCGAGCCCCCGCAGCGATTCCCCCAAGCTCGGCGAGCACAACCGCGAGGTTTTGGGCCGAGACTAAGGAAAGGGGTCTGGGGCCAATGGCCCCAGCCGCCGGAGGCCCTGTTTTCTTCTAAAAGTCCCGCCGCATGATGGTCACGGGCCGGCGCGCATCCATGGTCTCCTCCATCACCTCCCACCCCAGCTTCAGGTAGAGCCCCTGCGCATCATGGGTGTAGAGAAAAAGCGAGGCGTTCCCCGCCTGCCGCGCCGCGTCTTCCACGGCCGCCACCAGGCGCTGCGCGCAGCCCTGGCCGCGCGCCTCCGGCACCACATAAACGCCGGCCAGCCAGGGCCCGATGTCGTTGCGAATTTCGAGATCGGCCGAGACGAAGCTCGCCGTGCCGCAGGGGATGTCGCCGGCCAGCAGCACGAAGGATTGCGGCGTGCCGATTTCGGCGGTGCATTCGCGAAGGATTTCGCGCACCTCTTCCAGCGGGTGGCCGTTCGGGTGCCAGAAGGCATCCCAAAGCCAATTGGCGACCACGGGGATGAGTTCCGGATGCTCGCGCAGGGTGACGATCCGCCAGGCGGCGCGATTCACAGGGTGAGGATCCGTTCCGGGTCGGCGCGGCCGGTCAGCAGGTCGAGCACGCCGCGCATATTGCCGCGGAAACGGCCCCAGCGATCCACCTCGGGCTCGGGCTTGAAGGAGCGCAGCAGGTTGATCAGGCAATGCCGCGCCGCCGAGGGAATGGCGTGGGACCACGGGAAGCTGCCCTTGCGGGCCAAATAGATGGGGTTCACCACCTGGGAATAGCCCAGGCGCAGCCCCGGCACACGTCCCTGCTTCACCCCCAGATGCACGCCGCGCGCGCCTTCGAGGCGCAGGATGGTGCCATAGGGCAGCAGGCGGCGGGTCAGGTCTATATCCTCATACCAGGCATAGAGCGGCAGCTTCTCGTCGAAGCGCAGCGCGTGTTCGCGAACAGGGGCCAGGCGCAGCGCCATGTTGCAGCCATAGCCGTTGAAATGGGCATGGGCGGCGGTGAGTGCTGCGGGCGGCGTGTCGGCGGTGAGGATCGCGCGGGCTTCCGCGGGCGTGATGCCGGGGCCCTTGGCGCCATCCGCGACCACGGTGCCGGTGGCAACGGCGCAATCGGTGTTGGCGGTCAGCACGGCCTCCAGCGCTTCGAGCCAGCGCGGGGCGGCGATGAAGTCGTCATCAAGGAAGAGCACCGCGTCACAATCGCCGATGGCGTCGAGGATGCGGTTGCGCTGGCGCGGCAGGCCGGCGGCGGCGGTGAGGAATTCCACGCCGGGGAAACGCAGCGGCAAGTCAGCCACGTCATCGGGCGTGACATGGCAGACCAGGATGCGGTCCGGCGCGCGGGTCTGGAGGTCGAGCTCACGCAGCACCTCGGCCAGGATGGCGGGGCGGCCGCGCGTGGCGATGCCGATGGCGATCCTCATGCGAGGGGCTCCAGCGGGGTGGGGTGGGGCAGGGCGGTGGCCTCGGGGGCGAGGAAGCCCTCCAGGCGGCCCAGGAAGGTGGCCCAGTAGTAGCGCGCATGCAGCATCCGCCCGCGCAGCAGGGAGACACCGATGCCACCCAGCGGGCGATACATGAGCGGCGCCCAGGTGCCGGCGGGCGCGCCATGCCGGCGCAGCGCGAAGCCGAGGCCGAGGCCATAGCGCCCGGCGCGCGCCACGGCTTCCGGCGTCAGCCGCTTGTCGGGGTGGATGATGCGCAGTGCGGGCTCGTAGCGCGCGGCTTTGCCTTGCGCCATCGCCCGGCAGACCAGGTCATTGCCCTCGGCCGAGCCGAAGCGGGCGCCCGGCCCCATCGCCTCGTCAAAGCCGCCCAACGCCAGCGCCAGGTCACGGCGGAGCCACAGGTTGAACTCGATCACGCTGGTCCAGACATTGGCGAGGGTGATGGGCCCGCCCTCCGGATTCCAGCGGCCGGAGCCGAGCCCGCCCTCGGGTGCGGCCGCCGGGCCGGTCAGGATGGACAGCGCGGGCGCCGCGTCGAAGGCGGCGCGGACCTGGGCCAGGGCGCCGGGCGGGAAGAGGCAGTCATCATCCGGAAAGCCGACGAGATCTCCGCGCGCGTGGCGCAGGCCGAGATTCCGCCCGGCATTGGCGCCGCCCTCGCGGCTGCGCAGATGGCGCAGGGGCAAGTGCTGCGCCCATTCCGCCGCCAGCGCGTCCAGCCGGCCATCTTCGTTCTGGTCCACCAGGATGACCTCGTAGCCGGCGCTGGCATCGGCCAGCAGGCTCTCGAAGAGCGCGCCGATCTCGGCCACGCGCCCCTTGGTGGAGACGACCAGCGAGATCATGCGGCACCCGGAAGTGCCACGCGCACCACCGCCTGCAATTTCCGCCGGAACTCCGCGATGCTGAATTGCCGGGCCTGGGCGGCGCAGGCCTCGGGTGTGAAATCGGCCTCGCGCGCCACGAAATCCTGCACGGCCTCGATGATCGCCTCGGGCGTCTGGGCCTCGAAGAAGAGGCCGGTCTCGCCCTCGCGCAGGATGTCGCGCGCGCCGCCGCGGCCATAGACGATGAGCGGCGTGCCGCAGGATTGCGCCTCGACCATCGCGATGCCGAAATCCTCCTCGGCGGCGAAGACGAAGGCGCGGGCGGTTTGCAGGAGCGAGACCAGCTCGGCCTGGGGCACGCGGCCGCGGATGGTGATGTTGGGGGCGCCGGCCGCCGCCTTGGCGACCAGTGGCGCGGCCGGGCCATCGCCCACCACGGTCAGTTGCAGCTTCGGCATGCGGGCGAAGGCCTCGGCCACGAGCTCGATGCGCTTGTAGGGCACCTGGCGTGAGGCGACGAGGAAGTGGGTGCGCGGCGCGGTCGAGAGCGGAAAGCCGTCCAAATCCACGGGCGGGTGCAGCACGGCGGCCTCTCGCCGCCAGACCTTGCGGATGCGCTCCACGATGTAGCCGGAATTGCCGAGGATGACGTCGGGGCGGGCGGCGCTCATCTGGTCCCAGGCGCGCATCCGGCCGAGCAGCCAGCGCGTGTAGAGCCCCTTCAACCCGCGCGTCAGTCCAGCCTGGCGCAGATACTGGTGCTGCAAATCCCAGGCGTAGCGCATCGGGCTGTGGACATAGCTGATGTGCCGCGTGCCCGGCCCCGTGATCACGCCCTTGGCAACGGCATGCGAGGAGGAGAGCACGAGGTCATAGCCCTGGAGGTCGAATTGCTCGACGGCCAGCGGCATGAGCTGGAGGTAGTTGCGGAACATCCTGCGGGCCAGGGGCAGGCGCTGGATGAAGCTGGTGGTCGGCACCTTGCCGCCCAGGAAGCCGCGCTGGCTCTCGGGCAGGAAATCGCAGAGGGCGTAGAGATCGGCCTCGGGGTAGCAGGCCAGCATCTGCTCCAGCACGCGCTCGGAGCCGGCATAGCTGTCCAGCCATTCATGGATGATGGCGATCTTCATCGCGGCAGAAACCCAACCAGGCGGCGCGCCGCCTGCTCCCAGGAGAACAAGGCCGTCCGGTCACGTCCGGCGGCGATGATGGTCTCGCGCAGGCTTGTGTCATCCGCGAGGCGCGAGATGGCAGCACCAAGGCTTTCCGGGTGCGCCGCGTCGAACCACAGCGCGGCCTCGCCGCAGACCTCGGGCACGGCGCCGGCGCGCGAGGCGATGACGGGGCAGCCGCACCACATGGCCTCGACCGGCGGCAGGCCGAAGCCCTCATAGCGCGAGGGGAAGACGAGGCAGAGGGCGGATTCATACAGCGCCCGCAACTCCGCGTCTGAAACGCGGCCGAGCGGCTTCACGTGTTCGCTGGGCGGCGCGCCATCCTGGCGGAACACCGCCGCATCCTTGGCGCCGGCCACGGCCAGGACCAGGCCGCGCTCGCCGAGCGCACCGATCGCATGGTGCAGCGCGGCCAGGTTCTTGTGCGCCGCACCCGTGCCGATGACGAGCGCGTAGCCCCGGGGTGCCAGGCCATGGCGGGCGAGGATTTCGGCATCGGCGGCCTCGCGCAGGATGTGCTCGCCGCCTTCCAGCGTCACGCCGATGCGCGCGGCGTCCAGGCCAAGATTCGCCGCGATGCGTCCGGCGGAAAACTCGGAGACGGAGAGGAAGCGCGTGCCGCGCAGCACCAGCATGCGCTGCAACCCGCGATACCAGCTGCGGAACTTCCAGGAATAGCTTTCGGGCGTGTCGAAGACGCCGGCATCATGGATCACCACGGCCTGGTTGCGGCCCTGCGCCACGGGCGCGGTGTTGCCGAGGTTCAGCAGGAAATCGCCGCCGGCTGCGCGCGGCAGGTCCAACTGCTCCCAGAGCTGGCCGCCGCGCGTGCCGATGATGCTGGAGGCGAGATGCGGGAAATCCTCCAGCCCCTCGGCGCCCGGCGGCGCGATGAGGCGCATCGGTGGGGCCGTGCCGCGTGCCACCAACCCGTCCAGCGCGCGCGTCACCTCGCGGGCATAGCGCTGCACGCCGGTCAGGCCTTGCGTGAGGAATCTTCCGTTGATTGCGATCATGCGGCGTCTGATCGCAGCAGCCGCTTCACCTGCCAAGGCCGGCGGAGCAGGGGCTTCAGCGCCGTGCGCTCCTCGGAAGTCAGCACACGCAGCATGGCGGCGACCACGGCGGCGAAGCCCACCAGCGCCAGCCCCGCCGCCCAGCGCCAATCGGGCGCCATGACCATCGCGCCCAGGCTGAGCGCGGCGAGGCCGAGTGGCAAGGCGAATTCCCGCGCGCTGGCCGAGGCCGCGGGATAAAGGCGCCCGGCCAGCCAGAACTTGCCCGCGCAATCGGCGGCGGCGCGGATCGCCCAGGCCAGCGCCGCGCCCTCGATGCCCCAGAGCCAGAGGAACAGCGCGGAGAGCGGCAGGAAGGTCACCACCTGGAGCAGGATGAACTTCGCCGTTGCATCCGGCCGGCCGATCGCGTCCAGCAGGGCATTGGGCGCATAGGCCAGGCAGGAGAAAAAGATCCCGGCCGAAAGGATGCGCAGCACCATGCCGCCCCCCGCCGCGAAATCCCTCCCGAGCCAGAGCGCCAGCACCCAGTCGCCGACACCGGCCAGGATCAGGCAGGGCGGCAGCGTCATCAGCAGCATCAGCAGCGCGCCGCGCCGCAGCAGCCCCGCCGTCACCTCCGGCAGCAGCCGAAACGCGGAAGCCATCGCTGGCAGCAAGGCCTGGGAAATGGCGACGGGCAGGATCCACATGCGCAGCACAAGATCGAGCGGCGTCGCGTAATAGGCGACGGCGGCCAGCGTCAGCACCGCGCCGATCAGGAAGCGGTCGGCGTAGAGCAGCGCCTGGTTCAGCACCGAGGCGAAGGTCATCCAGCCGCCGATCCGCAGCAGCGGCAGCACGATCAGCGGGCTGCCCACGGACAAGCGCGGGAGCACGGGCCGCGCGAGCCAAAGATAGGAAAGCGTATTGGCCAGCCGGCAGGCCACCAGCACCAGCATCACGCCGATGAGGCTCTGCCAGAAGACCAGCAGGATCACCGGCCCCACATAATACATGACGGCCACGGGAATGGTCGCGAGGTTGGCGGCGGCGAAGCGCTGATGCGCTGCCAGCACGCCCCACAGCGCGGCATTCAGGACGATCAGCGGCGCGGCGCAGGCCAGGATACGAAAGGCGACCAGCGCTTCCTGCTGCAAGGCAGGCGGCACGTTCAAGGCGCTCTGCATCAGCCATGGCATCAGCGCCCAAAGCGCCGCCGCCCCCAGCGCCGCGAAGCCGCCCAGCGCCAGCATGGCGGTGCCGACCAGCTTGCCCGCTTGCGTGTCCTCGGCGCCGTCGGTCATGCGTTCGGAGAGGCCGCGGGTCAGCGCCGGGCCGATGCCGAGGTCGAAGATCCCGAAGACGCCGACCAGGGCCAGGGCGAGGGTGAACAACCCCCACCGCTCCAGCCCCATCTGGCTGATCAGCAGCGGCGTCAGGGCCAGCGCCAGCAGCAGTGGCAGCCCGCGCCCCAGCGCATTCCAGAGCATGCCGGAGACCAGGCGCCCGGCCCCGGCCCGCGCGGTGGCGGTCTCGCTCATCGGTGGGGGATCAGGGCCTGCACGCGGCCTTGTTAGCAGATCGCGGAATTTCCGGCAGGGGCGAGACATGCCACCCACCGCTTCCTATATCTGGCGCATGGAGATTCGCGAATTGCTGCTCACCACCCGCCGCATCGCCATGGTCGGTGCCTCGAACAAGCCCGAGCGCGCCTCCTTCCGCGTCATGCGCTTCCTGCTGGACCGCGGCTACCAGGTCACGCCTGTCAATCCGGGCCTGGCGGGGCAGTCGATCCTGGGCCAGCCGGTGGTGGCGCGCCTGGCGGATGCGGCGCCGCTGGACCTCGTGGATGTATTCCGCCGCAGCGAGGAAGCGGGCGCCGTGATGGACGAGGCGGTGGCACTCGGCGCCCGCGCCGTCTGGTTGCAGCTGGGCGTGGTGGATGAGGCGGCGGCCGCCCGCGCCCGCGCCGAGGGTGTGGCGGTGGTGATGGACCGCTGCCCCGCCATCGAATGGGCCCCGGCCGGGTTGCCCGATCGCGTGGCTTGAACATGACGGTTTGCTAAACTTCTTGAAATGCAAACCGGGCTGGCCCATTTGTCCGGTTATCCAGGGCGGCCCGAATCGCCCCTTTCTGGAGGGAAGGACCCCATGACTGACGAAGAACGCCGGATCATCGGCGAATATGTGATGCGTGTCGCGGGTGTGCAGCAGCAGGCCGCCCCCGTCACCAGCAGCCCCTGGGGCTCGCGCGTGCCCCAGACGGGCGCGCAGCCGGCTCCCAACCTGCCGCCGGTCGAGCCCGCCGCCGATGCCTTCATCGCCGAGCTCTTCCAGAAATATCCGGAAGCCCGCTTCCGCCTGACCCAGACCGCCTTCGTGCAGGAGCATGCGCTGGTCCAGGCGCAGAACCGCATCCAGGAGCTGGAGTGGGAGCTGGAGGCGCAGACGCGCCAGGCGCAGGCCGCCAATAGCCGGGGTTTCCTGGGCCTCGGCGGCTCGCGCCCCGCGCCCATGCCGCCGCGCCCGGAGCCGATGCAGCCCCCGGGTGGCATGATGCCGCAGCGCCAGGGCCCGGGCTTCCTCGGCACCGCCATGATGACGGCGGCCGGCGTCGCCGGCGGCCTGGTGCTTGGCAACATGCTGATGAACGCCTTCTCCGGCGGCGGCGCGGCCCAGGCCGCAACGGGCGGTGGCGCCTTCGGGCAGGAAGCGGTGCCCGCCTCCTCCGCCTGGACCGATCCTGGGGCGGCGGCGGCCAATTCCGGCTATGGCGGGAATGACGCCTCCGGCGCGGGCTACGACAATGGCGGTGGCTATGACGATGCCGCCGGCAGCTACGACGACGCCGGCGGCGGATACGACGAAGACGTCTGAGGGTTCTGCCAGGTGACGGAAAAGGGCGGCCCCCCAGCAGGTCTGGGGCCGCCCTTTTTTTTGTCCCCGTGCCGGCCGATAAGGGTTCATGCGCATCCCGGACCTCGACCTCGACCTGCTGCGCGGCTTCGTCACCGTCGCCGAGCGCGGTGGCTTCACCGCGGCGGGGGTGGCGCTCGGCCTCACCCAATCGGCCATCAGCCTGAAGGTGAAGCGGCTGGAGGACCTCCTGGGTAAGCCGGTCTTCACCCGCGGCTCCAAGCAGGTGGTCCTGACGCGCGAGGGCGAGACGCTGCTCGCCTATGCCCGCCGCATGCTGGCGCTGAATGACGAGGCGGTGCGCCGCTTCGTGGCCCCCCCGGTGGCGGGCCGCCTGCGCCTGGGCGTCGCCGATCATTTCGTGCCGCGCCACCTGGCCCCGGCGCTCGCGCGCTTCACCCGCATCTGGCCCGAATTGCGCATCGAGGTGGAGGTGGGCCGCAGCCATGAACTCCGCGCCAGCCTGGCGCGCGAGGAGCTGGACCTCGTCCTCGGCAAGCGCCGCGATGGCGAGACCGAGGGCCGCGTCATCTTCACCGAGGCGGTGGTCTGGGTCGCGGCCCCGGATTTCGAACTGGCGCGGGAGCGGCCCCTGCCGCTGGCCATGCTGCCGCAGGGCTGCATGTTCCGGGACCGCGCGCTGACCGCCCTGGCCCGCGCCGGCATCGCCTTCGAGGTGGTCTATACCTCGCCCAGCCTGATGGGGATCGCGGCGGCGGCCCAGGCTGGCTTTGCGCTGAGCGTGCTGGGCCGCGCGGGGCTGCCCGAGGGGCTGGTGGAGCTGGACGGGCTGCCGCCGCTAGGGACAGCGGAGATGTGCCTCTTCGGCGATGCCGCCGGGCAGTCGCCGCTGGTGGAGCCGCTGCTGAACGAGCTGCGCGCGGTGGGGTAGGGGACGGCTGACAAAAGGTCAGACGGCGAGAGGGCTTTGCCCTCTCGATCCCACGCTCACACCGGCAGGCGCATCCGGGCCCGCAGGCCGCCCATTGGGCTCTCCTCCAGTAGGATTTCCCCGCCATGGGCGCGCACGATGTCCCGCGCGATGGCGAGCCCCAGCCCCGTGCCGGTGGCCGAGCCCGAGCTGAAGGGGCGGAAGGCCTCGGCCCGGTCGGCGGCGGGAATGCCCGGGCCATCATCATCCACCGTCAGCTCCGCCCAGTTCCGCCCGGCCTCCTGCACCGGGGCCAGGCCGATGGCGATGCGCCGCGCATGCCGCCGCGCATTGTCCAGCAGATTGCCCAGCGCGCGCTTCAGCGCATCGGCGCGCAGCGGCAGCGTCAGCGCGCCGGGCAGCGTCACCGCGACATCGGCGCCGCTGCGCCGCGCCTTGGTGGCCATTTCCTCCACCAGTGCCACGAGGTCCGAGGGGCGGGGCGCCTCGATCCCTTCGCCGCGCGCGAAGGCGAGATAGGTCTCGACCATGCGCTCCATCTCCTCGAGGTCCTGGTTGAGCGCCTCCAGATCCTCCGCCGTCTCGGCCGAGCGCGGCAACATGGCGATGGCCAGCCGCATGCGCGTGAGTGGCGTGCGCAGATCATGGCTGATGCCGGCCAGCATCTCGGTGCGCTGGTTCACGAAGCGCAGGATGCGGCCCTGCATGGCGTTGAAGGCCAACGCCGCCTGGCGCACCTCGCGCGCGCCCTCGGGCTTGATGGGCGCCGTGTCGCGCCCCAGGCCGAAGGATTCGGCGGCCTCCGCCAGGCGCCGGATGGCGCGCACCTGGTTCTTCATGAAGAGGATGGCGATGATGGCGAGCAGGAAGGCCGAGCCCACCAGCCAGACCACGAAGACATAGAGCGTGGTGCTGAACAGCCGCTTGCGCGGCGCCTCCACCGAGAGCAGCCCCGTCGTCGTCTGCACGCGGATGACGATGGCCTGGGGGTCGCTGTGCCAATCGGCGTCGAAGGCGAAGTTCATCCGCTCGCGCAGGGCGTGGTCGAGGTCTTCTTCCAGCGGCAGGAAGGGCATCCAGGCCGCGCGCGCGGGCGGCGTGCCGAGTTGCTCGCCCGGCTGGAAGCCCAGTGAGAGGCCAAGGCGCCAATTCCCCTCGCGCAGGATTTGCGCGCGGGCAGCATCGGGCGCGTGGTCCACCAGATGCGCGACGAAGGCGACATCCCCCGCAAGCCCGGCCGAAAGCCGGCGCGAGATGACGTCGAGATGCCCACCATAGAAAAGCTGCAAGGCCACGCCCTGCACCACGATCAGCGGCAGCAGCATGATCAGCAGCGTGCGGGCCAGCAGCCCGCGCGGCGCCAGCCAGCCGGCGCGGCGCAGCACCGGCTTTTCGGGCCGCTTCAAGGTCTCTGCCTCATGGGCCGGGCCTCAGCACATAGCCCTTGTGGCGGATGGTGTGCAGGAAGCGCGGCTCGCGCGGGTCGGTCTCGATCTTCCGGCGCAGCCGCGTCACCTGCACATCCACGCTGCGCTCGCCCGCCTCGGGCGTGCCGAGCGCCACGGCGATCTCCTCGCGCGAGAGCACCTCGCCCGCGCGGCGGGCCAGCGCGGTGAGCAGCGCGGCCTCGCCGCCCGTCAGGCGCTGGGTGCCGTCGGGGCCGCGCAGCTCGCAGCGCTCGGCGTCGAACCAGCGGCTTCCCAGCTGCATCGGGCCCTCCGGCAGGGCGGCTGGCGGGGCAGGGCGGGTCACGCGGCGCAGGATGGTGCGGATGCGCAGCGCCAATTCGCGCGGATCGAAGGGCTTGGCCAGGTAGTCATCCGCGCCATGCTCGAAGCCGGCCACGCGGTCATCGGGGTCGCCGCGGGCGGTGAGCATGAGGATGGGCGTCTCATGCCCGTCGGCGCGCAGATGCTCGGCCAGCTGCAGGCCGGTCTCGCCAGGCATCATCACGTCCAGCACCAGCAGGTCGAAGGCCATGGCGTCGATTGCGGCGCGCGCCTCGGCGGCGTCGGCCGCGACGGCGACGCGGTGGCCCTGCTCGGTCAGGAAGCGCTGGAGCAGCGCGCGCAGCCGTGCGTCATCATCCACCACCAGGATTTCGGCACTCATCTCGGCCATGTTCAGCCTCCTCGGGTCTCGGGGCGGGCGCCAGGATTGGGGGAGAAGGCGGGGGTGGTGCGGCCGGGGGCGGCGGCGCGCTCCAGCGCCTCGAACTGCTGCCGGGCGTCGGCGCCCATCAGCCCGCGCATCACCTGGCGGAAGCCCTCCACCGCCTGGGGGCCGGCCTCGCGATAGGCGCGCAGCACCCATTCGCGCTGGGCGTCGAAGAGGCGCCGCTCCAGCGCCATGCCCTGTTCGGTCAGGCTCAGCAGGCGCTGGCGCTTGTCGGTCAGGCCGGGCGATTGCCGCACATAGCCCTGCTCGATCATCGGCTGCAGCACGCGGCCGAGCGACTGCTTGGTGATGTCCAGGATGGCGAGCAATTCGCCCACCTTGATGCCCGGCGCGCGGCCGACGAAATGCAGCACGCGGTGATGCGCGCGCCCCATTTCCAGCGTGGCGAGGATGCGGTCCGCCCCGGCGGTGAAGTCGCGGTAACCGAAATACAGCAGGTCCTGCGCGAGGCGCAGCTCCTCCTCGCGCAGGAAGAGCAGGCTGCGCGTGCCACCCGGTGCCGCGGCGTTGGGGGCACGGGCCAGGTCCGGTTTGAAGGACGCGGGCTTCGGTGATTCCGGCATGGCAGCCATGTTTCCGTTTTCGGTCAGCTTCATTGACACATTTTTTCCAGTCATTCTACAAAGAACGGGCAACGCGACAGGATGATGCGCCAATCCGTCTCCCGGCATTCCGTTCGGGTCTCAATCGGCGCAATGGAGGACACATGGCCCTGGTTCCCTTCGACGATCGTGACGGCGTGATCTGGTGGAATGGCGAGTTCCGCCCCTGGCGCGACTCCAAGCTGCACGTCCTCTCTCATGGTCTGCATTATGCCTCGGCCGTCTTCGAGGGCGAACGCTGCTACGCCGGCGAAATCTTCAAGCTGCGCGAGCACACCGAGCGGCTGATCCAGTCCGGCCGCATCCTGGGCTTCGAGATCCCCTACACCGCGCAGCAGATCGACGATGCCTGCAACGAGACCATCCGCCGCAATGGCCTGACCAACGCCTATGTCCGCCCCATCGCCTGGCGCGGCTCCGAGGAGATGGGGGTCGCCGCCCGCGCCACCAAGGTGCAGCTGGCCATCGCCGTCTGGGAATGGGGCGCCTATTTCGGCGTGGAGCAGCGCATGACGGGCGTGAACCTCGCCATGGCCAAGTGGCGCCGCCCGCATCCCGAGACCGCGCCCACCGCGAGCAAGGCCGCCGGCCTCTACATGATCGGCACCATGAGCAAGGAGGCCGCCATGGATGAAGGCGCCGACGACGCCATGATGCTGGACTGGAAGGGGGACCTGGCCGAGGCCACCGGCGCCAATGCCTTCTTCGTGATGGATGGCGAGGTCCATACGCCCAAGCCCACCTGCTTCCTGGACGGCATCACCCGCCGCACCGTGATGAGCCTGGCCGAGAAGCGCCAGATGAAGGTGGTGGAGCGCGTGATCCACCCGGACGAACTCGCCAATGCCACCGAGGTCTTCCTCGCGGGCACGGCGGCCGAGGTGACGCCGGTGCGGCGCATCGGCAGCCGCGACTTCACGCCGGGCACCATCACCGAGACGCTGATGAAGGATTACGACGCGCTGGTGAACCGCCGCGGATAAGCGGTGACGCTTGACGGGACAGGGCACTCCGGGGGAAGGGAAATGATCCCCGGAGCGCAACCTTGAACCCACTCGCCCTGCTGATCCGCTGGAGAGCCGCGCGCCGGGCGGAACGCGAGCGAAAGGTTGCGCAAGCCGCCGCCATCTCGGCCTATCACGCCGGCAACACCGCGCGGGACCAGCGCAACTGGCCCGAGGCCGCGGGCCACTACGAGCGCTACCTGGGGCTGCGTCCGGATGACGCCGCCATCTGGGTGCAATGGGGCAATGCGCTGAAGGAATCGGGCGATCTGCCCGCGGCCGAGAAGGCCTATCGCCACGCCCAGGGTCTCTCGCCCCGCGACCATGACATCCCCCTCCTGCTGGGCCATGCGCTGAAATTGCAGGGACGCCTGGATGAGGCGGCGGCGGCCTATGCGCTCTCCGACCAGTTGGCCCCGGTCAACCGCGCGGCCGAGGAATTGGCCGCGCTGGCCGGCATCGAGGTCCGGCCCCGGCCGCAGGGCGTCTCCCCCCGGCAGATGTCCGAGCGGGAGCGCGAGGGGCTGCAACGGTTGCAGCAGGTCGAGCAGGAACTCGCCCGCGCGCCGGACGACCCGGCCGCGCATTGCGCCCATTCGACGGCCTTGTTGCAATTGGGCAAGCGCCAGGCCGCGATTGCCGCCGCGCTGGAGGCCTATCGGTTGCAGCCGGAGCGGCGGAGCTGGCAGGCCGTGCGCCGTGCCGGCGGGATTCCGCCGGAGGAGGGCACGCCCGGCGGGCCCAACCTCTACGACGTGACCGACCTGCTGACGATGCTGCACGAGACCGGCCGCGCCACCGGCATCCAGCGTGTCCAGCTGGGCCTGGCCGAAGGCATCCTGGCCGATCCCCAGGCCGCGGAGCAGGCGCGCTTCGTCTTCCTGGCGGAGCGCTTCGGCCCGCTCTGGACGCTGGCGCCGCAGGACATGGCGACCATCATCGCCTATTGCCTGCATGAGCCGCATCATTTGCCGCGCGCCCGGGCGCTGGTGGCCGGCGCCATGGACCGCGCTTTGGTGACGCATCTCCCCTCGGCGCGGCTGTTTCTCGTGCTCGGCGCCTTCTGGTTCTGGGCGGGGGTGCCGGCGGCGCTGGCCCGGCTGCGGGCCGCGGGCCTGCGCATCGGCGTGCTGATCTATGACCTGATCCCCCTGACCCATCCCCAGCACACCAGCGAGGGCACGGTGAAGGCCTTCCGCCAGGGCCTGGCCGAGGGGGCGGGGCTCTGGGATTTTGCCCTCACCATTTCCGAATTCACGGCGGCCGAGCTGGGCCGCCAATGGGCCGCGCTGGAAGCGCCGCCCATCCCGATCCGCCCCATGCCGCTGGCGCACCGGATCAGCCCGCCCGACAAGCCCGATGCCGACGCCTTCCCGGCGGCGATCGAGGAACTGCGCGGCCAGGACTATGTGCTCTGCGTCGGCACGATCGAATCCCGGAAGAACCACCTGGCCCTGTTCCAGGCCTGGCAGATCCTGCTGCAGGAAGGGCTGGAGCTGCCGCCCCTCATCCTCGTCGGCCGGCCGGGCTGGCGGGTGGATGACCTGATGGCCCAGCTGGAATCCACCCGCTTCCTGGAGGGGCGCATCCGCCTCGTCCACGGCGTCTCCGACCCCGAGCTGGAGGGGCTTTATCGCGGCTGCCTCTTTACCATCTTCCCCTCCTTCACCGAGGGCTGGGGGCTGCCGGTGGGTGAATCGCTGGCGCTGGGCAAGCTCTGCCTCGCCGCCATGGAAGGCGCCACACCCGAGGCCGCGGGCGGCTTCGCCGAGCCGATCGACGCCTATAGCCCGCGCGACATCGCCGCGCGCGTGCGCCATTTCGTAACTGACCGCGTCGCGCTGGCCGCCGCCGAGGCGCGGTTGCGCGCGGAATTCACGCCGCGTGGCTGGCCCGATGTGACGCGGCATTTCCTGGCCGAGGTGGCGGATTGCCTGGCAGCCCCCCCGCCGCAGCGCCCCATGCCCGAGGCACCGCGCCTGGCCCCGGGCCAGTCCATCAGCTTCTCGACCGAGGGCAAGGGCACCGACCCCTTGGGCCTGGGCATGGTGCTGGGCGCCGGCTTCGAGCCGCCGGAGCCGCCGGGCGCCTGGCTGATCGGCCCCTCCGGCACGCTGGAGCTCGAATGCGCCGCGCCGCTGCGCGCCTGGTTCCGCTTCCAGACGGTGCCCTGGGCTTCGGAGAATCGCGTGGGCCTGGCGCTCGGCGATGCGCCGCTGCAATGGGCGCCGCTGGAGCCCGGCCAGCCTGCCCTGCTGGCGCTCGACCTGCCGGCCGGGCGGGCGCGGCTGCGCGTGGTGCTGGATGGCCCGCACGACCCGCCTCCCCAGGGCGAGCGCCGGCCCATCCGCGTCGCCCTGGCCGAGGTCACTGCCGCGGCCCGGCAGGACCGCCCGCTGACACCGGGCCATGCCATCCTGTTTGGCGCCGGCGCCACCGACCAGGATTGGCTGAGCCTGCTGGCCGAGGGCTGGAGCCAATCGGCCGATGCGCATGGCGTGGCGGCCCAGGCGCCGGATGCCGTGCTGCGCTTCCGCGTGCCGGAGGCGGCGGTGGGCGCGCTGCGCATCCTGCTGCACCTGCATCTGCGCCCCGGTGCGGCCGGCGAATTGCGCCACCCGGGCGGCCGCACCCCGCTGCCCGAGGCGGGCGGCGCGCTGGTGCTGCCGCTCAGCCTCACCACTGATGAGGCGGGCTGGGCCGAGATCGCGCTCGACATGGCCGATCGCAGCGTGCCGCCGCTGCGCCTCGCGGCGCTGCAATGGGCGGCCGAAGCCGATGTCGCCTCGCGCCTTGCGATGATCGAGGCGCTGATGCTGCCGCATGGTGGCGATGCCCGCGCCCTGACCCCTGCGCGGCTCTTCGCCATCGAGGCCCGGCTGCGCGCCGAGACGACCGAACCCCTGCCGCCGCTGCCCGGGGGAGAGGCCGGCCGCGCCGCCCTGCGCCTGGCCGTGACGCGCAAGGGCTGATCCATGCGGCTGTTGCTGGATTTGCAGGGGGTGCAGGGGGCCTCCCGCGCGGCGGGTCTCGGCCGCTATAGCCTGGAGCTGGCGCGCGCCCTGGCGCGGGGAAGGGGCGGGCATGAGGTGCATGTGCTGCTCAATGCGCACCTGGGCGATTCCGCCACCTGGCTGTCCCACGAATTCGCCCCGCTGATCGGGCTCGGCGCCATCCACCGCTGGACCGCGCCCGAGGGCTGCGCCGCCCACGGCGCCCCCCAGACGCCCTTGCGCCGCTTTGCCGAGCATCTCCGCGCCCAGGCCATCACCCAGGTGGCGCCGGACCTGCTGCATATCGGATCGGTCTTCGAGGGGCTGCGGCATGACGCCGTCACCACCTGGCCGGCCGAGCTGGAGCGCCCGCCCATCGCGGCCACGGTGCATGACCTGATCCCGATGACCCTGCGGGAGCTTTACCTGGACGGGCATTGGCGCGAGGCGGGGCTGCTGCCCTGGTATGGCCGCTGCCTCGATGAGCTGGCCGCCTGCACGCCGCTGCTGGCCAATTCGGAGGCCACGCGGGCCGAGGTGCTGCGCCACCTGCCCGTGCCGCCGAACCGGGTGGTGGTGGTGGGCGGCGGCGTCTCGCCCGGCTTCGCCCCGCCCCAGCTGGATGAGGCGGCGCAGGCCGCGCTGCTCGGCCGCTACGGGCTGAGCGAGGGCTTCCTGCTCTACCTGGGGGCCGGGGATTTCCGCAAGAATGAGGGGCTGCTGCTGCGCGCCCATGCCGCCCTGCCGCCCGCGCTGCGCGCCCGCCACCGCCTGGCCATCGGCCATGTGAACCCGGCCTATCTGCGCGAGCAGGGCCGCGCCGCGGGCCTCACCGATGAGGAGCTGGTCTGCCTGCCCTTCATCCCGGAGGAGGACCTGCCCGGGCTCTACGCCAGCTGCGGCCTCTTCGTCATGCCCTCGCTGGCCGAGGGGTTCGGCCTGCCGCTGCTGGAGGCCATGGCCTGCGGCGCCCCCTGCATCGCCAGCAACAGCTCCGCCCTGCCGGAGGTGATGAGCCGCGCCGATGCGCTGTTCGACCCGCGTGATGCACAGGCGCTGACCGGCCTGATGCAGCGCCTGCTGGAGGCGCCCGACCTGCGCGCCGACCTCGCCGCCTATGGCCGGCGCCGGGCGCGCGAATTCAGCTGGGACCGCGTGGCGGCGGAGGCCTGGGCCACCTTCGAGCGCCTTCCCCCGCGCATCCCCCCCGCCCCCGGCAAGCCCTGGCCCCGCCCGCGCCGGCGGCTGAGCCTGGCCCTCGTCTCGCCCCTGCCGCCGACGCCGAGCGGCATCGCCGACTACGCGGCCGAACTCGCGCCCGAACTGGCCGCGCATTACGCCGTGACGCTGGTCAGCGCCGCCCCGCCCGAGGGCGCCCTGGCCGGCCGCCTGCCCTGGATGAGCGAGGAGGATTTCGCGGTGGAGGGCGGCCGCTTCGACCGCGTGCTCTACCAGATCGGCAACAACCCCATGCATGCGCGCGCCCTGACGGAGCTGCTGCCGCGCATCCCCGGCGTGGTCACGCTGCATGAATCCGCCATCACCGACCTGCGCAACTGGCTGGACCTGCGCGCCGACCCGCCCGAGCCGCGCGCGACCCGCCTGGTGCGGGAGGAGGGCTACCACACGATTTTCAGCCAGCGCGAATTGGCCGGGGCGGCCGGCCCCCTGGCCGAGGCGCTGGGCGTGGTGGTGCATTCCGGCCATGCCCGCTGGCTGCTGGAGATCGAGTATGGCGTGGCGGCGCTCACCCATACCGTGATCCTGCCCCTCATGCGCCAGCCCGTGCCCCTGCCACCGCGCGAGGCGGCCCGGGCGGCGCTGGGCCTGTCGGAGGCGGCGCTGGTGGTGACCTCCTTCGGCATCATCACGCCGCAGAAGCTGCCCGAGCGCGTGCTGGCCGCCTTCGCCCTGCTCGCCCGGCAATCCGGCGCGGCGCGGCTGGTCTTCGTGGGCGAGGCGCATGGCGGCGCCGCCCTGCTGGAGGCCGAGGCCGAGCGGATGGGGCTCGGCGGCCGCGTCACCCTGACGGGCCGTGTGCCGCCCGACCTCTACCGCCTGTGGCTTGCAGCGAGCGACATCGCGGTGCAATTGCGCAGCGGCAGCCGGGGCGAGACCTCGGCCGCCGCCAAGGATGTGCTGATGGCGGGTCTGCCGCTGATCGCCAATCGCCATGGCTCCATGCCCGAGATGGAGGCCTCCGGCTGCCGCCTCATCCCCGAGGCGGCGGAGCTTGCCGATCTCTCGGCTGCCCTGCTCGAAATGGGCCGGGATGCGGCCATGCGCGCCACCATGGGCCGGCAGGCGAGCGAATGGGCGCGGCGGGAGCTCAACCCGCCGCGCATCGCCGCCACCTATGCGCGCGTGCTGGAGGAGGCCTATGGCGCCGGGCGGCAGGCGGGGCTGGCCGCCATGCTGGCCATCACCCGGGACCTGCCGCTGACGGCGCGCGAGGCCGGCGCCGCCGGCGAGGCGCTGGCGGCCAGCTTTCCCGCACCCCGCCAGCCGCGCCTCTGGCTTGATGTGGATCTTGCGGCGATGGAGCCCGGCATCCTCACCCTGCTGCGCGAGGGGCTGGGCGTACTGCGCCCCGAACCCTGCCGCCTGACGCCACGGGGCTGGGTCACGGCGCATGGCTGGGCCTGGCCACGCCTCGGCCTGCCGGCCACGCCCCCGGCCGAGGGACCGGCCATCATGGTGCCGGGCGATGTGCTGGTCGCACCCGCCGGCGCCGCGCTGGACGCGGCGTTGGCCGCTGGCATCCGGGTGCTGGATGGTCTGGAACCCGGCCTGACGCGAGGCGAGGGGGCGGCCCAGCGCATGCTGGTGCAGCGGCTGATCGCCGCGGGCAATCCGCTGGTGTGAGGCCGGCCGGCGGCCCGCCGGATGCGCCCCTCAGGCCGGGTCGAGCCCGGCTGCGCGGATCACCTCCTGCGCGGCCGGCGAGGCCAGGAAGCGGATCAGCGCCAGCCCTGCCTCCGGCTGTTCCGCCCGCGTGCCGATCCCGGCCGAGAAGGTGGTGACGCGCTGGATGGGTGCGGGCAGCGGCCCCACGATCTCGATCCCCGGGATGGGCAGCAACTCGCTGACCTGCTGGAAGCCGACCTCCACCACGCCGTTCGCGACCTCGCGGCCCACCCAGCGCGGGAATTGGCGGGCCTTGCCCTGCATCTGCTCGGCGATGCCCAGGCGTGCGAAGAGTTCGGTCGAGAGATAGACACCGCTGGCACTCGAGGAATAGCCGATGCTGGCGGCGTTCAGCAGCGCCTGGCGGAACTCCTCCAACGTGCCGATGCGCGGATGCGGCGTGCCCGCGCGCACCGCCATGGCGATGGCCGAATGCACCAGGTCCCGCTCACTGCCCGCGCGCACGAGGCCCGCGCGCACAAGCCCATCGAGCGAGCCGCGGGCGAGGATGACGACATCTGCCGCCTCGCCGCGTGCCAGGCGGTTCGGCAGCGCATCGGGTGCCGCCCCCATCGAGGCGCCGCGCACAAGGGCGATCTGGTGCCCGGTCTCGGCCGTGAAGCGGGGGGCGAGGATTTCGAGCGGCGCGGTGAAGGCACCGGATGTCATCACCTGGAGCGCGTTGGCCGCGCGCGGCGCGGCCGGCAGCAGCCCGGCGAGGCCGAGCCCCAGGAACAGGCGACGTTGCAGCATGGCTTCCTCCCTCGCGTTGCGCGCAGTTTTCGCCGGGGCGGCGCTGCGCGCAAGCGGGGGGCGGAATCAGCCCTCGATGCGGATATTCGCGACGCGGATCGCCTCGGCGAAGGCGGCGCGCTGGGTGGTGATGTAGGTCGCCATGGCGCTGGCGTTGCGGTAGTCGGGCTCGAGGCCCGAGGCGGCCACGCGCTCACGGATCTCGGGCAGTTGCATGGCGCGGCCCACCTCGCCGTCAATGCGCTCGATCACGCTGGCGGGCGTGCCGGCGGGCGCCATCAGGCCGATCCAGGCGCCGCCATCGAAGGCGGAGAGGCCGGGCAGGGCGGCCAGCGGCGGCACGCCCGGCGCCAGCGAGGAACCATTGCGGAAGGAGATGCCGAGCGCGCGGAGCTGCCCGTTGCGCATGGCGGCCCCGGCCGCGGCCACCGTCTCGATCGAATAGTTCACATGCCCGCCCATCACGGCCGTCAGCGCCGGCGCGCTGCCGGCGAAGGGCACATGCACGACATCCACACCCGCCAGCGCATGGAACCAGGAGGCGATGATATGCGCGGTTGCTCCAGTGCCGGAGGAGGAGAAGGTGTAGCGCCCCGGATTGGCCTTCAGCAGGGCGATGAACTCGGCCGCCGTCTGCGCGGGAAAGTTCGGCGGCACGACGAGCACGAGCGGCGCGATGCCCGTGATGGCGATGGGCGCGAAGTCCCGCTCGGCATTGAAAGGCGTGCGCTGCACGAGCGGCGAGGTGACGATGGGCCCGGTCGAGGCCGCGAGCAGCGTGTAGCCATCGGGCGTGGCCTTCGCCACCTGGTCCGTGCCGATCATCCCACCCGCGCCCGCGCGGTTCTCGGCCACGAAGGGCTGGCCCAGCGTTTCCGTCAGGCGCTGCGCCATGACGCGGGCGGCGAGGTCGGTCGCCTGGCCGGGCGGCCAGGGGATGATCACGCGGACCGGACGGTTGGGATAGGTGGCCTGCGCGGAAGCGCCCGTCGCACCCAGGATGAAAGGCGTGGCCAGCAGGCCGCGGCGCAGGATCATCTCAACCCTCGATGCGGATATTGGCGGCGCGGATGGCGGTGGCGAAGCCGCGGCGCTGGTTGGCGATGTATTCAAGCATCCCATCCGGGCCGTGATAGACCGGCTCGAGACCCGCGGTGATCAGGCGCTCGCGCATGTCGCCGGCCTGCATGGCGCGGCCGATCTCGGCGTCGATGCGATCAATGATCGGGCGCGGCGTGCCGGCCGGCGCCATTAGGCCGATCCAGGCGCCGGCGTCGTAATCCTGCATGCCCGGCAGGCGCGCCAGCGGCGGCACGTCCGGCACCAGGGTGGAGCCCGCCTTGAAGGAGATGCCAAGCGCCCGCAGGCTGCCATTGCGGATGAGCGGGCCGGTCGCGGCCAGCGTCTCGACCGAGTAGTTCACATGGCCGCCCACCACCGCGGTCAGCGCGGGGCCGCTGCCGGCGAAGGGCACATGCACCACATCGACATTGGCAAGCGCGTGGAACCACGCGGCCACCACATGCGCCGTGGCGCCGGTCCCGGAGGAGGAGAAGCTGTAATGCCCCGGGCGGGCGCGCAGCAGGGCCACGAATTCCTCGGCCGTGCGGGCCGGGAAGTTCGGCGGCACCACCAGCAGATAGGGCGACATGCCGGTGATGGAGATGGGCGCGAAGTCGCGCTCGGCATTGTAGGCGGTGCGCTGCACGAGCGGCGAGGTCACGATGGGCCCAGTGGAGCCGGCCAGCAGCGTGTAGCCATCGGGGGCGGCCTTCGCCACCTGGTCGGTGCCGATCATGCCGCCCGCACCCGCGCGGTTCTCGGCCACGAAGGGCTGGCCGAGCGTCTCGGTCAGGCGCTGGGCGGTGATGCGGGCGGCGAGGTCGGTCGCCTGGCCGGGCGGCCAGGGCACCACCACGCGCACGGAACGGTTGGGCCAGGGCGCCTGCGCCGAGGCTGAAGCGGCGGCGAGGATGAATGGGGCGGCGAGGGCCGCGCGACGCTGGATCATGTGTTTCTCTCCCGAATGTCATCCGCGCATAGCGGCGGGGCACTGGCTTGCGCAAGGGCCTTCGCGCGTCGCCAAATGCGCGGAGCGAGAGAGGGACAAGCCGCATGCAATTCGAGACCCTGGCGCTGGAGGAGCCCGCGCCGCATCTGCTCACCATCCGGCTGAACCGCCCCGAGGTCGCCAATGCGCTGAACACGCAGATGGGGCGGGACCTGCTGGCACTCTGGACCGCGCTGACCGAGGATGCGCGCGGCATCCGCTGCGTCGTCTTCACCGCGACGGGCGGGCGCGCATTCTGCGCCGGCGGCGACCTGAAGGAGCGGCTGGGCATGACCGACGCCCAGTGGCAGGCGCAGCATGAGATCTTCGAACGCGCCTATTGGGCGCTGATGGATTGCCCCATTCCTGTCATCGCGGCGGTGAACGGCCATGCCTATGCGGGTGGGCTCGAGATGGTGCTGGCGTCAGACTTTGCCTACGGCGCGGAGGGCGCTCGCTTCGCGCTGACGGAAGTCACCATCGGCATCATGCCCGGCGCGGGCGGCACACAAAACCTGCCCCGCGCGGTGGGCGAGCGGCGCGCGAAGGAAATCATCCTCACTGGGCGGCCCTTCACGGCGCAGCAGGCGCTGGACTGGGGCATCCTCAACGCCGTGTACCCGGCCGAGGCCCTGCTGCCCGCCGCGCTGGAGACGGCGCAGCGCATCGCCGACAACGCGCCGCTCTCGGTACGCCAGGCCAAGAAGAGCATCCATTACGGCCTGCAGATGGATCTGCGGACCGGCTTCCGCTTCGAGATCGAGGCCTATAACCGCCTGGTCGGCACCGAGGACCGGCATGAGGGCATCGCGAGCTTCAACGAGAAGCGCAAGCCGGTGTTCAAGGGGCGCTGACGTCTGGTCGCCGCAGGCGTGAATCAGCCGTCCGACGACGCGCGCAGCCAGTTCACGTATTCCGCCACACCTTCTTCCAGCGAGGTGGGCGGATGCGGGTAGCCGGCCTGGCGCAGCTTCGCCATCGGCGCCTCGGTGAAATACTGGTACTTGCCGGCTAGGTCGGCCGGCATGGGCATGAATTCGATCCGCTCGGGCAGGCCGAGTGCGGCGAAGACGGCGCGCGTGAGGTCGAGGAAGCTGCGCGCCTGCCCGCTGCCGCAATTGAACAGCCCCGAGACGCCGGGATTGTCGAGCAGCCACAGCATCACCCGCACGCAGTCGCCCACATTGACGAAGTCGCGGCTCTGCATGCCGTCCGCGATGCCCGGGCGGTCCGAGGCGAAGAGGCGCGCGGGGGCGCCGGTCAGGATCTCGCGATACTTGTGCAGCGCCACGCTGGCCATGCGGCCCTTATGGCCCTCGCGCGGGCCATAGACGTTGAAGAATTTCAGGCCGGCCCATTGTGGTGGCTTGGCGCGGCCCAAAGCCAGCATCTGCGCCACGCGCCGGTCGAAGGCGTGCTTGGACCAGCCATAGAGGTTCAGCGGCTTGAGGCGTGCCAGCTCCTCCGGCGTCTCACCATCCTCGAAGCCCTGGTCGCCATCGCCATAGGTGGCGGCAGAGGAGGCATAGATGAACGGCACGCCGTGGGCCGCGCACCAGTCCCACAGCCTGAGCGAGAGGGTGAGGTTGGACGCGGCGACGAGGTCACCATCCGTCTCAGTGGTGGCGCTGATCGCGCCCATATGGACCACGGCGCGCGGGCGCCTCGCCAGCGCCGCATCCAGCTCGGACGGCGGCAGGAGGCCGGCGAGGATCGCGCCTTCCAGGTTGCGCCACTTCTCGTCCTTGCCGAGCCAGTCCAGCACCACCACCTCCTCGCCACGGGCGGTGAGAGCTGCGACAAGGTTCGAACCGATGAAGCCGGCGCCGCCGGTGACGAGGATCATGGATGCGGGTTAGAACGCCCGCCACGCCGCAGCAAGGAGGGGTTTCGATGCGCAAGGATGGCCGGCAACGGCTGGATGACCTGGCCGGGATGGCCGGGGGCGCCTTCTCCGTCTTTGCGGGGCTGCGCGCCGAGATGGAAGCCATGGCCCGCGCCCAGGCCGAGGCGATCGTGCGCAAGCTGGAACTGGCCCGCGCCGAGGATTTGGACGCCGCCATGGAAGTGGCCCGCCGCGCCCGCGCCCATGCCGAGGCGCTGGAACTCCGCGTGGCGGCGCTGGAAGCCGAGATCGCCGCGCTGAAGGCGCCGCAGGGCTAGGGCTTCACGCCGGCATCGGCCAGCAGCCGGGTGATCCGCTCCAGCTCGGCGGCGAAGAAATCGGCATGGCGTTCCGGCGTCTGGTCCCCGGGCGGGAAGGGTGTGGTGCCCAGCTGCGCGAAGCGGGCAACGATGGCGGGGTCCGCCACCGCGGCGCGGAGTGCCGCGTTCAGCCGGTTGATCACCTCGGGCGGTGTACCGCGCGCCACATAGAGCCCGTGCCAGACATGCAGGTTGACCGCCGGCACCCCCGCCTCGGCCGAGGTCGGAACGTTCGGGATCGGGGCCAGCCGCGCCGCTGAGGTGACGAGCACGCCCTGGATGGTGCCGGCCGTGAGCTGCGGAATGGCGTTGGTGGATTGATCACACAGCAGGTCGATGCTGCCGGCGACGAGGTCGTTCATGGCGGGACCGCCGCCGCGATAGGTCACGAGCGTCGGCTGGATGCCCAGCGCCTGCGCCACCTGCAAGGCGCAGAGATGCCCGCTGGTGCCGAGGCCGCCATGGCCGATGTTGGCGCGTTCGCCCTGAGCGCGCAGCCAGGCGAGCGGCTGATCCAGCCCGCGCCGCGCCGAGAGCACGGTGGGGCCGGTGTTCACCAGGCCCACGGGCGCGAAGGCGGTGCGCGTGTCGAAGCGCAGGTTCGGGATCAGGCCCGGGGCCGCCAGCAGGGCGAGCTGGTTGATCAGGATGGTCTGGCCATCCGGCAGCGAATTGGCCACGCGCTCCGAGCCGATGGTCCCGCCCGCGCCGGCCACATTCTCGACCACCACCACCTGGCCCAGGGTGCGGCCCATATGCTCGCCCACCAGGCGGGCGATGGCGTCGGTCGCACCGCCCGCGGCGAAGGGGACGATGAGCGTGACGGGGCGCGTCTGCGCCAGCGCCGGCCCCGCCAGCAGCCCCAGGAACAGCGCCAGCCAGCGCATCACGCACCCCGCCGCAGCAGCTTGCCGGGCAGGGCGCCCGTCTCGACGCCATTGCGATAGGTGACGACGCCGCGCTTGATGGTGGCGCGATAGCCGGAGGGCGCCTGCAACAGCCGCCGCCCGCCGGCCGGCAGGTCATGCACCATCTGCGGCGGCAGCAGGCCGAGCTCCCCCTCCGCGATCAGGTTGAGGTCGGCCAGGTAGCCCGGCGCCAGCACGCCGCGGTCGGTCAGGCCCATGGCGCGGGCGGTGTCGCTCGTCTGGCGGCGGATCAACTCCTCCATGGGGAAGCCCTGCTTGCCCCAATGCATCAGCACGAAGGTCGGGAAACTGCCATCGGAGATGAAGCCGACATGCGCCCCGCCATCCGAAAGCCCGATGATGGCGTTGCGATGCCGCAGGCATTCGGCCGAGGCGTCCAGCGTGTAGTCGGCGAAGTTCGTCAGTGGCGCGAAGATGAAGTTGGTGCCCTCGCCCTCGGTCAGCAGGTCGTAGGCGACCTCCTCGGGCTTGCGGCCTTCGCGCCCGGCCTGGGCCTCCAGGCTCTTCTCGCGCGGCGGCGCGTAGTCGGGCGGGGCGCCGAAGGGAAACATGCGCGCCCAATGCAGCCGCGTGATGAGCGGGAAGTTGGAGCCCGCCACCCGGTCCTCGCTCAGGATGCGCGCGCGCAGCCCGGGCTCGCGCATCGCTGCGGCGCGCTGGGCCGGGGGCAGGTGGGCCACATCCTTGTAGGAGGGGCAGCCGGAGAAGGGGTTCTGTGAGCCGACCAGCCCCAGCAGGATGCCGATGGGCCGCGGCGGGAAGACGGGGCGGATATCCAGCCCGTTCTCCGCCGCGTCATCCGAAAGGGCGAGGAGTTCCTTCCAGGCCTCGGTGCGGTCATGCCGCGCGGTCAGCGAGAAGACGATGGGCCGGCCGGAGGCAACGGCCACGCGGCGCACCATCGCGAACTCCGTGGCGGGGTCCGGCGTGTTCCAGTCGGACACCATTTCCAGCAAGCCGCCGCCACCCTCGGTGAGGCCAGCGGCGAGGCCGATCAATTCATCTTCCTGCGCCTTGAGCGTCGGCGTCGGGTCGCCGGCGAGCGTCTTGTGGCTGATGGTTCGGCTGGTGCTCGCGCCAAAGGCGCCGGCGGCCGCGGCCTCGGCCGTCAGCGCCCGCATGCGGTCGATCTCATCGGCCGTCGCGTTCTCCAGTTCGAGCGCGCGGCTTCCCATCACATGCACGCGCAGCGCGCCATGGGGCAGGAGGGCGCCGATATCGATGTCGCGCGGCTTGCGTTCCAGCGCGTCGAGGTATTCGGGGAAGCTCTCCCAGGACCAGTTCAGCCCCTCATGCAGCACGGGGCCCGGGATGTCCTCCACACCTTCCATGAGCGCAATCAGCGTCTCGCGATCCTCCGCGCGGCAGGGCGCGAAGCCCACGCCGCAATTGCCCATCAGCGCGGTGGTGACACCATGCCAGGCGGAGGGGGCGAGGTGGCTGTCCCAGACGGCCTGGCCGTCATAATGCGTGTGGATGTCCACGAAGCCGGGTGTCACCAGCAGGCCGGTCGCGTCCATCTCCTCGGCGCCCTGGCCAGTGACTTCACCGACCTGGACGATCTTGCCGCCCTGGATCGCAACGTCGCCGGTGAAGCCTGGCGCGCCGGTGCCATCGAGGATGGTGCCGCCGCGAATGACGATGTCGTGGGTCATGCTTTCCCTCCGCGAATGAGCCGGCCGGGCAGGGCGCCCGTGGCCTGGCCATGTTCATGCACGATCTCGCCCGCGCAGATGGTCGCGCGGTAGCCGCGCGCACCCTGCACCAGGCGCTTGCCGCCGGCCGGCAGGTCGTAGCGCATGTTCGGGCGCTCGATGGCGAGCTTGTCGAAATCCACCACATTGATGTCGGCGCGCAGCCCCACGGCGAGCCGGCCGCGATCATGCAGCCCGAGTGCCCCCGCATTGTCGGCGGCGAGGCGCTTCACCACGAATTCCACCGGCAGCCGCCCGCCCCGCGCGCGGTCCCGCGCCCAGTGGGTCAGCATATGCGTGGGGGCCGAGGCATCGCAGATATAGCCCACATGCGCGCCGCCATCGCCCAGGCCCATGAGCGTGTGCGGATGCGTCACCATCTCGCGGATCGCATCCAGGTTGCCATCGGCGTAGTTCAGCAGCGGGCGGTTCAGGATGGCGCGGCCGTCTTCCTCCAGCATCCAGTCGTAGCAGAGGTCCTCCGGGTCACGGCCCAGGCGCTTGGCCTGTTCCAACACGCTGGCCTCGGGCGGCGGTTCGTAATCGGGCGTCAGCTTGTAGATGCGGGCGTAGTTGTTCAGCCGCGCCTGCAGCGCCGGCTCGGTGGGCTCGGCCAGGATACGGGCGCGGCGCTCGGGATCACGCAGGGCTGCCGCTCGCTCGGTGATGGGGAGATGCGCCACCTCGCGGAAGCCGGCGCGGGTCAGGAAGGGGTGCTGCGAAAGCTCCCAGCCGAACATGAGGCCCACGGGGCGGCCCATCACCTGGCCGGTCACCTGGATGCCCCCGGCATTGGCGGCGCTCACCTGTTGCAGGATCCAGCGCCAGAAATCCGGGCGCGATTCGCGCTGCAGCAGCGAGAAGGTCATGGGCCGCTTCGCGATGCGCGCGATGCGCATCAGCCGCTCCCATTCTTCCTCGGCAGGGTCGTCGAAATCGGAGATGAGCTGCATCCAGCCGCCCCCGAGCCCGGCGGCGATCTCGGCCAGCTCGATCTCGGCCGCACCCAGTGTCGGCGTGGGCTCGCCCGCCAGCGTCTTGTGGGCGATCGCCCGCGAGGTGGAGAAGCCGAGCGCGCCCGCCGCGATCCCCTCCCGCGCGAGGCGCGCCATCTCGGCGCGATCCTCGGCGTTGGCGGGCTCGCGCTCGAAGCCACGGCGGCCCATCACATGGACGCGCAGCGCGGCGTGCGGCACCTGGGTCGCGATGTCCATGTCGTAGGGGCGGGCTTCCAGGGCGTTCAGGTATTCCGGGAAGCTTTCCCAGTTCCAGGGCAGGCCCTCGGTGAGCACGACTTCGGGCAGATCCTCCACGCCCTCCATCAGCTTCACCAGCATGTCCCGGCTTTCCGGCCGGCAGGGCGCGAAGCCCACGCCGCAATTGCCGAGCAGGGCCGTCGTCACCCCATGCAGCGAGGAGGACAGGATCTCCGAGGTCCAGGTCGCCTGGGCGTCGTAATGCGTGTGGATGTCCACGAAGCCCGGCGTGACCAGATGCCCGCGCGCATCGAGCTCGGGCGTGCCGCGCGGGACGGACAGGTTGCGGCCGATGGCGGCGATGCGGCCATGGGCCACCACGAGGTCCGCTTCAAACGGCTGGCCCCCCGTGCCGTCCACGAGGGTCCCGCCGCGGATGATGAGGCTGGCTTCGGCCATGGATGCGTTCTCCCTGGCGCGAAGCTTTGCATCCTTGGCGTTCCGGCGCCAGGGAGGGCTCTTGCGGCGCCGGCCAGGCACCACAGCTCAACCCCCATGCCGCCACGAACCCCCTTTCCCCGCCGTATCCTGGCCCTTGGGCTCGGCGCGCTTCTCTGCCCGTTTCAGGCCCGCGCGTCCGAGGACGCCGCCTGGGAGGCGCTGCGCCAGGGCGGCATCGTCCTGTTCCGCCACGCCCATGCGCCCGGCGGCGGCGATCCCGCCGGGATGCGCCTCGGCGAATGCGCCACCCAGCGCAACCTGGACACCGAGGGCCGCGCCCAGGCCATCCGCATCGGCGAGGCCCTGCGCGCCAGGGGCGTGGCGGTGGGCGCCGTGCTCACCTCACAATGGTGCCGCACGACGGAGACCGCCGAACTCGCCTTCCCCGGCCGCGGCCGGTCGGAGCCGGCCTTCAACTCCTTCTTCGCGGATCGTTCCACCGGCCCCGCCCAGACCGAGGCCGCGCGCCGCCTGCTGCTGGGCTGGGGCGGGCCGGGCGCGCTCTTCGTCAGCACTCACCAGGTCAACATCACCGCGCTGACGCGGATCGTGCCCGCATCGGGCGAGGGCATCGTGCTGCAAGCCGGGAGCCTGACGGTGGTCGGCCGTATCAAGCCCTGAGCTAAGCCTGCTTGCGCAAGGACCGCACGAAGCTGCTGCCCGCCTCGGCGAAGCCCGTCGCGCGGCAGAAGGCTTCCAGCGCGGCCGCATCCGGCGGCGAGGCCATCTCCATGCGGTCGCAGCCGGCCACGCGCGCGGCCTGCGCCGCCGCCTTGAGCAGCAGCCGGCCGATGCCGAGGCGGCGCTGCTCCGCCGCCACCAGCAGCAGGGTGATCCGCGCCATGGGGGCGGCGGATTCCAGGCTTGGGTACCAATGCATCAGAAGCAGGCCGCTGGGCGGCCCCCATTGCAGCGCCACCAGGGCCGTGGCCGGCCCCTGGCGCAACTTCGCCAGGCGCTCGGCCAGCTCCCTGGCGTCCAGGCGTAGCCCGGCCTCGGCGAGGAGGATGGCGAGCCCGGGCGCCTCGGTGGGCGTGGCGGCACGGATCTCCATGCCGTAGCGCAGATTCATCCCGACAGCGCCACGCAGGCAAAGCCCACCCGCGCCTCGGTCGGCACGCCGAACAGCGCGGTGTGGCGTGCCGGCAGGCCGCTCGGAAAATGCTTCACATATTCCGCGTTGCAGGCGGCGTAGTCGGCGCGGTCGGTGATCAGCATGGTCACCTGCACCACACGATCGAGACTGCTGCCCGCCTCCTCCAGCAGTCCCGCGATGAAAGCGAGCGCATTGCGCACCTCCTCGGCCGGGGTCGCGCCGCGATGGATGCCGCGCGCGGGGTCATGCGGCGCCGAATGGCCGGAGACATAGACCAGCCCCCCCGCCCGCACCGCGCGGGTGAAGGGGCGGGCCTCGCCGGGGGCCGGGGGGTGGAAGAAATCAATATCCATGGGGGCCTCCGGGCTGTTCAATGCCAATGTGGCGCATCGACGCCGGCGTGCCATCCCGCCCCGGCGCGTTTCGGGCTATAGCGCCCCCATGAGCGAAGCCGAGCCCCCCCCCGACGCCAAGCCGCCGGCCAAACCCCCGATCTCCCGCGGGAGAAAAGCCCTGTTCGCCCTGGCCGGGCTGCTGTTCCTCCTGCTGAGCCTGCCTATCGGCGCCTGGTTCCTGCTGCCAAAGCTGGACCTGGCCGGATTGGCGGCGGACCGGGCCAGCGCCCTGCTCGGCCGGCAGGTAACCATCGAGAGCTTGCGCGTCACCCCCGGGCAGCGCCTGCGCCTGGCCATGAGCGGCGTGAAGCTCGCCAATGTCGAGGGCGGCACGCGGGCCGACATGCTGCGCGTCGAGACCATCACCGCCGAGCTCGACCTGATGGAATTGCTGCGGGGCGAGCCCATCCTGCGGGATCTGCACGTCGAGGGCGTCTCGCTGATCCTGGAGCGCAATGCGCAGCGCGTCGCCAACTGGCATTTCGGCACGGGCCGCGAGGGGCCGGCCCTGCTGCCGGACCGCAGCCGCTTTCCGCAATTCGATGCCATCCGCATCGCCCGCGCCGGCATCCTCTTCCGCACGACCGGCGGTCTGAGCCTGCCCGCGCGCATTGAGAGCGCCAGCCTGATGGCGGAGGGCCTCTACGCCCCGATCATGCTGCGCGCCCAGGGCCAGTACAACGGCGTGCCGCTCACGCTGGAAGGCCCGCTCGACAGCATCGGAACCTTCCGCGACGCGGCGACCCCCTTCAGCCTCGACATCACCGCCACGGCCGGGGAGACGAGCCTCGCCTTCATCGGCTCGGCGCGGGACCCGCTGAACCTGGACGGCGTGCAAGGCCAGGTCGAACTGCGCGCGCCCAATCCGGACGCGCTGCTGGCGCTGGGCGGCAGCAGCCGCCAGGGCGTGCCGCGCCTGCCCATCGAGCTGGCCGGCACCTTCGACCGGCAGGGCCGCGTCTGGCGCGTCACCGCCGCCTATGGCGAGATGGACGGCGCCGCCTTCACCGGGCGCCTGCTGCAATTGACCGAGGCCCCGCTGGCCGAGCCCGACACCATCGCGCTGGACCTCGCCATCACCCGGCTTGATCTCAACCGCGTCCTGCGCGCGGCCGGACAGGAGGAGGGGGAGGTGGATTTGCCGCTGACCCATCTCGGCGCGCGGGTCCCGCTGATCGATCTCCGGCTGAGCGCGGGGGAGGTGCTCTATGGCGGCATCGAGGCGCGGGAGGCGCGGCTTTCGGTCGCGCTGCGGCCGGAGATGGTGATTGTGGAAAGCCTGGTCCTGCAGGCCTTCGGCGCCCGCCTCTCTGCCAATGCCCAGCTTGAGCCGGTTGGCGAGGAAGCCCGCCTCACCGCCGAGGTCGCCATGACGGAGGCCGATCTCGACACGCTGCGCCGCGCCATCGGCCTCACCGAGATTCCGCTCACCGGGCGGATGGAGGGGCGTTTCCTGGTCGTCGGCCGTGGCCGGAGCCTGAATGAGATGGCGCGGGAGGCGGGTCTGCTCGGCGTGCTCGCCATTCCCGGCGGGACCATCGCGCGCGAGGTGATGGACCGCCCGCCCAATGATGCGCGGCCCTTGCAGCGCGCCTCGCGCGGGCGGGCACGCCTCTCCTGTGCGCTGGCCGTGCTGGAGATGGAGGCGGGCGTGGGGGAAATCGCGCCGCTCAGGCTGCGCGCGCCCAATGCGCTGGTCAGTGGGTCGGCGACCTTCGACCTGAACCTCCAGCGGCTGGACCTGCTCTTTGCCAGCCATCGCCCGGGCACGGGGAACATCACGCTGGAGGCTCCGGTGCGGATCAGCGGCAGCTTTGCCGAACCCGAGGTGCAGCCCGCGCAATGGACCACGGCGGGGCGGGCACGGCTTTCCGTGGGGGATCAGAACCAGCCGCTGCCGCCGGCGCTGCGCGACTTCGCGCGGCGCAGCCCCTGCTTCATCGCGCCCACACGCTAAAGAATGGGGCGCTAAAGAATGGGGCGCCAAAGAATGGGGCGCTGACGGCGACCTCCATGGCGGGTCATGATCCACCCGCCATGGGCCAAAGCAGGCTCAGCCGGCCTTGAGGGCGGCTTCCATCTTCGCTTCCTGCTCGGCTGTCAGGCTGGTCTGCATCACATGGCCGCCGAACTGCGCCATCTCCGGCAGGACCTTGTCGGCCGTCACCTTGCGGACCAGCACGCAGAGCGCGGCCTGGCCCGGCGTCAGCGCGGCCGCCGTGTCCTTCATGAACTGGTCGTTGATGCCGAGGTCGGTGAACTTGCCGCTCAGCGCGCCGGCGCCCGCGCCCACGGCCGCGCCCAGGATCGGGTTGAGGAAGAGCATGCCGATCAAGGCGCCCCACATGCCGCCGGAGGCCGCACCGACCGCGGTCAGGTTCACCGGCTGGTGCAGCTTCACGCCGCCATCGGCCTCACGCTCGGCCACCACGGCGTCACCCAGCTCGATGAGGTAGCGGCCCTGCAGCTCGATGAGCTTCGCGCGCGCGGCCTGCGCCGTCGCGACGGAATCATAGGCAATGATAACGAGATCGGCCATTTTGGCGTGTCCTTCCGGGTTATGCCCAATCCTAGCACGCCCGGGGCCGCAGGGCACGCGGCCATGCTGTGCGCCACATCCCGCGACAGGGCCGCGCATCCGTGATTTCCCTTGTGGGATCAGCGGTCTTGGCCCCTATCATGGCGCAATCTCCATCGGGCCGCCATGTCCATGACCTTCTCCGCCACACGTCGCCTGCTCCTCGGTGCGGCGCTTGCGCCCCTGGCCCTGCCCGCGCGGGCGCAACCCGTGCCCGCGGTGCTGCGCGGCGCCCGTCCCCCACCCCCGCGCCGCCCTGGCGCTGGAGCGGACCATGGAGCGCCTGGGTGAGCTCGACATCGACTGGACCGCGCCGCGCCTGATCATCGTGAACATCGCCTCGGCCGAGCTGGTGGCCTATGAGGCGGGGCGCGAAATCCTGCGCTCGCGCGTGGTCGTCGGCACGCCGCGCAACCGCACGCCGCAGCTGATGACCTTCGGCACCTCGGTGCGCTGCAACCCGCCCTGGCATGTGCCACCCAGCCTGCTGCGCGAAATCCGCGCCGGCGGGGCGGCCGGCTTCCAGGCCGTGGGCAACCGGCTGATCCAGCCGCCCGGACCCAACAACCCGCTGGGACCGCTGCGCCTCGGCCTGCTGGATTCCGACGGCATCTTCCTGCACGGCACCAACCGCCCGGCGCTCTTCGCGCGCGAGCAGCGCAGCCTCTCCCATGGCTGCGTGCGGGTGGAGGCGATCCATGCTCTCTGCGCCTGGGTGCTGGACATGCCCGAGGAGGCCCTGCGCGCCGAGATCGCCCCTGGCCGCACCGTGGAGCTCCACCCCTTGCAGGAGGTGCAGGTGGTGCTGGCCTATCTCACCGCCTGGCCGGACGCGACGGGCCAGGTGGTGACCCACCCGGACCCCTATGGCTGGGATGCCCGCCGCGCCAGCTTCCGCCGCGTGCCGCGCAGCGCACCGGAAGATCCGCTGGAAGTGGAGGAGGCGGCGCGGGCTTCGATGGCGGCGGCTGGGAGAAGTTGAAAAAGGCCCCAGACCCCGGAACTACCAGACCATCCGGACAGGGGGCAGCGCACGGGCGCGGGCGGCCAGTTCCACGCTCGGCAACACATCGCAGGAGGGCCAGAGGCCGGTTTCCAGGCCTGAAGCATAGCCCTCCGGCAGTCCAGCCGCGCGCATGGCGGCCGCGGCCGCGCGGTGGTCGTATTCCAGCGGCAGGATCTCCACCGTCAGGCTGCGCGCGGCCGGCGTCAGCAGCGTAAACCAGGCGCGTGGCGTGCCGTCATTCGCCGGCATGCCCACCGCCCCGGCATTGAGCCAGAGCCCGCCCCCCTCCAGACGCCGGGCGAAGGGAATGCCGCAATGCCCGGCGATCACGCCCTGGCAGGCGGTCTCGGCCAGTTCCTCCCGCAGCACCGGCTCGGGCGTGGAGGCGAAGAGGAAGCGGCTGATCTCACTCGCGCCGCCATGCACCACCGCCAACCGCCGGCGGTCCGGCAATTCCAGGTGCAGCTGGCGCGGCAGCCCGCCCATCCAGGCGCGGTGGCGCGGGCTGACCTGGCGGTTGGCGTGCGCATACCAGGCGCGGGAGAGCAGGTCACAGGCCGTGTTCTCCTCGAAGCCGCAGCCGCAATCCTTGCTCTCGGCGGCCAGGTTCTCCTCGCAATTGCCCATCAGCACGAGCGCGCCGCTCGCCATCATCAGCTCGCAGCAGGCGGCGGCATCGGCGGCATAGGCGACCACATCGCCGGTGCAGAGGATGCGGTCCCCCGTGATGCCGCGCAGCACGGCCTCGGCCAGAACGGCCTCGGTCGCCTGCCGATTGGAATAGGGGCCGCCAAAGACCAGCATCGGCGCATCGAGGCGGATGAGCGGAATCATGTGAGGCTTCTCCGCAACCCGCCGCTGATCCGGTCGGCCGTGAGGGTGAGGGCGATGATGACGATGAGGATGGCCAGCACCCGGTTGAAATCCAGCAGGTCCACCGCGTTCTTCAACTCCTGCCCAAGCCCGCCCGCCCCCACTAGGCCGAGCACGGTGGAGGCGCGGATATTCGCCTCCCACACATAGAGCAGACTGCCGAGATTCTGCGGCAGGGTCTGCGGCAGCAGGGCGCAGAGCGCCACATGCAGCCGCGTGCCGCCGACCGCCAGCACGGCTTCGGAGGGGCGGGGGTCGGCATTCTCCATCGCCTCGGACCAGAGCTTGGCGAGCGAGCCCGCCGAATGCAGCGCCACGCCCAGCATGCCCGCGAAGGGGCCAAGCCCCACGGCGGCGACAAACAGCAGAGCGAAGACGAAGCCATCCACCCCGCGCAGCGCATCCAGCACGCTGCGCAGCGGGTGGTAGAGCGCGGCGCTGGGCGTCACCTGGCGCGTCGCCATCAAGGCCAGCGGCAGGCCGATCAGCCCGGCGGCGACGGTGCCAAGGGTGGCGATGCCCACCGTCTCCGCCGCGCGGCGGGCGATGTCATCGCCCCCCGAGAAATCCGGTGGCCAGGCGCCAGCGAGCCAGCCCATGAGGCGCGGCAGGCCGGAGGCAAGCCGCGCGGGATCCGGCGCCACCACCCAGAGCGAGGCGGCCATCAACGCCA
The DNA here is from genome assembly GCF_019747315.1 of Roseococcus sp. GTDB lineage: Bacteria > Pseudomonadota > Alphaproteobacteria > Acetobacterales > Acetobacteraceae > Roseococcus. Next base: position 27,778 of record NZ_JAIEQY010000001.1, on the reverse strand, counting down.
GGAAGCCCGCCCATACGAAAGCCCGGCCAAGCCTCACGATTGGCGCAGCCGCCCGAGCGCCCGGCCCGCCGCCTGGATCATCGCATAGGTCTCGGGCGTGGCCGGGACCCAGCCGGTGTAGTTGGCGGGCATGACGCGCTGCGCCTGCTCGGGCGTGATGGCGATGGCGGCGGCGCTGATGGCGGCCTTGGTCGCGGCGTCCAGGTCATGCCGCACGGCCAGCGCGTCATTCGGCAAGGGCGCACTGCGCCAGACGATCTACGCCTGCTCCGCGCGCACGCGGCCCGAAGCCAGCATCGCATTGAAGTTGCGGTCGAAATCCGTCGCGAGGTCCACTTGGCCCGAGGCGACGGAAATCACATTGGCCGCATGGCTCGCCCCGTCGCGGTAGCGGAAGAAGCTGCGCGGATCGATGCCCTGCGTTGCGAACCAGTGATGCGGGATCAGCCAGCCGCTGGTGGAGCCGGCATCGGCGAAGGAGATGGAAAGGCCGCGCGCATCCTCGGGGAAGCGGGTGATGCTGAGGCCGGCGCGGCCCAGGATGATGGCATGGTAGGTCGGCAACCCGTTGTACAGCACGGTCGCCAGCGCCTCGGCCCGGGCGCGGTCCCGCGCCAGCACATAGCCCCAGGGGCCCATCCAGGCCGCATCCACCTGGCCGCTGCCCAGCGCGACCGCGATGCCGGCCCAATCCGTGGTGACCGTCAGCTCATAGGGCCGGCCCAGCGCCTCCGCGAGATGGGCGAAGAAGGGCTCGAAGGCGCGGCGCGTATCCCCCGCGGTGGGCTGGAAGGGGCCGACGGCGAAGCGGATCGGCGTCCGGGTTTGCGCGGTGGCGAGGCCGGGCAGCGCCAGCGGCGTGGCGAGGAGCGAGCGTCGGGCGATCATGCGGCATCTCCAGGGAGGACCGAATGCTCGATCCAGACATTGGGTTCGACATAGACGGCGCTGTCCTGCTCGACCGAAACCCACAGGGGCGAAAGCCCGCCCTCGATGGCCACGGCGCCGGATTGCGCCAGTTCCAGCCCGGTCCAGCCGCGCCATTCGGCGAGCGTGGCGGGGATGACCATGCTGGTCGGCGCGATCTTCACGATGCGCCCGCCCGCGCGCTCATGCGTGCGGACCCAGGGGTCCACCGAGAAGCCATCGGCGGTGCGGCGGGCCAGGTATTCGGCCATGGGCAGGAAGGGCTCGCGCGCCTTGCCAGTGGGGCGGACAGGCGCGAAGAGGCGGGTCAGGCCATGCGCGGCGGCATGGCGGCGCATGGCGTTCAGGATCACCGTGGATTGCCCGCCGCCGCGATGGCTCGGCATCAGCAGGATTTCGAGCGCGCTCAGCACATTGGGCGCACGGCCGTACAGCCAGTCCTGATGCGCCCAGCGCAGGACGCCATCCCAGCCGGAATCCGGCAATTCCGTGCGGTCGCCGCCGAAATGGAAGGGCACGGAAAAGGCCCGGCCCACCGGGGTCTCCGGCCGTTCCGTGTCGATGATGGCGAAGGCGAAATCCAAAAAGCGGTCGAGATTCGCCGTGTCGAAATAGAGGTCGGCCACGGCGTCATGCATCATGAATTCGGGCCAGAGGCTTTGCAGCGCCGGGCCGAAGACCAGCGGCCGGCAATCCGGCCGTGCGCGCAGCGGGACGAGTTGCAGGCTCATCGGCTGCAGGCGGCGCCGCCCAGCACGCAGAAGGTGGCGCAATGCGGATGGTTCAAGGAGACGGGCCGGTTCGCCTCGGCGAGCGTAGCGCCCAATTCGAAGCGCTCATCATAGGCGAGCAGCGTGCAGGCCAGCACCGCCGGGCGCGCCGCGCCCTTGCGCTTCACCACCATCCGCGAGGAAGCGCACATCATGGCATCGGGCGATTTCTTCAGGATGCCCCAGCAGGATTCCGTGATCTCCGGCACGTCGCGCCCCGCATCCATCTCGGGGAAGAGCATGAGCGCAACCGGATCACCCGCATCCACCGCAAGGCCATGCGCGGCGAAAAGCGCCGCATAGCCGGCGCGCATCGCCGCCTCCTCCTCGCTGCCGAACCCGGCGCGGCCGGCGACGTGGATGGCAAAGCCCTCGCGCGCCAGCCAGGCCAGCCCCTCCAGCGTGCGGGCGAAGCTGCCGGCGCCGCGCTCCAGGTCATGGATGGCGGCGTCATGATGGTCGAGGCTGACGCGGATGGTCAGGCGGTCCACCCCATGGCGGTCGCGCAGGGCCAGCAAGGGCGCGGCATAGCGCCGCATGGGCTGCATCGCATTGGTCAGCACCAGGGCGTGCAGCCCGCGCGCGAGCACATCCTCCAGCATCGGCACGAGGTCGGGGTTCATGAAGGGCTCGCCGCCGGTGAAGCCCACCTCCCGCACCGGGAAGGCCCGCGCTTCGTCGAGGTATTCACGCACCTCGGCGGCCGAGAGATAGACCAGCGCGTCATTGCGCGGGCTGCTCTCGATGTAGCAATTGGCGCAGGTGATGTTGCAGAGCGTGCCGGTGTTGAACCAGAGCGTCTCGAGCGCCGCGAGTCCCACCTGCGCCCGCCGCTCGCCCTTCAGGGTCAGCGCCGGGTCCTGGAATTTGGCCGGGTTGAGCGGCGTGGTGGTCTGGCTGCGGATGGACAAGGGCGAAACTCCGGATTCAGGCGCGGGCGGGCGGGCTGGTGTCGTTCAGCGCCCAATCATAAGCATCTTCGGCCACGCGGGTGACATTTCGCAGCGCCGAGGCGAGGGCCGGGGCGGCATAACGGCGCAGATGGGCAATGACGCCCGCATCATCGCCGCCGAAATCCTCGCGGAACCATTTGTAGATGGAGGAGACGCGCAGGGCATCGCCCAGCAGCACCGTCGCGCCGCGCGAATGGTTCACGAAGGCGCGCGCGGCGGCGTCCAGCTCCGCCTCCAGGCTCGCCGCGCGCCAGGCGCGAAGGGGCAGGTTGGGGCAGCCGATGGAGGCGCAATTCACCGCGTAATGCACCCGCGGGTCGCGGAAGGTCGGGCGCATCGTGCCATGCTCGATATCATCCAGGGACATGCGGTTGCCCTCGATGGTGACCAGGCGCGTGCGCCAGGGGCCGAGAAATTGGCGCGGGTCCAGCCCCACGCCGGTCGAGCGGATATCCTTGATGGAGCGCACCGGATAGCGGTCCAGCACCACCTTCAGGGTCAGCGCATTGTAGAGATTGGCCCAGAAGGCATAGGCCTCGTTGCGCGGCATGGCGGAGGGGCGGCGCGTGGCCGCTTCGGCGATCCAGGCATCGAGGGCCGCCAGGTCGGCGGCGCTGGCCTTCCAGCGGGCATAATCCACCCGCGTCACGCCATCGGCCGGGGTGCTGGCGTAGCGGCCGAGCAGGACATCGAGCCCGGGCTCGGCCGCTCGGGCGGGCCGGGCCAGCATGGCGGCGGAAAGCAAGGGCAAGGAGCGGCGCTGAATCATTGGGCGGCGAACCTCTTCTTGAGGGGGATGGCGGCGAGCGAGAGCGCGGCCAGCCCCAGCAGCGCCCCCAGGATTTGCGGTGTCAGCACCGAGCCGAGGTCGAGCGTGCCGCCCGCATCCAGGATGGAGCCAAGCCCTGCCCCGGTGAGGCTGAAGACAAAGGTGCCGGGCATGATCCCGAAGAAGGTGGTCAGCACATAGACCGGCAGCTTCACGCCCACGAAGGCGGGCACGAGGTTGACCAGGAAGAAAGGGAACAGCGGCACGAGGCGCAGCACCAGCAGGTAGGACCCGGCATTGCGGCGAATGCCCTCGGCCAGGCGCTGGGCGGGGGCGCCGAAACGGTCCAGCGCGTTCTCGCCGAAGATGGTCCGCGCGAAGAGGAAGACCAGCGTGGCGCCGATCGTCGCCCCCAGCACGGTCAGCAGCGTGCCGAGCACCGCGCCGAAGAGGAAGCCGCCCGCGAGCGTCAGGATGATCGCCCCCGGCACGGAAAGTGCGACGGCCGCCGCATAGACCAGCACGAAGGCGGCGGCCGCGAGCCAGGCGTTCCGCGCGACGAACCCGCCCAGCGCCTCGCGGTGCTGCGCCAGCGTGTCGAGCGAGAGCAGCGCTCCAAGCCCCGAGGCCCGCAGCGCGAGGATGAGGCCGATCACCGCCAAGGCGAGCCAAAGCCGCTTGTCCCGAAGGAGCTTCACGGCAGCAACCTCTGGATCCAGCCCACGATGAAACGCGTCCGCGCCGAGAACAGGCTGGGCGTGTAGAAGCCGCCCGCCGCGCGCTTGGAGATCTCGGACATGGTCGGGTAGGGCGCCATCATCTGCGCCACCGCGCCGATCTTCATCTTCGACTGGATGGCCAGGCCCCAGAGCCCGATCATCTCGCCCGCGCGCGGCGCCAGGATGGTGGCGCCCAGGATGCGGCCCTTTGCGCCGAGGATGATCTTGGCCAGCCCCTCCGTGCTGCGCTCGGCCTGGGCGCGGTCATTGCCGTCCAGCTTCTGCGTCAGCACCTGGACGGGATGGTTCGCCAAGCGCGCCTCGCTCTCGGTCAGGCCGACATGGGCCAGTTCCGGGTCGCTGTAGGTGACCCAGGGCAGGGCGGTGTAGTCCACCTTCGCCGGCAGGCCGAAGAGGATGTTCCGGATCAGCACGCCCGCATGATAGCCCGCCACATGGGTGAATTGCGGCCCGCCCGCCACATCGCCCGCCGCGAAGACGCGCTTGTTGCTGCTGCGCAGCCGCGCATCCACGGTGATGCCCCGCGGCGTCGTCTCCACGCCGGCGAGGCTGAGGTCCAGGCCTTCCATGCCGGGTTTACGCCCGGCGGCGACCAGCAGATGCGTGCCGGCGAGGATAGTTCCATCCGCCAGTTCCACCTCGATTCCGGGGCGGATCCGGGCCACCTGCGCGCCCTCGACCAGATGGATGCCCTGGTGGACCAGAATCTGCCGCAGCAGGGCCACCGCCTCCGGCTCGTCGCGCGGGAGGATGCTGCCGCGCTCGATCACCGTCACCTCGGCGCCCAGGCCGCGAAAGGCCTGCGCCATCTCGATCCCGATGGGACCGCCGCCCAGAACCAGCAGGTGATCCGGACGCTCGGTCAGGTTGAAGATGGTCTCGTTGGTGAGGTGCGGCGTCTCGGCCAGGCCCGGCACGGGCGGGATGGCGGCCGACGAGCCGGTGGCGACCACGAAGCGCCGGGCGCGGATGCGCTGCTCGCCCGCCATGATCTCGGCCGGGCCGGTGAAGCGGGCGGCGGCACGGATGACGGTGCAGCCCAGCCCCTCGAAGCGCTCCACGCTGTCATGCGGGGCGATGGCGCCGATCACGCCATGCACATGCGCATGCACCCGGGCGAAATCCACCACGGGCTCCGGCAGGTCCACGCCGAAGCGCGCCGCCTGCCGCGCGGATTGCGCGGCGTGGGCGGCGGCCAGCAGCGCCTTGGAGGGGACGCAGCCGGTGTTCAGGCAATCGCCCCCCATGCGGTGCTTCTCGACCAGCACGACGGAGGCGCCCATCTGCACCGCGCCCGCCGCGAGCGAAAGCCCGGCCGAGCCCGCGCCGATGACGCAGAGATCCGTATGCAGCACGCCCTGGCGCAGCCTGGGGCGGCGGCCGGGCGGGGGGGGAGTGGGATTCATGCAGCGCCTTCACAACCGATGCCAGTTCTTCGGTGGGATAGGTCGCGAGGTTACGCCCCGGCGCAAGGGGGCGTCAGCCGCCCCCCAGAACCCGCAAGGCGGCGAGGCGGCCGGAGAGTGCCGCCATCGGCACGCCCGCCCCGGGATGGGCGCTGCCGCTGGCCACATAGAGGCCGGGCAGCTGCGTCTGCGTACCTGGTCGGGCGAAGGTGGCGGACCAGCCATGCACCGCCTGGCCATAAAGCGCGCCGCCGGTCGCGGGGAACAGCGCGTCAAAGCCGGTGGGCGTGGTGAGGATCTCCGTCTCGGCGCTGCGCTCGATCGTGAGGCCCGCCCGCGCCAGCAGGGCGAAGGTGGCGGCTTCGGCCTCGGCCAGGGCAGAGGCGGAGAGGGGACGATAATCGCCCCGCGCCGGCGCGTTGATCAGGCAAAGCAGGCGTTCCGGCCCATCCATTGCCGTGTCGTCATCGCCGCGATCCTGGGCGCAGACATAGACGGTGGGCGTGGAGGGCAGGCGGCCCTGCTCAGTCAACTCGTTGAATTCGCGGGTGTAATTGTCGGAGAAGAAGACATTGTGCCGCACCAGCGGAAAGCCTGCGGTCCGCGCATGCATGGCCCAGGTGACGGCCGAGAGCGAGCGGCGGGCGCGTGGCACGGCGGCCACCGCGCCGGCCGCCGCCGCGCCGAAGCGCCCGGCCGCCAGCGCTGCCACATCGCCATTGGAGATGATGCTGCCCGCCTCGAAGACCTCGCCATCGGCGAGGCGCACCCCGGCGGCGCGGCCATTCCTGACCAGGATTTCGGTGACATCGGCCTGGTAGCGGAAGCGGGCACCCTTGGCGGTCGCCAGCGCTTCGAAAGCGCGGGCCACCCGGTGCATCCCGCCTTCGACCAGCCAGACGCCTTCCTGCTCCACATGGGCGATGAGCATGAGGGTCGCCGGCGCCAGGAAGGGCGAGGAGCCGACATAGGTGGCGTAGCGGCCAAAGAGTTGGCGCAGGCGCGGGTCGTTGAAATGCTCGCCCAGCGCGTTCCAGAGGGTGGTGAAGGGCGAGGTGGCGAGCAGCCTGCCCATCCCGCCGATGCCCGCGCGGCCAACCAGGGCCATGGGCGAAGGCCGGGAATCCCGGATGAACGGCGCCTCCAGTGCGGCGAAGGTCTTCTTCGCCCGCGCCACGAAGGTGAGGTAGCCGCGCGCCTCGGCCGGGCCGGCGAAGGCGCCGATGGCCTCGGCCGAGCGCTGGATATCGGCAAACAGGTCCAGCCGGCCGGGCGCGCCATCCCAGGCGTGGCGGGCCAGCACCTCGACCGGCTGCAAGGTCAGGTGGTCGGCGAGGGTGGTGCCGCAGGCGGCGAAGATCTCGTCGAAGACCCAGCGCATGGTGAAGACGGTGGGGCCGCCATCAATCCGCGCCTCGCCGATGGCGAGGTGGCGCATCTTGCCGCCGGGGGCGGCCTGGCGTTCCAGCACGGTCACGTCATGGCCACGCGCGGCCAGCATCGCCGCGGCGGTCAGGCCGGCAATGCCGGCCCCGATGACGAGAACCTTGCCGGACAAGGGATCAGGCAAACACGTCCGCCGGCGATTCCATCAGGATCTCCTCGCCCAGGGCGCGGCCGATCCGTTCGGCATCGCAGGCATCGCCGGTCACGGTCCGGCGCAGCACGAAGCTGCCATCGGCGCGGGCGATCAGGCCCGTGAGGCGAATCTGCCCACCATCCAGCAGCGTGGCGTGGCCACCGATCGGCGTCCGGCAGGAGCCGTCCAGCGCGCCCAGGAAGGCGCGCTCGCAGAGGCTGACGGGGCGCGAGCAGGGGTCGCAGATGGCGGAGAGCAGCTCATGCAGCTCCACATCATCGGCCCGGACGGTGACGCCGATGATGCCCTGGCAGGCGGCCGGCACCATGTCGTCCTCATCCAGGATCACGCCGGCATGGTGTTCCAGGCCCAGGCGCTTCAACCCGGCCAGCGCCAGCAGCGAGGCATCGAACTCCCCGGTCGCGACGCGGGAGAGCCGGGTCTGCACATTGCCGCGGATCACCTCGCAGCGCAGGTCCGGCCGGGCGTAGAGCAGTTGCGCCTGGCGGCGGACCGAGGCGGTGCCGATCAGGGCGCCCTTGGGCAGGGCGGCGTAGGGGTCGGTCGTTGCGTGGTGCGCTGCGCTGGTGAAGCCGCGGCGGTCGCGGAAGGCGCTGCGGTGGCAGATATCGCCCAGGACAATGGCATCGCGCGGGTCCTCGCGGCGGAGCGTGCAGGCCAGCACGATGCCGGGCGGAAGCTCTGTTTCCAGATCCTTCAGGGAATGCACCGCGAAATCCACGCGGCCATCCAGCAGAGCCTCATGGATTTCCTTGGCGAACAGGCCCTTGCCACCGATCTCGGCGAGGCGGCGATCCTGCACGCGGTCCCCCGCCGTGCTGATCTCATGCTCCTCGAAGGCCTCGACCTCGCGCAGAAGCGGGCAGACGGCGCGGATCAGGTCCAGGAAGTGCCGCGTCTGGTAGAGTGCCAGCGGCGAGCCGCGGGTGCCGACCTTCATGGGCAGCGTCGGGCCGTGGTGGCGCTTGGCGCGGGCCCGGGCGTGGTGGGGGGTTGCGAGATCCATTATGCGCGCGCCAATCCGAGAAGGTGTGCCATGTCCTTGAAGAAGATCTTCACGTGGGCCACCGGGTCCTTCCGGACCAATTCCTTGTTCATGTAGGATTCCCACGTCAAGCGCTGGACATCCTTGTCCATGCACATCTTCACGAAACGCTCCCGCACCCAGTCATTGCGGTACCAGAAAAACTGCATGATCCCGAGGACCATGAAGACCTTGCCGTGATCCTTCATGAAGCGCTTGCGGGCGCTCTTCAAGGCCGTGGCATCGTTGGTGGCGAGCGCGATCTGCACGGCCTCGGCCGCGAGCCTCCCGCCCAGCATGGCGTAGTAGATTCCCTCGCCAGAGGCGGGTGCCACCACGCCCGCGCTATCCCCGGCCAGGACCACATCTCGGCCGTTGTCCCACTTCTTCAAGGGTTTCATCGGGATGGGCGCGCCCTCGCGCCGCAGCGTCTGGGCATCGGCCAGGCCGTTCTCCTCGCGCACGGCGGCGGTCGCGCCGCGGAGGGAAAAACCCTTCTTCGCGCTGCCCGTGCCGATGCTGGCGGTGTCGCCATGCGGGAAGATCCAGGCGTAGAAATCGGGTGAGGTGCGGCCGTCATAGATGACGTCGCAGCGCTGGCCGTCAAAGGCCGCCCCTTCCGGCACCTTCACGATCTCGTGATAGGCGAAGACGCATTTGGGATGGCCCTGGCCGGGGATGGCCTGCATCGCCAGGTCGCTGCGGGCGCCATTGGCGATGATCACCATCTTCGCCCGGATGCGCGCAAGGCCGCTGCCGCCCTTCGGCTCATAGGTGATGACGGCGGTGCCGTCCGGGTCGCGCTCCAGGTCATGCGACGTGCCGCGGATCCAATCGGCGCCAGCATTGGCCGCGCGTTCCCGCAGCCACTCGTCGAATTCGCAGCGATCCACCATGCCGACATAGCCGCCATTCTCGACCGGCATGTCCACGCGGCGCCGCTTGGGCGAGACGATCTGGGCATTGTTGATCTTGGCCACGATCAGATGGTCAGGAATGGCGAAGTCCCGGATGGCGCGCGGCGGGATGGCGCCGCCGCAAGGCTTGATGCGCCCCGCGCGGTCCAGCATGGCCACGCGCTTGCCAGCCCGGGCCAGGTCATGCGCCGCCGTGGCGCCCGAGGGGCCACCACCCACCACAAGCACGTCATAGGTGTCTTGCATCACGAAATGGCCTCCTTCATCGGGGTCATGCGGAGTTGGGCGAGCCGTGGGACGGCCAGCCGGAGCGCGATCAGCGCAGAGAGAACAAAGAGTGCGGCCTCGCCCAGGAAGACCACGGCATAGGCCTGCTCGGCACTGCCCAGCGTCCAGCGCGCCAGGTCACAGACGACCGTGCCGCCGAAGCCGCCCAGCGCGAAGGCAATGGCCTGCGCGGCACCCCAAAGGCCCATCCGCGTGCCCGTGCGGGCGGAACCGGCGAGTTGCATCATCGAGGCGATGGCAGCCGCGGCGAAGGCGCCATTGGCGAGGCCCAGCGCCACATAAAGCGCCTCCAGCGGGATGCTGGCGGTCAGGCGCGGCGCCAGGGCGAGCGCCACCAGGGCCGCGGCCGAGGCCAGGCACCCCCAGACCGTCCAGCCGCGCAGCGAAGCGAGGCGCTGGCCAAACAGGCCGGAGCCGAAGATCGCCATCACGATCATGCCGCCCAGCGTGCCGCCATTCTGCATGCCGGCCAGTGCGGTGGATTGGCCGATGGTGCGACCGAAGACCTCGCCCGCGAAGGGCTCCAGCACCAGGTCGGCCGCGCTGTAGGCCAGCATGGAGATGAAGACGAAGATGGTGAAGCGCCGCGCCGCCGGGTCGGCCCAGACCTCACGCAGCACGGCAGAGAAGGCCGGGCGCTCACCCTCATGCGCCACCGGGGCGCGCGCGCCGCGTTCAATGCCGATCAGCGCCACGCAGGCCAGCAGGAAGGCCACCAGGGAAACGCCGCCCGTCACTGCGACCAGCCGCAAGGGTGAGAAGGGATCGAGCAGCTTGCCCGCGATGCCTGCCGTGACGGCGAAGCCCATGATCATCATGACCCAGAGGATGGTGGCCGCCGGCGCACGGCGCTCCGGCTCCACCATCGAAGCCAGCATGGCGAGCAGCGAGGTGCCGGCCGCCCCCACGCCCAGCCCCACCAGGAAGAAGCCCAGCGCGGCGAGTGCCACGCCCCAGCCGAGCGAGACGCTCATCAGGGCCACGGCGGCCGCGGCGGTGACGCCTCCCAGGGCCAGGACGGCCATGCCGCCGATGATCCAGGGCGTCCGGCGCGCGCCCATGTCGCTGCCATAGCCCAGGCGCGGGCGCAGCATCTGCACCGCGTGATGAATCGCGACCAGCACGCCCGGCAGCATGGCCGGGAGCGCGTATTCCACCACCATCACGCGGTTGAGCGTGGAGGTGGTCAGCACGATGATGGCGCCCAGCGCCGTCTGCACCAGGCCGAGCCGGACGATGCTGATCCAGGAGAGGCCGTTCATGCCATCCCCCTGACCGCAATGGCCGATGCGAGCATGCCGAGCACATACATCCCGATGCCCGTCGCATTGTACCAGGGCGCCAGCTTCTTCGGGTCGCGCAGCATCTTCACCATGGCGGCGACCTGGCCACCCAGCAGCGCCACGATGATGAGCGCGTAGATCGGTTCCCCCCAGGCGAAGAGCAGCGCGATCACCACTGCCTGCGGGATCGCCATGACCCAGCAGGCCACCAGCGCCGCACGCTCGGCGCCGAGCTGCACGGGCAGGCTGCGCACGCCGGTTCGGGTATCGCCCTCGATGGATTTGAAATCGTTCAGCGTCATGATGCCATGCGCGCCAAGCCCGTAGAGCAGCGCCAGGATGATGACCGGCATGGCCGGTGCGCCGCCCGAGATGACGGCCGCGGCGGTGATCCAGGGCAGCGACTCGTAGCTCAGGCCGCAGGCGAGGTTGCCCCACCAGCCGTTCAGCTTGAGCCGCAGCGGCGGAGCCGAATACGCCCAGGCCAGGATCAGCGCCACCACCGTCGCGGCGAAGCCCCAGAGGCCCAGTGTCGCGCCGACCAGCAGGGAGACACCGCTCCAGAAGATGGCGATGTAGAGCCCAAGGCGGCCGGGAATGCGGCCCGAGGGAATCGGGCGGTTGGGCTCGTTGATCGCGTCCACATGGCGGTCGAACCAGTCATTCACCGCCTGGCTGGTGGCGCAGACCATGGGGCCGGCCAGCAGCAGGCCCAGCGCGGCGTAGCCCCAACGCCCCTGCATTGGCGCGCCGGAGGCAACGACCCCGCACAGGAAGGCCCAGACCGGCGGGAACCAGGTGACGGGCTTGAACAATTCCAGGATGGCGGCGGGGTCGGGCCTGCGGGTCAGGGTGGCGTCGGACATGCAGCTCACCCCTCCTCATCCGCATCGGCTTCACCGATGCCGTAGCGGCGCAGCTTCACGTAGAGCGACTGGCGGGAGAGGCCGAGCATCTCGGCCGCCGAGGCGCGGTTGTTGCCGGTGAGCTCCAGCGCGGCCTCGATCGCCAGCTTCTCGATCACGTCCGTCGCCTCGCGCACCAGCTCCTTCAGCGGCACGCGGCCAACCAGGTCGGTCAGCTGGCCGGCGGCGGGCAGGGCGGGGGAGGACTCGGCCGGCAGGGGCGCGCGGGTGCCGATGTCGCGAATCGTGAAGCCGAAGCAGGTCTGCCCGCCATCGAGCACCGACACGGCCGAGACCTCGACATCCGCTTCTGAGCCCTGGTCGCCGCGCAGCAGCGTGCGGAACATGCGCACCGGGCCGCGGCCGCGCACCTGGGCCAGCAGCACATCGAGCTCGATGGATTGGCGGCCGAGGAAGCGCGAGAGCTCCTCGCCGCGCACCTGCGCCTCATTGGGCAGCTGCGCGAGTTCGAGGAAGGCCGGGTTGGCGGTGATGATGCGGCCATCGGCGCTGATCAGCACGAAGGCATCGGGCGTGCTCTCGACGAATTCAGCGAGTCGCGCGCTGCTGACCGGCGCTGCGGTGGCGGGGCCCTCGGCGCCCAGGAACGCCAGGCGCACCAGGAAGAGCGAGCTGCGCTCATGCCGCAGCAGCGAGGCGGAGAGCAGGACTTCCCGCCCTGTGCCGACCAGCGTCACGCGACGCTCTTCGGCTGTGCCGGCGGCGCGGACGGCGGCGAGAAGCGCCTCGACTCGGGGGCGGTCCTCCAGGGCGAAGGCATCGAGGAAGCCCGGTTGCGCGCCGAACAGGCGGTCGGCGGCGAGATTCGCCTCCAGCACGCGCAGGCTGGCGGCGTCCAGCACCAGCACCGGCTCGCCCGACATCTGGAAGAGCAGGCGATAGCGCGTCTCGGCCTGGCGCAGGCGGCCATATTCGCGCTCCATCGCCTGCTGCGCCTCGACCAGGCGTTGCTGGAGCGAGGCGAGAAGCCGCAGGTCGCGCGCGAAGACAATGCTGCGATCGGAGCCGCTGACGTGATTGGCGGCGCAAAGCAGCGGAAGACTAATCCCGTCCATGCCGCGCAGGTTGAGGTGGCGCCAGCGGGGAGGTTCATGCGCGGCCGCGCTGCCCAGCATGTCCGTGACCTTGCCGCGGCTGTCCTCGGCCACCGAATCCGCGAGCGCCCGGCCAACCCAGGCCTTGCGCCCACCGAGCGCGGCAGCAAGGTCGGCATTGCCGAAGGCCATGTCGCGGATCACACCGTCACCATCGAGCACCAGCGTGGCGTCAGCCGCGGCGGCAATCAGGCGCGATGCGGCTTCCGCATCCATGTCCCCCAGCGACTGGCTCGGAGTGCCAAAACCCAACACGCGATGTCTGATCCTTCCTGGAGGGTTACGGTACGCGGCGCGATTCGGTCACGCGGCCCCAAACATGAGCGCGACCAGGGACTCGGCGCGGCGCAATGCCTCCGCGGCATCGGGTGCCGTTGCATCGGCCCCCGCGGCGACGGCGATTTCGGGGTTGGCGAGCAGGGCGGGGCCGCCCAGCATGACGGCCACCTCACGGTTGCGCGAATGGGCCCGGATGGCCGCGACATGGCCCGCAAGGCCCGGGATGTTGGAGGAGGAGCCCACTGAAATCGCAACCAGGCCGAACCATTGCTCGGAGACGCGGCCGATCAGCGCCTCCTCGCTGGCGATGGTCTCATCGGAGACGTCCCAGCCGGCGGCACGGAAGAATTCGGCCACCATGGCGATGCCCATGCTGTGCTGGCTGCCGATGGCGGTCATCATCAGGGCGGAACGGGCGCCGCCGATGGAGCCCGAGGTGACGAGGCCGGGCGCAAGGTCGCGCAGTTGCTGGTGCAGGACGATCATGCCGAGGGTGACTTCGACGAAGGTGCAGCGATCCTCTTCCCACCATTCGCCCAGGCGACGGGCCACCAGTGTCAATAAAGTCAGACACAGGTGCTCGGATGTTTGGCCTGTCGCCCGCTTCTGACGAACGGTGGCGGCAAGGGTCTCGGCATCGCCCCGCGCGGCTGCGGCGGTGAGGCGCTCGATCTCCGCGACCTCGAGCGGCTGGCGCAGTTCATGCAGCAAGGGCACCACATCCTGGCCCAGCGCGAGTGCGATCTGTTGCGAGATCACCCCCAGGCGACGGCCGAAAATGGCTTTGGCGGCGGGGCGTTCCATCTTGCTGATCCGGGGTTGGAGGGCCGCTTGCCTGGCCGAGCTGTGCAACATCATGGCGGCGTCCTCAAGAACCCTCTGGAGCCCGATCATTCCCCGGGCCGGCGCGGATTGTCAATTGATCTTTACGTCAATCTTGCTTGACACCCCGAGCCCCTCTCACCTAGCCTCACAACATCCAAAGGGGTCACGAGACGGCCGGCACAGGCGGAGAGCGGGGAGTGAACCCGGCCCGCTTGCCCAGTCAGCCTTCGCGGCCGCCACAGCGGAGGGGTAGTCCAGAGATGCTTTCCGATCCCGTTCTCGATCGACTGATCAACGCGGTGGATTCCTGCCCCTACGGGATGGCATCAGGCCGCAAGCACAAGCACCCCCCGGCGCGCCCCGCCCTCTATACGCCCGAGGAGAAGGCGCGCCGCGACGCGACGCCCTGGACACTGGTGCAGGGCATCCTCGCGCCATTGCAGTTCCTGGTCTTCGTCGTCAGCGTCGGCCTGGTCATCCGCTATCTCGGCAGCGGCGAGGGCCTGGCCTGGGCCGAGGGCTCCATCGTGCTGAAGACCTTGCTTCTCTACACCATCATGGTGACCGGCTCGATCTGGGAGAACGCGGTCTACGGCAAGTACCTCTTCGCGCCGGCCTTCTTCTGGGAGGATGTGTTCAGCATGCTGGTCCTGGCGCTGCACACGGCCTATCTCGTCGCGCTCTTCGCCGGTTGGGGCGACACGCATTTCCAGATGTGGCTCGCCCTGGCCGCCTATGCCGCCTACGTCATCAACGCCACCCAATTCGTGCTGAAGCTGCGGGCGGCGCGTCTGCAGGCGAGCGGCGCATGAGCGTCACGCTGGATCGCCCGGCTCCGAAGGCAGTGACCGAGGCCGGCTGCGAGGCCCGCCCCATCCTGCGCGAGCGTGGCCAGCGCGAGGTCTTCTGCGGGCTGACAGGCATCGTCTGGATGCATCGCAAGATTCAGGATGCCTTCTTCCTGGTGGTTGGCAGCCGCACCTGCGCCCATCTGCTGCAATCCGCCGCCGGCGTCATGATCTTCGCCGAACCGCGTTTCGCCACCGCCATCCTGGACGAGCGCGACCTCGCCGGCCTCGCTGACGCGCAGGAAGAGCTCGACCGCAACGTGACACGCCTGCTGGAGCGCCGGCCGGACATCAAGCTGCTCTTCCTCGTGGGCTCTTGCCCATCCGAGGTGATCAAGCTCGATCTCAACCGGGCGGCGCAGCGGCTGGACCGCCGCTTCAACGGTGTGCGGGTGCTGAACTATTCGGGCTCGGGAATCGAGACCACCTTCACCCAGGGCGAGGATGCCTGCCTGGCCGCGCTGGTGCCGGAGCTGGCGCAGAGCGATGCGGCGCAGCTTCTCGTCGTGGGCGCCCTGGCCGATGTGGTGGAGGACCAGTTCATCCGCCTTTTTGCGGCCATGGGAATCGAGCGCGTGGCGTTCCTTCCCGCGCGGCGCGCCGGCGGCATGCCGGTGGTGGGGCCGAACACGCAATTCCTGTTGGCCCAGCCCTTCCTGGCCGAGACCGGCCGTCTGCTGGAAGCCCGCGGTGCCAAGCACCTCGCAGCACCTTTCCCGCTCGGCGCCGAGGGCACGACGCTTTGGCTGCGCGCCGCCGCCGAAGCCTTTGGTGTCAGCGAGTCGCGCTTTCGCGAAGTGACCGCGCCGGGTGAGGCGCGGGCGCGCCAGGCTCTCGCGGCACCGCGCGCGCGGCTTGCCGGAAAGTCCGTCTTTTTCTTCCCGGATTCGCAGCTGGAGGTGCCGATGGCGCGCTTCCTCACGCGGGAATGCGGCATGGAGGCGATTGAGATCGGAACGCCCTATCTGCACCGCCAGCATCTGGCGGCGGAGATGCCGTTGCTGCCCGAATCGGCGCTGATCTCCGAAGGCCAGGATGTCGAGAAGCAGCTCGACCGCTGCCACGCGGCGCGGCCGGATCTCGTGGTCTGCGGCCTCGGCCTGGCGAATCCATTGGAGGCGCAAGGCATCACGACGAAATGGTCCATCGAACTCGTCTTCACGCCTGTGCAGGGCTACGATCAGGCCGCGGATCTTGCCGGCCTCTTCGCGCGCCCCTTCGCGCGGCGCGACGTCCTGAGGGTCTGAGGCGATGCAGCTGACCCTCTGGACATATGAAGGCCCGCCGCATGTGGGTGCGATGCGAATCGCCGCCGCCATGGAAGGCCTGCACTACGTGCTGCATGCGCCGCAGGGCGATACCTACGCGGACCTGCTCTTCACCATGATTGAGCGGCGCAATTCGCGCCCGCCGGTCACCTACACGACCTTCCAGGCCCGTGACCTCGGCGGTGACACGGCCGAGCTGTTCAAGACCTCGGTGCGTGATGCCTATGAGCGTTTCCAGCCCGAGGCGATGCTGGTCGGCGCCTCCTGCACGGCCGAGCTGATCCAGGATGATCCGGGCGGCTTGGCCGCCACCTCGGGCCTGCCGATTCCGGTGATCGCGGTGGAGTTGCCGGCCTACCAGAAGAAGGAAAACTGGGGCGCGGCCGAAACGCTCTACCAGCTGATCCGACGCTTCGCCGTGAAGATGGAGCGCCCGGCCGGCGCTGCGCCGCGCTGCAATATCCTGGGCCCCACGGCGCTGGGCTTCCGCCACCGCGATGACATCAAGGAAGTGCGTGGGCTGCTCGCGCGGCTTGGCGTCACGGTGAATGTCGTGGCACCGCTCGGTGCGCGCCCCGCCGACCTGGCGCGGCTGGGCGATGCCGATTTCAACGTGGTGCTCTACCCCGAGGTCGCGGGTCAGGCGGCGTCCTGGATGCAGCGCAACCTCGGCCAGAACTTCACGCGCTGCATCCCCATCGGCGTCGGCGGCACGCGGGACTTCATCGCCGAAGTCGCGTCGCTGGCCGGCGTGGATGCGAGTGAGTTCCTCGCCGAAGAGAGCTCGCGCCTGCCCTGGTATTCGCGCAGCGTGGACAGCACCTACCTCACCGGCAAGCGGGTCTTCATCTTCGGCGACGCGACGCATGCTGTCGCAGCGGCGCGCGTTGCGGCTGAGGAACTGGGCTTCCAGGTCGTTGGCCTCGGCACCTATTCCCGCGAACAGGCGCGCGACGTGCGTGAGGCCGCGAAGCGCCACGGGTTGGAGGCGCTGATCACCGATGACTACCTCGAGGTCGAGGCCGCCATCGCCGCGGCCCAACCCGAGCTGGTGCTGGGCACGCAGATGGAGCGCCACGTCGCCAAGCGTCTGGGCGTGCCCTGCGCGGTGATTTCGGCACCGGTGCATGTGCAGGACTTCCCCGCGCGCAACTCGCCGCAGATGGGTTTCGAGGGGGCCAATGTCCTCTTCGACACCTGGGTCCATCCGCTGATGATGGGCCTGGAGGAGCATCTGATCGGGATGTTCCGCGAGGATTTCGAATTTCACCCGGACGCCGCCGCCTCTCACCTCGGCCATGCCGCCACCAAGGCGGAACCGGTGCGCGAAGAGGCGGAGGTGCTGGTTGCGGCGGAGGTCGCGCCCACCGAGACGACCTGGACCGCGGATGGCGAGAAGGAGCTCAAGAAGATCCCCTTCTTCGTCCGCGGCAAGGCGAAGCGCAACACGGAGCGCTTCGCCGAAATGAACGGCATCCGCACCATCACGGTCGAGACCCTGTATGACGCAAAAGCACATTTCTCCCGCTAAGGGGGGGCAGCCCCTCCATTTCGTCATCGTGACCATGGATGGTCACTTCGGCGCGGCGGTTGAACGTGCGCAGGCCGAGCTCTCGGCCGAGATGCCGGGCCTGCGCCTCATTGTCCACTCGGCCGATGAATGGGCGAGCGACCCGCATGCGCTGGCCGCCTGCCATGCCGATATCGCCAAGGCCGACATCATCCTCTCCTCGATGCTCTTCCTCGACGATCATGTTCGCATGGTGATGCCGGCCCTCCTGGCCCGCCGCCCGCATTGCGCAGCCATGGTCGGCATGATGTCGGCGGGCGAGGTGGTGAAGCTGACGCGCCTCAAGAAGTTCGACATGTCGGCCGAGGCGACCGGCGTCCTGGGGATGCTGAAGCGGCTGCGGGGCTCGAAGGGCCCGCGCTCCTCCGGCAAGGGCCAGATGAAGATGTTGAAGGAGCTGCCGAAGTTCCTCCGCTTCATCCCCGGCGTGGCGCAGGATGTGCGCGCCTATATGCTCTGCCTGCAATACTGGCTCGCGGGCTCCTCCGAGAACCTGGCCAATCTGGTGCGGTTGCTGGCCAAGCGCTACGCGGATGCGCCGGTGGCGCAGCCGGCGGCGCCCATCGAGTATCCGGAGATCGGGCTCTATCATCCGCGCATTCCCGGTCTTTTCGCCGATGACGTGGCGAAGCTCCCGCGGATGCAGGGCAAGGGCCGCGTCGGCCTCCTGCTGCTGCGCTCCTATGTGCTTGCCGGCAATGCGGGCCACTACAATGGCGTCATCGCGGAGTTCGAGCGTCGCGGCCTGGAAGTCGTGCCCGCCTTCGCCTCGGGGCTGGACCAGCGCCCGGCGGTAGAGCGTTTCTTCATGCAGGACGGCAAGGCGAGTGTGGATGCCGTCGTCTCGCTCACCGGTTTCTCGCTGGTGGGTGGGCCCGCCTATAACGACGCCCGCGCGGCCGAGGAAATGCTGGCCCAGCTGGACGTTCCTTATGTCGGCGCCCATCCGCTGGAGTTCCAGCCGATCTTCCAATGGCGCAAGGATGCGCGCGGGCTGACGCCGGTGGAGGCCACGATGATGGTGGCCCTGCCGGAACTGGACGGCGCCATCATGCCGATGACCTTCGGCGGCCGCTGCGGTGCCACGACGCCGGCCGATCGCTGCCCAGGTTGCGATGGTGTCTCCTGCGGGCGGGACATGGTGGCGCATCACGAGCGCGCCGGCACGCTGGCGCAGCGCGTGGGCAAGATCATCGCGCTGCGGCGCAAGGAACGGGCCGAGCGGCGCGTCGGCATCGTCATCTTCAACTTCCCGCCCAATGGCGGGAATACCGGCACGGCGGCCTATCTCTCGGTGTTCGAGAGCCTGCACGCCACCATGCTCGGCATGAAGGCGGAAGGCTACGCGGTGGATGTGCCCGAGAGCGTGGATGCGCTGCGCGAGGCCATTATCAATGGCAATCGCGAGCGCTACGGCTCGCTCGCCAATGTGGGCGCGCGTGTCAGCACGGATGAGCATGTGCGCAAGCAACGCTGGCTCGGCGAGATCGAGAAGCAATGGGGCCCGGCCCCTGGCCGCCAGCAGAGCGATGGCGCCAGCATCCACATCCTGGGCGAGCGTTTCGGCAATGTCTTCGTCGGCGTGCAGCCCGGCTTCGGCTATGAGGGCGACCCGATGCGCCTGCTCTTCGAGCAGGGCTTCGCGCCGACCCACGCCTTCGCCGCCTTCTATCGCTGGATGAGCGACGAGTTCCAGGCCGATGCAGTGCTGCATTTCGGCACCCACGGCGCGCTGGAATTCATGCCGGGCAAGCAGGCGGGCATGTCGGCCGAATGCTGGCCCGACCGGCTGATCGGCGATCTGCCGAATTTCTACCTCTACGCCTCCAACAACCCCTCCGAGGGCATGCTGGCCAAGCGCCGCGCGGGGGCCACGCTGATCAGCTACCTCACGCCGCCGGTGGCCAGTGCCGGCCTCTATCGCGGGCTGATGGAGCTGAAGGCCAGCCTGGATCGCTGGCGCACGCAGGACCCTGATGCCGATGAGACCAGCCGCGCCAGCATGGCCCAGCTGATCCAGGCGCAGGCTGCCGCCGTGGAACTCGCCGCCGCCGAGCCGGCCTGGGCGGCCGGCGACTACGAAGTGCGGATGATGAAGCTCAAGGCCGAGCTTCTGGAGCTGGAATACACCCTGATCCCGCATGGCCTTCACGCGCTGGGCAAGCAGATGAGTGCCGAGCAGCGCGTCGAGATGCTGGATGCCGCGGGCGTGACCGACGCCGCCGAGCGGGAGCGCCTGGATCAGCTCCTCGCCACCGAGCATGAGATTCCCGCGATCCTGCACGCGCTGGATGGGCGCTACACGAGGCCGGCGCCAGGCGGTGACCTGCTGCGCACGACGGATGTGCTGCCCACGGGCCGCAACCTGCATGGCTTCGACCCCTTCGCCATCCCCTCGGTCTTCGCCGTGAAGGATGGCGCGCAGCAGGCCGAGCGTCTGCTCGAACGGCACACCGCCGCCGGCGCGCCGCTGCCGGAGACCATCGCCATGGTCCTCTGGGGCACCGACAATCTGAAGACCGAAGGCGGCCCCATCGCCCAAGCGTTGTGGTTGATGGGCGCCGAGCCCCGGCATGACGCCTATGGCCGCCTCTGCGGAGCGCAACTCGTACCGCTGGAGAAGCTCGGCCGGCCGCGGATTGACGTGATGATCAGCCTCTCCGGCATCTTCCGCGACCTTCTGCCGTTGCAGACCAAGCTGCTGGCTGAGGCCGCGCTCTTCGCCGCCGAGGCGGATGAGGCGCCGGAGATGAACTTCATCCGCAAGCACGCGCTGGCCTGCATCGCCCAGCATGGCGGCACGATGGAGGATGCGGCGCTGCGCATCTTCGGCAATGCGGACGGTACCTACGGCGCCAATGTCAACCAGATCGTCGACAATGGCAGCTGGCAGGATGAGGACGAGCTGGCCGAGGCCTATATGAAGCGCAAGGGCTATGCCTATGGCGCCGATGGCCGCCCGCGCCGCCACGATGTGGTGATGAACCAGGTGCTGAGCACGGTGGAATGCACCTACCAGAACCTGGACAGCGTCGAGAGCGGCATCACCACCATCAGCCATTACTTCGACAGCCTGGGCGGCATGAGCCGCGCCGTGCTGCGGGTGAGGGGGCAGGAGCCATCGGTCTATATCGGCGACCAGACGCGCGGCGCGGGCACCATCCGCTCGCTCGCGGAACAGGTGAGCCTCGAAACCCGCACCCGGGCACTGAACCCGAAATGGTTCGAGGCGATGCTGGCGCATGGCTATGAGGGCGTGCGCCAGATCGAGGAGCATGTGACCAACACCATGGGTTGGTCCGCCACCACGGGGCAGGTACAGCCCTGGGTCTACCAGCACCTGGCGCAGACCTACATGCTGGATGAGGAGATGCGCGCGCGCCTCGCCAACCTCAACCCGACAGCATCCGCGAAGATCGCGAACCGCCTGATCGAGGCGACCGAGCGTGCCTATTGGGCACCGGACGCCGCGACACTCGAAGCCCTGCGCCGTGCCGGCGAGGAGCTTGAGGACAGACTTGAAGGCATCAGCCCGGAGATGGCCGCATGAACATCGTGACTCGCAAGGAACTGATCCGCGGGGCCAATACCGCCAAGGTGGGCGACGGGCAGGGCAGCGTGCAGGTCCATATGGACCAGATGGCCAGGATCGAGACGGCCAAGGTCTTCGCCGTCTATGGCAAGGGCGGGATCGGGAAGAGCACGACCAGCTCCAACCTCTCGGCCGCCTTCGCCAAGCTGGGCAAGCGCGTGCTTCAGATCGGCTGTGATCCGAAGCATGACAGCACTTTCACCCTCACCAAGCGGATGATCCCGACGGTCATTGACGTGCTGGAGAGTGTGGACTTCCACGCGGAAGAACTCCGCGCGGAAGATTTCGTGGTCGAGGGCTATGGCGGCGTCATGTGCGTGGAGGCCGGCGGCCCGCCGGCCGGCACCGGCTGCGGCGGCTATGTGGTGGGCCAGACGGTGAAGCTGCTCAAGGAGCATCACCTGCTGGAGGACACCGATGTCGTGGTCTTCGACGTATTGGGCGATGTGGTCTGCGGCGGCTTCGCAGCCCCGCTGCTGCATGCCGATCGCGGGTTGATCGTCGCCGCCAATGACTTTGACAGCATTTTCGCGATGAACCGCATCGTCGCCGCCATCCACGCCAAGGCCAAGAATTACGGCGTGCGGATCGGCGGCGTCATCGCCAATCGCTCCAAGGATGTGGACCAGATCCAGCGCTACAATGACGCGACGGGCATGAAGCTGCTGGGCCATTTCCCCGACCTCGACGTCATCCGCCGTTCGCGCCTGAAGAAGGCGACTCTGTTCGAGATGGATGACAGCCCGGAAGTGGAAGCGGTGCGCGCGGAATATCTGCGCCTGGCCGCGAGTCTCTGGGCCGGTGTGGACCCGCTCGCGGCGGAGCCCCTGAAGGATCGCGAGATCTTCGACCTGCTGGGTTACGACTGATGCACAGCGCCACCTACACCGAGCGTCGCAGCAAGCTCGAAGCCTATTTCGACCGCACGGCGGCCGCGGCCTGGCAGCGCCTCACCTCGGACGCGCCGGTCAGCGGCATCCGCGCCACAGTGCGCGCGGGGCGGGAGGAGATGCGCAACACGCTGCTCTCCTGGCTGCCCGAGGATATGGCCGGCCTGCGCATCCTGGATGCCGGCTGCGGCACGGGTGCGCTGGCGAGCGAGGCTGCGCTGCGTGGAGCCGAAGTGGTCGCGGTGGACCTTTCGCCCACGCTGATCGAGTGCGCGCGGGAGCGGGCGCTGGAGATTGGCGGCCCGCAGCCGGAATTCCACGCTGGCGACATGCTGGGCGAGGAGCATGGCGAGTTCGACCATATCGTCGCGATGGACAGCCTGATTCATTACGACGCGCCGGATATCATCGCCGCCCTGGCGCGCGCGGCGAAGCGCTGCCGGCGCTCCATGCTCTTCACCGTGGCACCGAATTCGCCGATGCTCAGCGCCATGATCACGGTGGGCCGTCTGTTCCCCCGCGGAGACCGCGCGCCCTTCATCGCGCCGCTGGCCGAATCCAAGCTGCGCCGCCTGATTGCGGCGGAACCTGCGCTGCGCGACTTCACGGCCGGCCGCCACAAGAAGGTCCAGCGCGGCTTCTACACCTCCCAGGCCTATGAGTGGGTCCGGAAATGAGCGGTTTCAGCATCGCCAGGCAGTGGATGCGGCTCACGCCCGCGATGCTGCCCTTTGCCGATGCTGCGACGGATGAATTGCCGCTTTCGCGCCTGCTGCGCCTCTCGCTGTTTCAGATCTCGGTCGGCATGGCTGCGGTTCTTCTCATCGGCACGCTGAACCGCGTGATGATCGTGGAGTTGCAGGTCCCGGCCGGCCTGGTCGCCGTCATGGTCGCGCTGCCGCTGGTCTTCGCGCCGCTGCGCGCCTTGATCGGCTTCCGCTCGGACAATTACGCCTCGGCGCTGGGCTGGCGGCGCGTGCCCTACATCTGGTTCGGCACCATCTTCCAGTTCAGCGGCTTCGCGATGATGCCCTTCGCGCTGATCCTGCTCTCCGGCGACACGACCGGCCCCATGTGGGCGGGGCAGGTGGCGGCCGGCATTTCCTTCCTGCTGGTTGGCGCCGGGATGCACATGGTGCAGACGGCGGGCCTCGCACTCGCCACCGATATCGCGCCCGCCAAGGTGCAGGCGAAGGTGGTGGCGCTGCTCTCGGTGATGTTCCTGATGGGGATGCTGCTCGGCTCTGTCGCCTTCGGCGCGCTGCTGACGCCCTTCAGCCAGATCAAGCTGATCCAGGTGATCCAGGGCGCCGCGGCGCTGACGCTGGTGATCAACTTCATCGCGGTCTGGAAGCAGGAGCCGCGGGTGCCCAACCGCAACATGGAACGCTTGGAGGAGCCAAGCTTCCTGGAAGCCTGGCGCGAATTGCGCGCGACCGGCCCCTGGGGGCGCCGCCTGCTGGCCACCGGCCTGGGCACCTTCGCCTTTTCCATGCAGGACATCCTGCTGGAGCCCTATGGCGGGCAGATCCTGGGCCTTTCCGTGGGGGCCACGACGCTGCTGACCGCGCTCTTCGCCTCGGGCGGCATCCTGGGCTTCTGGCGCGCGGCGAAGCGGATCGGTGACGGCATGGACGCGAACCGGATCGCCGGCTTCGGCGCCATGTTCGGCACGCTGGGATTCGCCGGGGTGATGCTGGCCGCGCCGCTGAGCAGCGCCGGCCTGTTCGCCGGCGGAATCGCGGTGATTGGCTTCGGCGCCGGCCTTTTCGGCCATGGCACGCTGACCAGCTGCATGCAGGCCGCGCCGGCCGACAAGGTGGGCCTGGCGTTGGGCAGCTGGGGCGCCGTGCAGGCTACGGCGGCCGGCCTGGCCATCGCCTCGGGCGGGCTGCTACGGGATACGCTGGCGGAGCTCGCCACGCACGGAATGCTCGGCCCCGTCCTGACGGGTCCGGCCATCGGCTATTGCGCCGTCTACCTGATCGAAATCGCGCTTCTCTTCGCGACCCTGGTGGTGATCGGACCCTTGGTCCGCTCGCGCATCCAGGACCACCAACCGCTCGGATTGTCCGGGCCGCAGACTGCAACCTGAAGCCAAGAGGAGGTCCGCCATGCAGGCAGGCACCTATCTGACCAGTATCGATTACGCCACCGTCTCGATCTACGCCTTCTGGATTTTCTTTGCCGCCCTGGTCCTCTATCTGAATCGGGAGAGTAAGCGCGAGGGCTATCCGCTCGTCACCCCGGGCAGGCCCAAGCAGAACAATGTGGGCGGCTTCCCCGGCATGCCGGACCCCAAGACCTTCCTGCTCGCCAATGGCACCACGGTCCAGGCGCCCCGGCCGGAGACGGAGCGCCAGATCGCGATGGTGCCGATGGACACCTCGGCCGGCTCGCCGATGATCCCGACGGGCGATCCGCTGGTGGATGGCGTGGGCCCTGCCGCCTATGTGATGCGCGGCATGCACCCGGCCGTGCTGCATGATGACGGCACGCCCGCCATCGTGCCGCTGCGGCTGGAGCCGGCGTTCAGCGTGGACGAGGCCGACCCCGATCCGCGTGGCTATGCGGTGCTGGATGCCGATGGCGTGGTCGCCGGCACATGCGTCGATGTCTGGCTCGACAAGTCGGAAATGATCTTCCGCTACATCGAGGTCGCGGTGGCGACCGACATGGGCGAGCGGACGATGCTCTACCCGGTGCCGCTGATCCGCGTGGATGGCGAACGCCGCGTGGTGACGGTGCGCACGCTGCTGGCCAAGCACTTCGCCAAGGCGCCGACGCTCAGCTACCGCGATTCGATCACGCTGCGTGAGGAGGACATGGTCTCGGCCTATTGCGCCGGCGGCCAGCTCTACGCGAAGCCCGAGCGTTCGGAACCCTGCCTGTGATCCCCGAGCACGAGATCGAGCCGATCCCGGGCCTTCCGGAGAAACTGCCGGAGGGGGAGGGCATCCTCTGGCAGGGCAGCCCCCGCTGGTGGTCGCTCGCAACCCGCGCGTTGCATCTGCGGATGCTCGCGCTCTATTTCGCGCTGATGGTGACCTGGAGCATCTCCACGGCTGCCGCTTCCGGCGGCAGCCTGGCTGAGATGGCGTTGGCCTCGGGAACCTCGCTGGGCCTCGCACTGCTTTGTCTGGCCGTGCTGGCGGTCATCGGGCGTGCGCTGGCCAAGGCCGCGGTTTACACCATCACCAACCGCCGCGTGGTGCTGCGCGTGGGTGTGGCCCTGCCGATGACCATCAACCTGCCCTTCTCCGCCATTGAATCCGCGGCGGTGAAGCGGCATGCGGATGGGACGGAGGACATCGTCCTCACGCTCGCGCCCGCGCACAAGATCGCCTGGCTCGCACTTTGGCCGCATGCACGGCCCTGGCGCGTGGCGCGGGCGGAGCCGATGCTGCGCGCGGTGCCGGTGACGGCGGGGGCGGCACAGGTTCTCTCGCGTGCATTGGCGGCCAGTGCCTCCATGCCGGTGCCGGCCCTGGCGGAGAGCCAGCCGGCATCCAGGCAAGGCCTGACCGGTGCGGTGACCGCCTGATGTTCACGCTCACCGACCGCGGGAATTTCCTGCCTCTGATGGCGGGCCTCGCCATCATCAGCGCGACGCTTTTCCTGGTGGGCGGGCGTCAGACACGCTCCGTGGATCTGCGGGGCGCGGAGCGTCCGGCCGTCGAGCGGCTGGTTCATTTCGAGGATGCGCCGGATGGCTCCGTTGTCATCCGTGACGCCGGAAATTTGCAGGTTCTGGCGCGGTTTCCGGTAGCGGAAGGCGGCTTTGTGCGTGGTAGCATCCGGGCATTGGCGCGTGAGCGCCGGCAGGAAGGCCAAGGTCGAGAGGCGCCGTTTCGTCTCGCCGCCTGGTCGGATGGCCAGCTCACGCTCGATGATGCGGCGACGGGACGCCGGATCGACCTGACGGCCTTCGGCGCCACCAACGCCGGGGTTTTTTCGCGGCTATTGACCGCGCAAGGAGAAGATTGATGAGGAAGGCCCTTGTTGGTTTGTGGGAGGATATCACTGGCCCACGCACCATCACGGTTCCCTGCACGGTGGAGATCGAGCAGAGCTTCGACAGCCTGCACGCCCACGCCGTTCCTGAAGGTATCATGCTGCGTCCGGGGGATCGCGTCGTCGTGAACGGCGCGCCCGCTTCCATCGCCTATGGCCAGAGCACATCCTACGAGACGACGGCGACCATCTATCGCGCCGGGCCGTTGACGCGTCTCTGGACCGAGCTTTCCGCCTTCACGGAGTTGACCGAGCTGTATCATTGCGGTTTTGAGCCGAAAGATTACGCCGTTGGGGAATACGCGGCATGAACCCGATCCAGCCCAACCCGCTTCGCGAGTTGAACGAAACCACCCGGATGGCGACCACCGACACGGTGCTCTCGCCACGCTTCTACACGACCGATTTCGCGGCGATGGATGCGCTCGACATCAGCCCCGTCCGCCGCGAGTGGGACGAGTTGATGGCCGAGTTCCGCCGCGACCCCAACAAGGGGCATTTCGTCCGCACCGCGGTCTTCGACGAGTTCAAGCTGGGCGACCTGCCCGAGCCCCTTCAGAAGGAGCTGCTGGACTTCCTGGTCAGTTCCGTCACGGCCGAATTCTCGGGCTGCGTGCTCTATGCCGAGATCAAGAAGCGCATCAAGAACCCTGACATCAAGGAACTATTTGCGGTGATGAGCCGCGATGAGGCACGGCACGCCGGCTTCATCAATGACAGCCTGAAGGATCTGGGCGTCGGCGTGGATCTGGGCTTCCTGACCAAGGCAAAGAAGTATCACTACTTCCAGCCCAAGTTCATCTTCTACGCCACCTATCTCAGCGAGAAGATCGGCTATGCGCGATACATCACGATTTACCGGCAGTTCGAGCGGCATCCGGAATTGCGCTTCCACCCGATCTTCAACTGGTTCAAGGAGTGGTGCAACGATGAGTTCCGCCATGGCGAGGCCTTCGCCCTGCTGATGCGCGCGAACCCGAAGCTCACCACCGGCGTGAACCTCTGGTGGTGCAAGTTCTTCCAGCTTGCCGTCTTCGCGACCATGTATGTGCGCGACCACGCCCGGCCGGAATTCCACAAGGCGCTCGGCATGACGCCGACGGATTACGACATGGAGGTGTTCCGCATCACCGCGGAAATCTGCCGCCAGGTCTTCCCCGTGACGCTGGAGGCCGACACCCCCGCCTTCCGCCGCAACCTGGACCGGATGCTCGCCATCTCGACCGCCATGGGTGAGGCGCGGGCGAAGCCGGGTATGCTGTCCAGCATCAAGCGCGCCGGGCTTGGCATCGCGGCGGGCGCGGTCTTCGCGCGGCTGTACTTCCTCCCGGGCCGCAAGTCGGAACTGCCGCAGCAGATCCGGCTGAGCCCCGCCTGGTAGCGGGAGCCCTGCGTGTTGCAGCACATTCTTCCCGTCATCTTCGCGGTCTTCGTGTGGTGGTTCGGCACGGCGCTGGTCTTCGTGCTCGACCAATTGCCGCGCCGGAGCTTCGCCTGGACCATGGCGGGGGCGAGTGCTGCGTTGGTGGGCGGCCTCTATGGTGCGCTGGCGCTGGCCGATGACGTCAGTGTCGGCGCCGCCTATCTCGGCTTTGCCTGCGGCGTGCTGGTCTGGGCCTGGGGGGAGATCGGCTTTCTCACCGGCCTGGTCACCGGCCCCAGCCGCAAGCCGTGCCCCCCGGGCGCCGAGGGCTGGGTGCGCTTCATCTCAGCCCTGAGGACCATTCTGCATCATGAAATCGCCATTTTGGCGCTGGGCTTGGTGCTGCTGGCGATGCTCTGGGGTGCCCCTAAC
>NZ_JAIEQY010000180.1 GCF_019747315.1 Roseococcus sp. | reverse complement strand
ACGGTCCAGCCCTTCGGCCTCGGCCTGGCGCTTCACCGGGGCGGAGCCAGGCACAACCCAGGCGATGACGCCGGGTGCCACGCTGCGCCCGCGGGCCACGGCGGCGGCGGCGCGAAGATCCTCGATGCGGCCATTGGTGCAGGAGCCGATGAAGACGCGATCCACCTGGATGTCGGTCAGCGGCATCTCGGCCGAGAGGCCCATATAGGCGAAGTTGGCGCGGATCGTCGCCGCGCGCTCGGCATCGGCCTCCTGCGTCGGATCGGGCAGATGGGCGGTGATGGGCAGGGCATCCTCGGGGCTGTTGCCCCAGGTCACCATGGGCGCGATGGCGCTGCCATCCAGCACCACCTCGCGATCGAAGACGGCGTCAGCGTCGCTTGGCAATTCGCGCCAGCGCGCCACGGCGAGGTCCCAATCGGCGGGCGCGTATTCGCGGCCCTTGAGATAGGCGAAGGTCGTCTCGTCCGGCGCCACCATGCCGGCGCGCGCGCCCGCCTCGATGGACATGTTGCACAGCGTCAGCCGCCCCTCCATCGAGAGGCCGGTGATGGCGCTGCCGGCATATTCAATCACATGGCCATTGGCGCCCGCCGCGCCGATCTCGGCGATGATGGCGAGGATCACGTCCTTGGCCGTGACGCCGAAGCCGAGCGCGCCGGTGACCGTGATGCGCATCGTCCTCGGCTTGCGCTGCCACAGCGTCTGCGTGCCCAACACATGCGCCACCTCGGTCGAACCGATGCCGAAGGCCAAGGCGCCCAAGGCGCCATGGGTCGAGGTATGGCTGTCGCCGCAGACGATGAGCATGCCGGGCTGGCTCAGCCCCGTCTCGGGCCCGACGACATGCACGATGCCCTGGCCGCCATCCTTCAGCCCGAAGAGCCGGAAGCCGCTTTCCTTCGCATGGCGTTCCAGCGCTTCCACCATGCCGCGATGCTCGGCATTGGCGATCTCGTTCACCTCGCGCGTGTCGGTCGGCACATAGTGGTCGGGGGTAGCGAAGATGCGGTCCGGCGCACGGGGCGACATGCCGCGCGCGCGCAGCATCTCGAAGGCGGGGGCGGAGCCGTCATGCACCAGGTGGCGGTCCACATAGAGCAGCGTCTGCCCGTCCTCGCGCTCCAGGACGCGGTGCCGCGCCCAGATCTTGTCGAACATCGTCCGTGGCTCGGTGGCCATGGTTTCCCCCGTCAGAACGCCGCTTGCAACAGGCCGAGATACTCGGCCTCGCTGGCGCGGCGCGGATTTGTCAGGTGATGGTGATCGCGCATCGCCGCCGCCGCAAGGGGGCCAAGATCCGCCGGCGTGACGGCCAGCGCCGAGAGTCGCGCGGGCAGCCCGATGCGCTCGGACATGGCGGAGATGGCATCTGCGAGGGCCTCCGCACGGTGATCCGCGAGGCCCATCGCCGCACCCAGCACCGGCAGAACGGGGGCGATGGCCGGCGCGTTGAAGCGCAGCACATGCGGCAGCAGCAGCGCGTTCAGCGTGCCGTGATGCGGCGAGACCGCGAGGCCGCCCAGCGGATGCGAGAGCGCGTGCACCGCACCCAGCCCCTTCTGGAAGGCCAGGGCCGCTTCCACCGAGGCCAGCATCATCTGATGCCGTGCCACGGCGTCGCGGCCATCGGCCACGGCGCGGGGCAGATGCGCCCAGGCCCGCGCCAGCCCATCGCGCGCGATGGCATCGGCGATCGGGTTCTCGCGCGGTGAGCACAGCGTCTCCACGGCATGGGCCAGCGCATCCATGCCTGTCCCTGCGGTCAGGCGCGGCGGCAGGCCGAGGGTAAGATCCGGATCGCAGATGGCCGCGCGGGGGATCAGATGCGGACTGCCGACGGAGAGCTTGCGGCCATCCTCCATCACGATCAACGCGCCGCGCGAGACCTCGCTGCCCGTGCCCGAGGTCGTGGGCACCGCGATGATGGGCGCGGCGCGCGCGGTGATCCGCGCCAGTCCACCTTCGACGACCGAGAATGCGGCGAGCGAGCCGCCGCCATGGGTCGCCAGCAGGGCCACGGCCTTGGCCAGGTCCATCGGCGAACCGCCACCCAGCGCCAGCACGCCATCGGCGCCATGCGCGTGGAAGGCGGCAACGGCCGCGCGCACCGCCGCCTCGGTCGGGTTGGGTGGGACATCGGTAAAGACGGCGAGCGGCAAGCCCGGGGGAAGTGTTGCGCGCAGCCGGTCCCACAGCCCGGCAGCGACCACGCCCGTATCGGTGATGACGAGCGGCCTGGTGATGCCCGCCAGCGCCAATTCGCCCGCGGTCTCCGCGATCGCGCCATGCGCGAACTGGATGCGGTTCAGCAGGATCATCAGGGTCAAGGTGTCACTCCGCGATGATGCCGGCACGCGGCTGCGCCCGGCTTGGGTGGGCCCGGGTGCGGAATTCCGGCTGGGCGTGGTGGATGGCGGCCATCCTCAACCGCCGGCTGAAATTGCGCAACGCGGAGCTCTGTGGCGTAGACGAGACTTGCATCGAAAGAGCGCGCGGCCCTCTGCCGGTCAGACGGACACCCAGTGTCGCCTGCCGATCAGCCACCTCGCTCCGGCCGGGTGAGCCTCAGCGAATCCCGCAATGTGCGCCCCTCGTAGCGTGTGCGGAAAAGGCCGCGCGCCTGGAGGATGGGCACCACCAGCTCCACAAAATCATCCATGCCGCCCGGGAAATGCGAGGGCATGACGTTGAAGCCATCGGCCGCGCCCCCCTCGAACCAGTGCTGCAAGGTATCCGCCACCTGCTCGGCCGCGCCGCAGAGCACCCAATGGCCGCGCGCCGCCCCCAGCAGGTTGTAGACATCGCGCAAGGTGAGGTTGTCGCGCCGCGCCTTGCTCAGCAGGGTGCGGGCGAAGCCATGGCCGCCATCATGCAGCGGCAGGTCACGGAGCGGGGCGTCCATGTCCTGCCCCGTGAGGTCGATGCCCAGCCGGTCCTGCAGCAATTGCAGTGCATTGCCCGGGCTGATGAAGCCTTGCAGCTGGGCCAGCTTGTCCAGCGCCTCGCGCTCGGTGCGGCCCACGATGGGCATGACGCCGGGCAGCACGGCGACATCCTGCGGGCGGCGTCCATGCGCGCCCAGGCGGGATTTCAGCGCCTGGTACTGCCCGCGCGCCTCGTCGAAATCCTGCACCACGGCGAAGACCACATCGGCCGTGCGCGCGGCCAGGTCGAGCCCCGCCTCGGAACCGCCTGCCTGCAGGATGACGGGCCTGCCCTGCGGCGCGCGGCCGATGTTGAGCGGTCCCTTCACCGAGAAATGCACGCCCTCATGGTTGAGCGGGTGCAGCTTGGCGGGGTCGAGATAGAGGCCCGTCGCGCGGTTCGCCACCAGCGCGTCATCTTCCCAACCATCCCAGAGGCCGCGCACCACATCCACGAATTCGGCGGCGATGGCGTAGCGCTCGGCGTGGTTGGGATGGGTGCGGCCGAAATTCGGCGCGGCCTGCGCGCTCGATCCCGTCACCGCATTCCAGGCCGCCCGCCCGCCGCTGATGTGGTCGAGCGAGGCGAAGGCGCGGGCCACGCTCCAGGGGTCGCTGTAGGTGGTCGCGACGGTGGCGCCCAGGCCGATATGCGTCGTCGTCATCGCCAGCGCCGCCAGCATGGTCAGCGGTTCCAGGCGGAGCGTGTAGGAGGGGTGCGCGCCGGGGTCGGCGTAGAGATTGTCGCCCATGAAGATGAGGTCGAAGCAACCGCGCTCGGCCGTCGCCGCCATTTGCTGGATGGCGTGGATGTCCTGGAAGCTCGTTACCGCGCCCGGCATGCGCCAGCCGGCCACATGGCTGCCGGTGCCCAGCAGGAACAGGCCGAGATGCATCTGACGCATGGGCGCGCTCATCGCCAGAAGATCAGGCGCCGCTCGAGCGCACCGACCAGGCCGAAGAAGGCGAGGCTGAGCGTGGAGGCGACAAGGATGGCGGCCCAGACCTGCACGAAATCAATCAGCGTGACGGATTGGTAGATGATCCAGCCGAGCCCGCCATAGGCGCCCAGCATCTCCGTGACGATGGCGACGATCAGGCTCCGCACGGTGGCGACGCGCAGCCCCGCCGCGATCAACGGCAGGGCCGCCGGAAGGCGCAGCCGCCAGAAGATGCCGAAACGCCCGGCGCCGAAGCTGCGCATCAGATCCACGCTGCGCCGATCCACCCGGTCGAAACCCGCCAGCGCGCTGAGGAAGACGGTGAAGCCCACCGCCAGCGCCACCATGACGATCTTGGACGCGACCCCCATGCCGAACCACAGCAGCACGAGCGGGGACCATGCCACCACCGGCACGGAGTTGATGGCGAGCAGCAAGGGCAGCGCCGTCGCCCGCAAGGGCCGCGCGAGGATGAGGAGCGTGGCCACCGCCAACCCCGCCAGGGCGCCGATGACATAGCCCGTCACCGCCTCGAAGCCCGTCACCAGGGCCGCCGCCTGCAGCGCCTTGCGGTGCTCGGCCACGGCGGCGAGGATCTGGCTCACCGCCGGCAGGGTATAGGCGGGCAGCGCCAGACCGCGCGCCAGCGTCTCCCAGATCGCCAGGATGATCACCATGCCCACCGCGCCGCGTACGGCGGAGCGGGCATTCACTGCTCGGCTCCCCAGAAGACGATGCGCCGCTCGGCCCAGGCGACCAGCGCGTAGAAGCCCGTGCCCAGCAGGGCGGCGCAAAGGATGGCGGCCCAGAGCGCCACCACGCTCTCATTGTACATGGCTTGGAGCAGCAGCACGCCGATGCCGGTGTTGTCGCCGAACCACTCGCCCACGATGGCGCCGACCAGGCTGAGCGAGGCGCCGAGCCGCAGCGCCACGAAGATCTGCGGCAGCGCCATGGGCAGTTGCAGGCGAAACAGGATCTGCCGCGGAGTAGCGCCGAAGCTGCGCAGCAGCGCCACCTGCCGCGGGTCCACGCTGTTCAGTCCGAGCAGCGTGTTCACCGTCACCGGGAAGAAGGTCAGGTAGAAGGCGATGACAGCCTTGGCCAGCAACGTATTGCCGAACCACATCACCACCAGCGCGCCGAAGGCGATGACCGGGATGGTCTGCGAGACGATGAAGACCGGCAGCAGCATGTCGCGCAGCAGCGGCGCGCGAAAGAAGATCAGTCCGTTTACGATGCCCACCACCGTGCCGGCGGCGAAGCCGATCAGCGTCTCGGCGGCGGTGCGTTGCAGCCCGGCCCAATAGGCGCCGGGCGTGAAGGCGATGGCGGCGAGGATTTCCGACAGGCGCGGCAGCAGATGCGGGCGGATGCCGAAGCCCACCACCACCGCCTCCCAGACCAGGCCCGCCAGGATCACCCCGCCCAGCAGGCGGAGTGCGGCCATCGCCATTGGCTTCATGCCATGCGGTCCGCCACCGGCAGGGCCTCCAGGAAGCTGGAATTGTAGGCGGCTGCGAGGTCGAGCGGCGTCTTGATCACCTCGTTGCGCAAGAAGAAATCATGCGCGGCCTGGATGACCGGGCGGTCAATCCAGAACAGGCCGTTCCGCGCGGCGCCGCCCGCCACCATCAGCTTTCCGGCCTCCACCAGCATGAATTCCTGATGGGGGCGGTTGAGCGTGGGGGCGACGGACATCACGGCATCTACGCCGGCCTTGTTGTCGGCCAGCGCATCGCGCCAGCCGCGAATGGTGGCGCGCAGGAAGCCCTGCACCATCTGCGGGCGGTCGCGCGCCGTCTGCTCGCTGACGATGACGGTGTCGCGCGGGAAGGTGATGCCGTGCTCATCGGGCACGAAGCTGCGGAGGTTGTCGCGACCCACCCGGTTCATCAGCGTGAAGAACTCGTTGTAGCGGGTGGCGGTGACGACATCCACTTGGCGGTCCACGAAGGGCTGCACGCTCACCTGCTGCGGCTGCATGGTGAAGTCGGTGCGGCTGAGCCCCGCCTGCGCCAGCATGCCCAGCAGCACAAAGTTGGCGCCGGTGAACCATGTGGTGATGGTCTTGCCGCGGAAATCGGCCAGCGTGCGGATGGGCCCGTCGGCGCGCGCCACGAAGACGAAGGGCGTCTGCTGGTGCATCACGCCCACGCAGACGATGGGCAGGCTGCGCTCGCGCGCCGCGAAGACGCTGTCCGTGCCACCGGAAAGGCCGAAGGTGTCTGCCCCCGAGGCAACCAGGTTCTCGGTCAGGATGTTCGGCCCGCCCGGGTTGATGGTGAGGTCGATGCCGGCCTCGCGGTAATAGCCCTTTTGCAGCGCCACGTAGAAGCCGGCGAATTGCGCCTGCGTCAGCCATTTCAGGCGCAGCGAGGCGCGCACCAGGGTCTGCGCGCCGGCGGGCCGGATGAAGGGGGTGGCGAGGCTTGCGGCCAGGATGTGGCGCCTGTTCATGATGAGGTCTCCTGCGGGGTTTCAGTCACGATAGGACGGGTCCTCGCGGTCGAGCTGCCGGAGGAAGGCGGGCCATTCGCGCTCGCCGGGGCCCAGGATGTCGCCCTGCTGCTGCCAGAACTGGTCGGCGGCGCGGGCGCAGATCTCGGGCGGAGGTTCGATGATGGGCTGGCCGGAGGCCTGCATCATCAGCTGGATGCGCGCCGCGCGCTCGAAGTAGTAGAGAAGCATGAAGGCGGCGCCCGGCGTGCGGCCGACCGTCAGCGTGCCATGGTTGCGCATGAGCATGACGGGATGCGTGCCCAAATCCCGCACGAGGCGCTGCTGCTCATCGAGGTCGATCGCCACCCCTTCGTAATCGTGAAAGGCCTGCCGCTCATGGAACCACATGGCGAATTGGCTGAGCGGGCGCAGCCCACCGGCCTGGGCCGAGACGGCGATGGCCGCATCCGAATGCGCGTGCAGAACGCAGGCCGCGTCATGCCGCGCCTTGTGGATGGCGGCATGGATGACGAAGGCGGCGACATTGGCCTCATGCGGGCTCGGTGCCAGCTTGCGGCCTTCGGTGTCGATCTTCACGAGCGAGGAGGCGGTGATCTCGCTGAACAGGAAGCCATAGGGGTTGAGCAGGAAGGCCCCATCCTCCCCCGGCACGCGCAGCGAGATGTGGTTGTAGATCACGTCATCCAGCCCGAGCCGCGCCACCATGCGGTAGCAGGCGGCGAGCGAGATGCGCGCCTCGCGCTCGGCATCCGTCATGGTGCTGCCGCCGTGCTGGAGATGAAGGACTTCATGGCCTCCTCCTCGATCGCGTCCAGCACCTCGCGCTTGATGGCGGTGAATTCGGGCGAAGTGAGCAGTTCCGGCGCGCGCGGGCGGGGCAGGTTCACCTCGCGCATCAGCTTCACCGCACCTGGGCGCGCGGTCATCACCACCACGCGGTCACCCAGGAAGATCGCCTCATCCACGTCATGCGTGATGAAGAGGATGGTGCGGCGGTGGCGCTGCCACACATCCAGCAGCCAGCGCTGCATCATGCTGCGCGTCAAGGCGTCCAGCGCGCCGAAGGGCTCGTCCAGCAGCATGAGTTCGCGCTCGAAGAGGAAGGTCCGCATCAGGGCCACCCGCTGGCGCATGCCGCCGGAGAGCTGATGCGGATACTGCTTCTCGAAGCCGGTCAGGCCAAATTCGGGCAGCATGGAGAGGGCCTTGGCCCGCGCCTCGCGCCGGTTCGCGCCCTCGATCTCATTGGCGAGGATGGCGTTGTCCACCACGTTGCGCCAGGGCAGCAGCAGATCGCGCTGCGGCATGAAGGAGACCTGGCCCAGCAATTCCTTCGCGTGGCAGCCGCGGCCCTTGAAGCGCAGGATGCCTCCGGCATCGGGCTCATCCAGCCCGGCCACGATGTTGAAGAGCGTGCTCTTGCCGCAGCCCGAGGGGCCGACCACCGTGACGAACTCGCCCGGCTGCACATCCAGGCCGAAGCCGTCCAGCGCCTGGACGGCACCGAAGCGCTTCGACAGGCCACGCAATTCGAGCAGGGGCGAGGGCGGGCTGGGCAAATGGTTTTCCACTTCGGCGCCTTGGGGTAAGGCCGGCAACATGTTCGCGACAGGCGCCGGGTTTTGAAATACAAAGCCCGGGGCGTTTGCACACAATGAAGGGGCTTTTGCACACAAATGCGCGCAAAACAGGCAGCCACCGAGGCAGAATGGCCAGCTTCCGGGCGCATGGGCCGCGCCACGCCGGGGGCTGGCTCCCTGGCCAATACGCTCCACCGCCGCCTGCGGGACGAGATCGCCAGCGGACGCCTCGAGCCCGGCGCGCGACTGGATGAGCAGGACATCGCCGACAGCAGCGGCTGCTCCCGCACGCCGGTGCGCGAGGCGTTCCGCCTGCTCGCCGCCGAGCGCCTGGTGGAGTTGCGCGGCCGGCAGGGTGCGGTGGTGCGCAGCATCTCCGCGCAGACGCTGATCGAGATGTTCCAGGTCATGGGCGAGTTGGAGGGGCTCTG
The DNA here is from genome assembly GCF_019747315.1 of Roseococcus sp. Taxonomy (GTDB): domain Bacteria; phylum Pseudomonadota; class Alphaproteobacteria; order Acetobacterales; family Acetobacteraceae; genus Roseococcus. The sequence continues at coordinate 51,171 of NZ_JAIEQY010000180.1, read as the reverse complement.
CGCGCGCCTCGCCGCCCGGCGCAGCACGCCGGCCCAGAACGCGGCGCTCCAGGCCATCCACACCCGCCTGATGGAGGCTGCTCCCGCACCGGCCGATGTGTTCTACGACATCAACGAGGAATTCCACGAGGCGATCTACGAGGCCGCGCACAACGCCTTCCTGGCCGAGGAAACCCGCCGCCTGCGCAACCGCGTGGCTGCCTACCGCCGCCGCGTCACGCACATGCCCACCCGCGTCGAGGACACGCTGCGCGAGCATGCCGAGATCATGGCCGCCATTCTGGCACGCGATCCGGAGGCGGCGCATCGCAGCATGCGCGCGCACCTCACCCTGCTCGGTGAGAACCTGCTGGACCTGATCGCGGGCCTCGACTGAGGCGCCACGGCGTGTTGGTATGCAGATTGCTGGTCTTTGCATACAACACTCACCATGGAGCGCCCCCTTGCAGCTTGATCTCGCGGGAAAGACCGTCCTTATCACCGGGGCTTCCAAGGGCATCGGCCTCGCCTGTGCCGAGGTCCTGGCGGAGGAGGGCTGCCACCTCCATCTCGCCGCCCGCAACGGCGCGGCCCTGACCGAGGCGGCTGAGCGGCTGCGCGCGCAGCACCAGATCCGCGTGACCACCCATGCGCTGGACCTCTCCAGCACCGCCGCGATGGAGCAGCTGGCCGAGGCCGCGCAGGATTCCACCATCCTGATCAACAATGCGGGCGACATCCCCGCCGGCCCGCTGGACCAGGTCACCGACGCCGCGCTCAGGCACGGCTTCGACCTGAAGGTCTTCGGCTACATCACGCTCACCCGGCTGTTCTATCCGCGGATGAAGGGGCGGGATGGCGTCATCATCAACGTCATCGGCAATTCCGGCGAGAACTGGGATGCCAGCTATTTCGCCGGCTCCACCGGCAATGCCGCGCTGATGTCCTTCAGCAAGGCGATCGGCGGCCGCAGCCTGGATGACGGCATCCGCGTGGTCGGCATCAATCCCGGCCCGGTCGCAACTGACCGCATGATCAAGATCATGAAGATGAAGGCGCGCGAGATGCTGGGCGATGAAACCCGCTGGGAGGAGCTCTTCGCCAAATACCCTGGCAAGCGCCCCGCCACGGCGCGCGAGACGGCCGATCTCTGCGCCTTCATGGCCTCGCCGCGCGCGGGCTACATCACCGGCACCGTCGTCACCATTGATGGCGGCATCTCGGCCCGCGGCTCGGTCATCTGATGGCCGGCGCGCTTCTCCGCAACCGCTATTTCGATCAGCTCAGCGCCACGCCGGGCCTCGCCTGGATGGGGCAGAACACCAACCACATCCCGGCGCATCCGGCCGTGCTCGCGGCCATGCATGCGGCGGTGGATGGGCTGGAATTCAACGCCTATGCGCCGCCGCTGGGCTTCGAGGCGCTGCGCGCGGCCATCATCGCCGATCTCGGCGTACCGGGTGCGGAAGCGCTGGTGACCGAGGGCGGCGTGAACGCCCTGGCGCTGGTCTGCCGCGCGCGCTGCCGGCCTGGCACCACCTTCGTCACCACCGACCCCACCTGGAAATGGCCCTGCCTTTTCGCCCGCCAGGCGGGGGCGGAGGTGATCGAAATCCCGATCTACGACCCCGCCTGCGCCTTTCGCCTGACGCCCGAGGCCCTGCGCGCCGCCGTGGATGACCGCACCGCCATCATCTACATCGTGGACCCGAACAACCCGCTCGGCATCTGCTACACGCGCGACGAGATCGCCGCCTTCGCCGCCATCGCGCGCGAGGTGGGCGCGCTGCTGGTGCATGACTGCACCTATCGCGACTTCGCAGATGGCCATCACCCGGCCCTGCTGGAGGCGCCGGATAACGCCGTGGTCTCGCTCTCCTTCTCCAAATGGCTGGGGCTCGCGGGCTTGCGCATCGGCGCGTTGGTGGCGCCCGCTGGCCTGCTGGAGGAATTCGCCGATCAGGCGACGGGTGTACTGGGCGCCAGCGTGATCGCGCAGCGCGCCGCACTCGCCGGCCTTGCCGTGAAGCCCGAATGGATGGAAGGCGTGCGCGCCACCACGCGCGCCAACAACGCCATGATCCATGCGGCGGCGCTCGCCATCCCCGGCTTCTCCGTCCCCGTCTGGCCGAGCCACGGCAATTTCCTGGTGATCGAGACCGAGGCCGCCCAAATCCGCCCCGAAGCGCTGGTGGAAGCGGCACGGCGCGAGGGCATCATGATCCGCCAGGGCAGCTACCACACGGCCCGCTTCGGGCATCGCTTCGTGAAGATCAGCACCTCGGTCCCCGGCGAATGGGCCGAGAAGCTGGCCGATCGCCTGCCCGCCTTGGTCGAGACGGCGCGCAGCCTGAACGACATCACGCCGCAATTCTGAGAGGAGGCCCCATGCCCCGCATCACCACGCCGGACGGCATCTCGCTGCATTACGAGGAAGCGGGCCAAGGCACGCCCATCCTCTTCATCCACGAATTCGGCGGCAATCATGAAAGCTGGGAGCCGCAGATGCGGTATTTCGCCCGGCGCCACCGCTGCATCACCTATGCCGCGCGCGGCTATCCGCCCTCCGATGTGCCGCTGGATGTCGAGCGCTATTCCCAGGCCATCGCGGTGGCGGATGCGGTCGCGGTGCTGGATGGCCTTGGCATCGCCAAGGCGCATATCGTGGGCCTCTCCATGGGCGGCTTCGCCACCGTGCATTTCGGCCTGCGCGCGCCCGAACGCGCCCTCTCGCTCACCGTCGCCGGCGCCGGCTATGGCTGCGAGAAGGAGCATGAGGAATACTTTCGCAACGTCTCGCTCGAAGTGGCGCGGCGCTTCGAGACGGATGGTGCGCGCGCCTTCGCGCCCACCTATGGCGCCGGCGCCAGCCGCGTGCAGTTCCAGAACAAGGACCCGCGCGGCTGGCAGGAATTCGCCGAGCGCCTGGCCACCCATTCCGATATGGGCGCGGCACTGACCATGCGCGGCGTGCAGGCGCGCCGCCCCTCCTTCTGGGATCTCGAGACGGAGCTGAAGGCGATGATGCTGCCCACCCTCGTCGTCGTCGGCGATGAGGATGATCATTGCCTGCAACCCGGCATCTTCCTGAAGAAGACCATCCCGGCCTGCGGCCTCTGCGTCTTCCCCAAGACCGGCCACACGCTGAACCTGGAGGAGCCCGACTGGTTCAATATGCACTTGGCCGAGTTCATCGCGCAGGTGGAAGCCGGCCGCTGGGAGGTGCGCGACCCGCGCGCCCTGCCCGGCCAGATCATGCGGACCGACTGAGGCATGGACCGCCTTTGGTCTCGCCTGATGCGCCTGGCCGAAATCGGCGCCCGGCCGGATGGCGGCGTGAACCGCCAGGCGCTGACCGCGGGCGAGATCGAGGCCTGGCGCCTCGTGCTCGGCTGGGCGGCCGAGGCGGGGTTGGAGCCAGCGACCGATGACGCGGGCAACCTTTTCCTCACCCTCCCCGGGCGTGACCGCTCCTTGCCGCCGGGCGTGATCGGCAGCCATCTCGACACCCAGCCCAATGGCGGGAAATTCGACGGCGCCTTTGGCGTGCTGGCCGCGTTGGAGGTCGTGACGAATCTCGGCTTCACGCCGGCGCGCGACATCAGCGTCGTCGCCTGGTGCAATGAGGAAGGGTGCCGCTTCGCCCCCGGCATGACGGGCTCCGAGGCCTTTGTGGGGCTGCGTGACCTTCCCACCATCCGCGCGCTGCGCGATGCCGATGGCGTGGCGCTGGGCGATGCGCTGGACGCGCTGCACGCCGCCTTCCCCGAACTGCCGCGCCTGCCGTTGAACCGCGACTTCGCCTTCTGCATCGAGCCGCATATCGAGCAGGCAACGCTGCTGGAGGAAGCCCGGTTGCCCATCGGCGTGGTCACGGGCATCCAGGGCAAGATCACCTGGGAAGTGGTGCTGGAGGGCGAGGAAGGCCATGCCGGCACGCGTGACATGGCCCTGCGGCGCGATGCCGTCATGGCATTCGCGCGGATCGCGGCACGGATGCAGCGCGAGGTGGGCGATGCCGACCCGATCGTGAAATTCACCATCGGCATGGTGCGGGTTGAGCCGAACGCGCCTTCGGTGATCGCGGGCCGGCTGGTGTTCCGCATTGACCTGCGCCACCCGGACAATACCGCCCTGCTGGCGCATGGCGTGCGGCTGGAAGCCATCGCCGCTGCCGAGGCCGCCCCGTGTGACGTGAGGATGACGCGGCTCGTGCATGCGCCTTCCAACAGCTTCAACGAAGCGCTGCGCGCGCGCATCGCGGGCGCCGCCACGCGGCTTGGCCTCGGCCATATGGATATGCTCTCCGCCGCCGGACATGACGCGCGCCACATGGCGCCGCGCTGCCCGACGGCGATGATCTTCATCCCCTGCCGCGGCGGCATCAGCCACTCGCCGCTGGAATGGGCTGAGCCCGCGCATGTGGCGGCCGGCGCCGCCTTGCTCGCCGAAACCGTGAAGGAGCTTTGCGCATGACCGACATGGCCAGCCTGCCCGTCCAACGGCCCCAGGCACCGACCTCCGTCGCCGCCGCGCGGGCACGCTTCTTCAACTCGGGCAATGCCTTCAACGTGAAGCTGGCGCCGGTGCCGGCGGCCGAGTTCAGCGCCGTCGTGGCCCGCGCCCTGGCGCCGGATGCGCCCACAGGGATTCATCTCTGCGACCAGTCGGATGCGATCGGCTGCCCCTTCCCCGCCACATCGCCGCTGATTCTCGCGCGCTACGCCGTGATCCGCGCGGGAGAAGTGTTGGCGCTGGACACGCTTTCCACCGGGCTGATCGGCTATGTCCTGCGCGGCGGGGGCGACGCGCCGGGCTTCGCCTGGGGCGCGGGCGATGTGCTGCTGCTGCCCGGCGGCGCCGTGGCGCTCAGCGCCAGCGCGGATTCCGTGCTCTGGCTGGTCGGCAATGAACCCATGCTCGCCTTTGAAGGCCTGCGCCCCGGCCCCGTCGCCGCAGCACCCGTGCATTTTCCCGCTGCCGAGATCGAGCGGCAATTGGCACTGATCGGCGCCTGCACCAGCAATGACAGCACGGCGGGGCTTGCGCTGATCTTCTCCTCCGATGGGCTGGAGGCCTGGCGCAACCTGACCCCCAGCATGACGCTCTCGCTCAACACCTTGCCGCCGCGCGAGAGCCAGCGCGCGCATCGCCACAACGCGGCCGCCATCACGCTGGTCTTGCAGGGCGAGAATTGCCATTCGCGTATCGCGGGAGAGGCGCGGAAATGGAGCCTGGGCAATACGCTCGTCACCCCGCCGGGCGAGCCGCATTCGCATCACAATGGCGGCGATGTGCAGGCGCGCTTTCTCATCGTGCAGGATGGCGGGCTGCATTATCACGCGCGGACGATGGGCTTCGAATTCCTGGAGTGAGTCGGGAAGCTTGAGGGGCGGCGCCCCTCAATGCCCCGCGCCGGAGAAATCCATCGGCAGCCGGCAAGCCGCCACCCGCACCGGGCGAATGGTCGCCGGCGTGTTCCGGCTGCGCCCCACAAACCGCGGCACGCCGGCCGAGAACACCGCGCCCACCGCCGGAATATCCCCATTGCGGAGGGCTGACAGCGCATCGTCGCAGGCCCCGCCGGCGCAAGCATCGAGCAGGATCACATCCGCGTCCCGCCCTTCGGCGAGGATGCCGGAATTCAGCCGATAGACGCGGGCGTTGTTGCCGGTGGCGGCCGCGATGGCGATCTCCGGCGCCATGCCGCCCAGGCTCGCAAGATGGCTGATGGTGTAGAGCATGCCGAGCGGCATGATTCCGCTGCCGGTCGGCGTATCGGTCGCGATGAGCAGGCGTTCCAACTGCCCCGCCTCGGCCAGGAGTTTTGCCGTCAGCAGCGCGGTGCGCAGATTGCCGGCGGTGCAGATCTGCAGGGCGATGTCGCTCTCATTCACCAGGCGCGCGAAGCCCGGCTCGGGCATGGCGACGGGGCCGCCATTTACGTGGAAGCTGACATTGGGGTGGCTGGCCAGCACATGCTCGGCCCAGATGCCGGAGGAGCCGGGGATGGAGGCGCCACCCGTGTGCATGGTCGTGATCATGCCGGCCGCGCGCGCCGCCAGCATCAGGGGCGCGTAGTCATGCGGTGTAGGGAAGGCGCCGAAGCCGGCCTTGGCCAGCCAGATTCCGGCCGCCGCCAATTCCTGCAGATCGGCCGTGGTCAGGCCAGGCTCCAGGATCACCGAGCCCGCATGCACGCGCATCCCGCCCGGCCGGTAATCCCGGAAGCAGGCGGCGGCGGCCAGCGCCAGCGCCTTCACCCCCGCCGGGTCCTTGGGGCGGCCGGGCACATGCACCTCGGAGGCGGTGATGGCGGTGGTGACGCCGCCATGCAGGTAGCTCTCCAGGAAACCCACCGTTCGCTGGCGCGGCGTGTAGTCGCCGAAGGTGATGTGGACATGGCTGTCGACCAGGCCGGGGGTGGCGAGGGTGCCGGCCGCATCCACCACCACATCGCAGGATTCCAGCGCCGCCGCATCGAGCGTGCCGATGCGCATGATCCGTCCGGCCTCCATCAGGATGGCCTCGCCCTCTCGCAGCGGCGCCGCGAGATCGCCCGTGGCGATGCCGCCGATGTTGATGATGGCGGTGCGCATCAGCGCAGCCCGTCGCGCCGCGAGATATCGGCCGCGGCAAGACCGCCCACGCGCGCATCAAACCGCCCGCGATTGGCGATGACGATGATCAGCGCCACCTCATCGGCTTGCGGCGCATCGGGCAGCATCAGCGTCATGCCGTCATAATGGGAGCGGACATAGAGCGCGTCCTTATGCGCGAGCGGCACGTCGATGATCGTGCCCGGCCCGCCGCGCTTGGTGAAGCTGGGCAGCCAGGCCAGGCCGCCGCCCACCGCCGCGCGCAAGGGCTCGGCGAAGACGGTGGTGAGCATGGCATTGGCGTGCTCCTGCTCGCCATTCAGCCCGACGACGGCGCCCTTGCCGTAGCTCTCGACGGCATGCGGGCCCATGGCGGCGACCGCCATGCCCGAGAGTTCGCGCCCCACCGCCTCGCTCGCCGCGATGCTGGCCGAGAGATCGGCCACGAAGCCCTGCCCGGCATAGGGGTTCGCGACGACGCCGGTCACGGCCACGCGGCGCAGCGGTGGGCCGGGATCGCGGCTGGCGGCCGGCACCTCCGTCTGATCCACCATCACGAAGGAGCGCCGGAGTTCCAGTCGCATCTCCCGCGCCTCAGGCCGTCGGCGGCGGGCGGGTGCCCACCAGCACGAAATTGCCGTCGCGCACTTCCAGCACATAGGTGGTCTTCAGCGCGTCGCCCTGCTCGGTGAAGCGGGCCAGCGTGCCCTCGATGGTTTCCACATTGCGCATGGCGCGCAGCGTGTCGCGGATGGCGGCGCGCTCGGCGGCGAGGCGCGCGCGCTCGCCCGTTACGCGCACCTGGCGCATGGCGGCGGCGTAGAAATGCACGATGCTGTGCGCCGCCGCGTCATACATGCCGGGCCGGAGATCGCCCGTCTCGCCCGCGGCCTGGGCGCGCTTCACGAACTCGTCGCGGAAGGCGACCGCGCGCGGGCTGTCGAAATTGTAGAAATGCGTGGAGGACACCAGCGTGCCATTGCCATCCGCCCCCATGCGGGAGGGCAGGTTCACATCCACGATGGTGGTGCCGCCCACGATGCGCCCGCGCATGCCCTGGCGCCGCATCTCGCGCACCAGCACGATGGCGGGCTCCGGCGGGCCGCCCATGCAGACCAGGTCCGGCGCGCCGCCGCGCATCTGCGCGACCTGCGCCGACATGTCGAAGGCCGCGACGGGGAAGGAGACGGAACCGGTGATCGGGATGCCCGCCGCCTGCAACAGGTTCGGGAAGACCGACGTGCCCATGGAGCGGCCTATCACCTCATCCGTCGTGTAGGCGATGGCGGCGTTGCGGGTCTCGATGCCGCGCTCGCGCACCACGGAAAGCAGGCGCTCAAACAGATACGCCTCGTCGGAGGTGTTGCGGAAGGCGAAGCGGAAGGGAGCCGCCAGGCCCGGCGCGCTGCTGGCAATGGCCATCTGCGAAATGCCCAGGCGATCCCCCACCGGGAAGGCCACACGGCATTCGCTGCTGCTGAAGGGGCCGATGACGGCTAGCGCGCCGTCATCCTCAGCGAATTGGCGGGTCGCGATGGCCGCCTGCTCGGGGCGCGAGGCGGTGTCGAAGGTGCGGATGGCGATCGGCCGGCCATGGATGCCGCCCGCCGCATTCACCTCCTCCACGGCGAGGTTCACCGCGATCTCGTTCCGGCGGGTGAGCGAGACCCAGTTGCCGGATTTCGCGGTGGTGAAACCGAGGGGAAGCGGCGCGGATTGCGCGGTGGCGATGGCCGGCAGGGCAAGCCCGGCCAGCAGCAGGGGGCGACGGCGGATCATGGGGAAACTCCTTCCGGTGGGGTAGGTTCAGGCGAATCCTCTGCCGCACCACCGAGATAGGCGCGGCGCACGCGGTCATCCCGCAGCAGCGCGGGTGATGCGCCCTCGAAGGCCGTGCGGCCCAGCTCGAGCACCAGCGCATGGCGGCTGGCTTCCAGTGCCAGCATGGCGTTCTGCTCGACCAGCAGGATGGCCATGCCCGCGGCATTGAGGCTGGCAATCAGCGCGAAGACCTCGGCCGTCAGCCGGGGCGAGAGGCCGAGCGAGGGCTCGTCGAGCATGATCAGCCGGGGGCGTGCCATCATGGCGCGGCCGATGGCCAGCATCTGCTGCTCGCCGCCCGAAAGGACGGCAGCCTTCATGTGCCGGCGCTGGGCCAGGTTGGAGAAGCGGTCGTAGATCGCCTCCAGCTCGGCAGGCGCAGGCGTGTCGCGGCGGGGATAGGCGCCCATGAGGAGGTTTTCCTCCACTGTCAGGCTGGTCAGCACGCGCCGGCCCTCGGGCACCATCACCAGGCCGCGCCGCACGCGCTCGGCGGGCTTGAGGCGGGTGATGTCCTCGCCCCGAAAGCGGATGCGGCCCGCCTGCGCAGGCAGCAAGCCGAGCAGCGTGCGCAGCAGCGTGGTCTTGCCCGCGCCATTGGCACCGAGCACGGCCATCACATCGCCCTCATCCACCCGCAGCGACACCTCAGCGAGCGCCTTCACCGGCCCATAGGCGGCGGAGAGGTCGCTCGCCTCAAGCATGGGCGTAGCGCTCCGGCGCGTGGCCCAGATAGGCCTCGATCACGGCGGGCTCGCGGGCGATTTCGGCGGGCGTGCCCTCCGCGATCTTCTCGCCGAAGTTGAGGACGGCGGCGCGCTGGCACAGGCCGCCCACGAAATGCATGTCGTGCTCCACCACCAGGAGCGTCACGCCGCCCGCGGCGACGCGGTGCAGCTCCGCCAGCAGGGCGCCGCGCTCCTGCGTGTTGAGCCCTGCGCAGGGCTCGTCCAGCAGGAGCAGGCGCGGCCGCGCCATCAGGGCGCGCACCACCTCGACGCGCTTGCGCAAGCCATAGGCGAGGCCGCCGGCGAGGCTGCCGGCATGGCCAGCCAGCCCGGCCTCGGCCAGGCGCGCGCGGGCGTCCTCGCGCAGGGCGCGGCCACGGCCCAATCCCATGGGCAGCAGCATGGCGAGCGGCCCGCCGGCATGCACATGCGCGCCGAGCAGCACATTCTCCAGCACTGTCAGATGGCCGATCAGGCGGATATTCTGGAAGGAGCGCGCGAGGCCATGGCGGATGCGCCGGCGGGGTGCCACGGGCACGAGATCCACGGCGCCCAGCCGAATCTCGCCGGCATCCGGCGCGTAGTAGCCATTGACGAGGTTGAAGACGGTGGTCTTGCCCGCGCCGTTGGGTCCGATCAGCGCCACACGCTCCCCCTGCGCCACCTGGAGGTCCAAGCCCCGCACGACATCCAGGCCGCCGAAACTCTTGCGCAGGCCGCGGATGTCGAGGAGCGGCGCGCTCATGCCGGCCGGACCGCCCGGCGCAGCCGCATCAGGTCGGCGCGGGTTATCAACCCCTGTGGCCGGATCGCCATCACCAGGATGACAGCGGCAGCGAAGAGCACGTAGCGCCAGGCGGCGGCACCGCGGAAAATCTCCGGCAGCAGGGTGAAGAACGCGGCACCGATGGCTGGCCCCCAGACCGTCTGCGTGCCGCCCAGCACCACCGAGAGCACGATGGTGACGGAAAGCAGCACGTTGAAATGCTGGCCCTCGATGAAGGAGAAGTGATGCCCGTAGAGCCCGCCCGCCAACCCCGCCATCGCGCCGCCGATGGTGAAGGCCGCGAGCTGGGTGAAGGGCACATGCACGCCGAACAGCGCCGTCACCGTCTCATCCTGCTCGATGGCGTGCAGGTTCATCCCCAGCCGGCTCGCGCCGAGCCAGAGCGCCAGGAGGAAGACGCCGGCCGCACAGGCGGCGATGGGTGCCAAGCCCAGATGGCCGATGACCGGATAGCCAGCGGCCCCGCCCACCACATCGAGGTTGATCAGGATGCCGCGCACCACCTCGTTGAAGGCGAGCGTAGCCAGCGCAAGGTAAAGCCCCCGCGTCCGCAGCACCGGCCCCCCGATGGCCATGGCGAAGCCGCCCGCGCAAAGCGCGCCCGCCGCAATCGAAGTCGCGAGCGACCATTCGAATTCATTGCTCAGCACGGCCGAGGAATAGGCACCGATCGCCATGAAGCCGGCCGTGCCGAGATTCACCTGCCCCGCCGCAAGCGGAAGCCAGGCCGCATAGGCGGCGATGATGTTGATCGCCAAAAGCGTGAGGATGGCGGCGGTGTAGCCGCTCACAGCTTCTGCTGGCCCAGCGCGGGGTCCCCGAAGAGGCCCGTGGGCCTGATGATCAGGCTCAGCAGCAGGATGCCGAAGACCACCACATTCACGTGATCGGCCGAAAGCGCGCCCACCGCAAAGATCTCGACCAGCCCGATGATCAGCCCGCCGATCACCGCGCCCCAGATATTCCCCATGCCGCCGAGCACCATCGCCGAAAGCCCCTTCAGCGCCACCTGGTCGCCCATATAGGGCGAGACCAGCTGGTAGGAGAGCGAGAAGAGCACGCCCGCCAACGCGCAGAACAGCCCCGCCAGGAGGAACAGGCGCGGTGCCACGCGGTCCACCTCCACGCCCAGCATGGTCGCCGTCTCGGCATTCTCGGCGAGGCTGCGGATGCCCCGGCCGAGCTTGGTGCGCTTCAGCAGCGCCTGCAGCCCGAAGACCAGGCCGATGGAGAGGATCAGACCAAAGAGCTGCGGCAGGCCGATCACCAGCTCGCCGATCCGCCAATTGGCATCGCCGAAGGGCGAGGGGATGGCCCGCGCATCGGAGCCCCAGCGCACCAGGACCAGATTCTCGAACAGGATGAGGAAGCCGAGCGAGGAGACGAGCGGGATCAGCGGTGGCCCGCCGCGTTGCAATCGCCAGGTGAGACGCTCGACCAGCAGCGAGGCGAGTGCCGCCACCACCAGCGCCAGCAGCACCGCGAGCGGCCAGGCGAGACCCGCCGCCACACCCGCCCAGGTGAGGAACCCGCCCAGCATGAACAGCGCGGGGACGGAGAAGTTGAGGAAGTTCAAGCAGCCGAAAAACAGCGTGAAGGAGACTGCGACCAAAACGTAAATGCCACCCAGCATCAGCCCGTTGACGAGCTGCTGTGCGATCATGCCGCGCGTCCTGGCGCAGCGACGCTGTCGGCCATTGCGTAGCTGTCCAGCAGCCCATCCACCATGCCCAGCGCCCGGTCCCAGTCATAAGTGCGCCAGGAATGCCCGCGCGTGACGAATTGCGCGCCGGCGTAGAACATCTCGTATTGCAGATGCCGGCTGGCGAATTCGCTGCCCACTGCGTCCCAGGCCAGCTTCATGAATTTCACCCGCTCATCCGGCGTCGCCACCGGCGATTGCTGCGTGGTGCGGATGATGCGGGCCATCTCCGGATTGCCATAATCCGCCGCCGAGGAGGGCAGCATGATCATGCCGCCCCCCGCGAGGTCGCGAATGGTGGAGACGATCTGCGGATACAGCTCCTGCGTCAGCACCTGGGCCGCGTACATCATGTGCTTGTTGGGCACGAACCACTCGCCCTGCTGTGCGCCGGAGGCCTCCATGCCGTGCAGGATCGCCTCGACGCCGGCGGCCTGCGCGGCGAGCTTGCCCAGCGCATCGCGCACCGGGGGCATGTTCACCGTGCCGATGGTCTCGGCCACGCGGCGGGCGATGCCGGTGAGGAAGCGCAGCTTCTCCGTCAGGCGAATTTGCGCCTGGTAGTTCTGCATGGTGTGGCCCCAGGTGTCGTGGAACTGGGCGCGGCACATGTCGGTGTCGCGATGCACAAACACCCGCTCCCACGGCACCTTCACATCCTGGAACCACAGCACCGCGTCATTCTCATCGTAGCGCGAGGAGAGCGGGTTGTCCCACTCGCTCACCGCATGCGCCTCATAGGATTTGCGCGAGAGAACCTTGATGCCCTTGGTGTTCATCGGCAGCGCGCAGGAGAAGGCGAGGCTTTCCTCGCCCGGCTTCAGCGGCTGCAGATTCGCGACCAGCACCTCATTGGCCATAATGGAGGAGGTGCCGAGCATCTTGCCACCGCGGATGGTGATGCCGCCGGCATCCTCATCCACGATGCGCGCGGAAAGATCCGCCTCCGCCTGCTCGCCCCAGGCCTTGGAACGATCGGCCTGCGGGTTGATGATGACATAGGTCAGGAACCAGTCCTGCCGCGTGGCTTCCGCCACATAGTCGCGCAGCGCGCGGGCGCGGGCCGGGCCGTGCTTTTCGAAGACCTCGATTCCCATGGCCTGGCCGATCAGCGCCGAGGCCACATGGTCCGGGCTGCGGCCGATGAACCCGCAGGATTGCGCCGACCAGGACGAAAGCGCCTCACGCCGCGCCACCAGCTCCTCGCGCGAGCGGGGCATCTGCCAGGCGCGGCTCGCGCGCCGTCCGCCGCCGCAATCGAAGGTCATGCGCTCGATGTTGTCGGGCTTGGCCTGGTAGTCATAGAGCATGCCGGCGGACTGCACGGCGCCACGAAATGCCGGATGGGTCGTCACATCGGCAACGAGGGCGCCATCCAGATAGACGCTGCGGCCATCGCGCAGGCTCGCGATGTGCTGGGCACCGGTCTTCACGTCAGCCATGAGGGGAAACTCCCTGGGGGTTCATGCGGCACCGCGCTGGTCTTCGGCGGTCAGCGCCTGCTGGAGTTCGAGTGCGCGGTCGGCCGCGCCGGTCAGGCTCTCGACCAACCGCAGCAGCGTGCGGAATTCCGTGCGGCTGAGCGGGCCGAATTCGATGTCGTTGACCAGCCGCTGCGTTGGCGCGAGGGCTGCCAGGCGCGCGCTCCCGGCCGCCGTGACGGCGAGTTGCACGCGGCGCCCATCCTGCGGATCGCGACGCTTTTCCAGCAAGCCGGCCGCTTCGAGCTTGTTGGTCTCGGCGGTGATGAAGGCGGCGCTCACCTTCATGTGGCTCGCCACGTCGCTCACCGAGACCGGCCCCTGTGCGCCCAAATGCAGCACGGAGATGAGGATGGAATAGGCGGGGCCGGCGAGGCCGATGCGCGCGGCATGCCCATCGCGCAACGCCTGGTGCCGCTGGGAGAGCGCCAGCAGACCGTTCACCAGCCGGCGAAACGCGGCGTCCGAGCCATCTTCCAGCAATGCTGCCCGTGAGGTGGTCAGCGGCGCTGGGCTTGGCGTGGCGGCACGGCGTTTCGGCATGGCGCCAAGCCTAGGTTAACTAGATTAGGCATTGCAACGCATTTCTTCCCAGCTCTTCCGCTGGTCTGGCTGGACAGCAGAGCTGAGTTTCTTCAGCATTTTGCGATGACAGGGAGGCAGTCATGCCCATCAACAAGGCCCATCTCGAATTCCACACGCTCGATCTCGGCACCGGCTGGGAGACGCCGCCGGGCTATCCGCCCGGCATCCAGCAGAAGATCCTGGCCGGCGCCCTGGATGAAGTCGGCAAGCGCGGCTGCCGCACCCGCCTGCTGCGCTTCGCGCCCGGCGCCTTCACCACCGCCCCCTTTGTGCACGACTATTGGGAGGAGGTGTTCCTGGTGAGCGGCGATCTTTTCGTCGGCAATGACGCGGAAGGCCGAGGCGGCGAGAAATTCCTGCCCATGACCTACGCCTCGCGCCCGCCGGGCGCCTGGCACGGCCCCTTCCGCAGCGAGGGCGGCTGCATCCTGTATGAGAATCACAGCTACGATCCGGCTTGACGAGGCAAAAGGCCTCCGACGGCTGGGGCCAGGGCCCAAGACCCCCTTTGTTATCAACTGGTTGATGGGGCAGAGGGCGGCGCCAGGGAAAGGGGTCTGGGGCCCCGGCCCCAGACCCAGCCGCCGGAGGCCCTTTTCCCTGTCTTGCTAGGCTGCCTCCGCCAAGAGCCCCGCCACATCCAGCCGCCGCGTGAACATGGTCATGGCGCCTTCTGCGTCGCGCGGCCACTCGGCTTGCGGGCGGTCCCGGTAGAGCTCTACGCCATTGCCGTCGGGGTCGCGCAGATAGATCGCCTCGCTCACACCGTGATCTGAGGCACCGTCCAGCGTCACGCCGGCGCCCAGCAAGCGCTTGACGATGGTGGCGAGCGCCGCGCGGTTCGGATACAGCAGCGCCACGTGATAAAGCCCGGTGTGATGCGCCGGCGGGGGCGTGCCACCCGCGCTCTCCCAGGTGTTGAGGGCGATGTGGTGATGATAGCCCCCGGCCGAGAGAAAGGCCGCGCCGGGCCGCTCCAGCATGAGGGTCAGCCCCAGCTTGTCCCGCCAGAAGGCGAGCGCGCGAGGCAGATCGGCCACCTTAAGGTGAACATGGCCGATGCGGGTTTCGGGGTGGGCCGTGAAGGCCGGTGGGGGCTGTTCCATGGGCGCATCCTGCCACCCGGCAGGCGCCCCTGGCCAATCATCAGCGCGAATGAGCGCCATCACGCGGCGCGCCCCGGCAGGGCCGCGCCGCGGGGTTCCAGGCTCAGCCCGGCGCGCCGCGGGGCGGCGCCAGCCGCAACGGCACGAAGCGCTGCCCCTGCTGCTGGCTTTCGATCAGGAAGAGCGCGGTGGCGCGGCCCTGGCGGCGCAGGCGCTCGATCCGCTCCTGCAACTCCTGCGGCGTCGTCACCCGCTCCTGCTGCACTTCCAGGATCAGGTCGCCGGGGCGGATTTCGCGCTCGGCGCCGGGTGTGTTGGGCAGCACCTCCGTCACCACCACGCCGCGCGCCTCGGGGCGCAGGCGGAAGCGCTCGCGCAGCTCGGCGGTGAGCGCGGTGACGCGCAGGCCGAGGCCCGAGAGCTCGATCGGGCGATCGGGGCGCGGCGTCTGGGTCGGGGCGGTGGCGGCGGGCGTCGCCTCATTGGGCAATTCGCCCAGTGTGACGGTCACTGTCTCCTCTCGCCCATCGCGCCAGACCACCACGGGCACCTGTGCCCCCACAGCGGTTTCGGCCACGATGCGCGGCAGTGTGCGCATCTCGCGCACCTCCTGGTTGTTGAATCGCAGCACCACGTCGCCATTGCGGATGCCCGCGGCGGCGGCGGGCGCCCCCTCCTGCGCGCGGGCGATCAGCGCTCCGCGGGTGCCTCCGCGCAGGCCCAGGCTCTCCGCGATCTCGTCCGTCACCTGCTGGATGTTCACGCCGAGCCAGCCGCGCCGCACCCGGCCGCCATCGGCCAACTGGCGCGCCACGCCGCGGGCCAGGTTGGAGGGGATGGAGAAGCCGATGCCGATGGAGCCGCCGGTCGGCGAATAGATGGCGGTGTTGATGCCCACCACCTCGCCCCGCATGTTGAAGAGCGGGCCGCCGGAATTGCCGCGATTGATGGCGGCATCCGTCTGGATGAAGTCGTCGAAGGGGCCCTGGCGGATGTCACGTCCTCGGGCCGAGACGATGCCGGCCGTCACCGTGCCACCGAGGCCGAAGGGGTTACCGATGGCCACCACCCAGTCGCCCACCAGCGCCGTGTCGGAATCACCCCAGGGCACGAAGGGCAGGGGCGCCGTGTGGTTCACCCGCAGCACGGCCAGATCGGTTCGCGGATCGGTCCCGAGCAGGGTGGCGCGCAGCGAGGTGTTGTCCTGCAGAATGACGTTGATCTCGTCCGCGCCGTCGATCACGTGGTTGTTGGTGATGACGATGCCCGACGCATCCACGATGAAGCCCGAGCCCAACGATTGCGCGCGGCGCGGCGCCGGGCGGTTAGGCTGGTTCGGCTGGGGCTGCGCCTCGCCCTGTGGGCCAGGCGGGCGGTTGCGGTTGAAGAAGTCGCGGAAGAACTCCTCGAAGGGCGAGCCGGGCGGCGCCTGCGGGGTCTCGGGCGCGTCCGGGCGGCCCGGGCGTGGGGCCACATTCTGTGAGGTGGAGATGTTCACCACCGCCGGCAGCAGGTTGCGCACCAGGGGCGCGAAGCTCTCCGGCGCCACGAAAGGTGCCATGGCGGGCGCGGGCGCCTGTTGTGCCATGGCGGGAAGCGAGAGGGCCAGGAGAAAGGCGGTTGCAACAAGCCGCATCGGGCGAGCACCTCAGGAAAGAGAGAAGCCTGGGGAGGCGGGAGGCCACCCCAGGACCGTCACATGGAAGCTAAAGCCGCTCTGTCCACCACGCCAGTGCCAAAGCGTTGCGCGCCCGCCACCTGAGTGCAGCAGGCCGCAACCATCACCTCGGTGCGGCTGGCCGCACGGGCATCTCCCGGAAGTAGCGGAAGAAATCGCTCTCCGGGGTCAGGACCATGCGGGACTCGCCGGTCGAGAAGACGTCGCGGTAAGCCTGCATGGTGCGCCAGAACTGGAAGAATTCCGGATCGCGCTGGAAGGCCTCGGCGAAGATGCGGATCGCCTCCTGCTCGCCCGTACCACGCTGGATGGCGGCGTCGGCTTCGGCCGTGGCCAGCAGCACGGTGCGGTCACGCTCGGCCTGGGCACAGATGCGGGCCGCGACCTCGGCACCCTCGGCGCGGGCTTCGCGGGCCACGCGCTCACGCTCGGACTGCATGCGCGAGAGAATGGCCTGGGTGTTCTCATCGGGCAGGTCGGCGCGGCGGATGCGGACATCCGTCACCTCGATGCCGAAGCGGCGGGCCTCGTCATTCACCTGGCGGCGGATCTCACCCATGATTCGGCCGCGATCGGCGCTGAGCACGGCCAACAGGCTCTCACCGGCCAGCACGCGGCGCAGCGAGGAGGTCACGATCGAGTTGAGACGGCCACGAATACCGGCCTCGGTCGCGCCCACGGTCTGAAAGAACAGCAGCGGGTCGGTGATGGAATAGCGGGTGAAGCTGTCCACGATCAGGCGGCGCTGGTCGCCCAGGATGACTTCCTCGCCCGGCGCTTCGAAATCGAGCAGGCGACGGTCGAAGACGATCACGTTCTGGATGAAGGGCAGCTTCATATTCAGGCCAGGGGTCTGGATCACGCGGATCGGCTGGCCGAATTGCGTGATCAGCACCTGCTGTGTCTGCTGCACGGTGAAGAAGCTGGAGGCGGCGACGAAGAGTGCGGCGACCAGGACGCCGCCGGCAATGGCAAGCTTGTTCATCGGCCAATCCCTCCGCGCGGCGGCTGTTGCTGCTGGATCACCGGGGCCAGGGCGGCTGGCGGAATGGGCGGGCGGGCCTGCGTCTGGCCAGTCGGTGCCGCGCCGCGCGTCTCGCCCAGCGGCAGGAAGGGCACGAGGCCCTGGAGGCGATCATCCACCAGGGTCATGCCGTTGCGCTTGAAGATTTCTTCCATGGTTTCCAGGTAGATGCGGCGCACGGTCACATCCTGCGCCTGGCTGTAGGCGCTGAGCACGGCCGTGAACCGGCCGGCCTCGCCTCGGGCGCGGGCAATCTGGCTGTCGCGGAAGCCCTGGGCTTCCTGAAGCATGCGCTCCGCCTCGCCGCGGGCCCGGGGAATGATGTCGTTGCGGAAGCTTTCCGCCTCGTTGCGGACGCGCTCGCGGTCGGCATTGGCGCGCTGCACGTCGCGGAAGCTTTCCACCACGGCGGCCGGCGGGTCGGATTTCTGCATCTGCACCTGGGTGATTTCCACCCCGGCGCGATACTGGTCCATGATCGCCTGCGTGCCGCGCCGCACATCCTGCTCGATCTGCGCGCGCGCTTCGGTCAGCGCGGGCTGGATGGGCGTCTTGCCGATCACTTCGCGCATCACGGATTCGGCGGCGGATTTCACCGTCTCTTCCGGATTGCGCGTGTTGAACAGGAAGTCGCCCGCGTCGCGGATGCGCCAGAAAATGGCGAAGTCGATGTCGATGATGTTCTCATCGCCGGTCAGCATCAGCGACTCCGCCAGCACATCCCGCGCCGCGACGACGCGGCCGCCCGGGGCCGTGTCGGGGGCGCCGCGGAAGCCGACATCCACGCGATTGATGCGTGTGACGCGCGGCGTGGTCACCGTCTCGACCGGCCAGGGGATGCGGTAGTTCAGGCCCGGCGGGGCCGTGCGATCAAAGGCGCCGAAGCGCATGACCACACCCAACTCGTCCGGCTGAACGCGATAGAAACCCGAGGCGCCCCATGCGCCCGCCAGCACCACGGCCGCGAGTGCGATCAGCTTGCCGCCGCCCGCCCCACCACTCGGCAGGAAGCGCCGGACGGCGTTCTGGGCGTTGCGGATCATCTCCTCGATATCGGGGCCCTGGCCGCGATTGCCGCCGCCCGGCGGCCCGGAAGGCGGGCCGCCCCAGGGTCCGCCGCCATTTCCCCCACCACCGGGAGGACGCGGATTGCCCCAGGGGCTCGGTCCACCATTGTTCCAAGACATTTCTACCGAGATCTCCGCTGCGGCCGGCCACCCACCCTTGCGGGTGCAGCCTCCGGCCAATTCTGAATTCTCTTCAACATATGGTGTCTTGCGCCCTTCGGGGAGGGGTGCGCGACAGCCTGTCCATGTGCATATGTGCCGCCCCGCCGGTCAAGGAAAGGTCACCATCATGTCTGAGACGCTCATCGGGGCCATCAAGGCCGCTTTATCCCGTGTCATGGACCCGGCCACGGGCCTGGATGTGGTGAGTTCCGGCATGGTGGAGGGCATTTCCGCCCGCGACGGCATGGTCCAGTTCACCCTCGCCGTCCCGCGCGAGCGGGCGCGGTCCATGGAGCCGGTGCGTGCCGCCTGCGAGAAGGCGGCCGCCGGCGTTCCGGGCGTGATCTCCGCCACGGTCGTGCTGACGGCGCATCGCGACGTCGCGGCCCCCACGGCCGAGGCGCCCGCCGCCACCGCCCGCGCCACCCGGCCGCCGCCGGGCCAGGGCGCGATGCTGCTGCCGGATGTGAAGCGCATCGTCGCCATCGCCTCGGGGAAGGGGGGCGTGGGCAAGTCCACCACCTCGGTCAACCTGGCCGTGGCGCTGGCCGCGCAGGGGTTGCGCGTGGGGCTGCTCGATGCCGATATCTACGGCCCCTCGCTGCCGCAGATGCTGGGCACCCAGGAGAAGCCGCGCGCCGTGGGCCAGCGGATCATTCCCATCCAGCGCTGGGGCCTGAAGGCCATGTCCATCGGTTTCCTTGTCGAGCAGGAGACGGCAATGGTCTGGCGCGGCCCCATGGTGATGGGCGCCCTGGAGCAGATGATGGGCCAGGTCGAGTGGGGCGAGCTCGACATCATGGTGGTGGACATGCCGCCGGGCACGGGGGATGCGCAGCTCACCATGTCCCAGCGGGTGCCGCTGGCTGGCGCCGTCATCGTCTCCACGCCGCAGGATGTTGCGCTGCTGGATGCGCGGCGGGGCATCAAGATGTTCGAGAAGGTGAATGTCCCGGTGATCGGGCTGATCGAGAACATGTCCTATTTCTGCTGCCCGGAATGTGGCCATCGCACCGAAATCTTCGGCCATGGCGGTGCGCGGCTGGAGGCGGAGCGGTTAGGCGCGGAATTCCTGGGCGAATTGCCCCTGAAGCTCGCCATCCGCGAGATGGCCGATGCCGGCACACCCATCGTGCTGGCGGCGCCGGACAGCCCGGAAGCCGCAACCTATCGGCGCATGGCGGCGCGCATCTGGGAGAAGGTGGAACAGCCGGCCGCCAGCGGGCCGCGCATCGTGATGGAATGAGAGAGAAGGAAAAGGCCGCCGGCGGCTGGGGCCGAAAGGCCCCAAACCCCAATCAATTCAAGGGGTCTGGGGCCCCTTCCGCCGGAGGCCATTTTTCCTTCGATGACTGACGCAATTCTCGCCCGCCTGCGCCGCATCTGCCTCGCTTTGCCCGAAGCCGAGGAGCGCGAGACCTGGGAGACGCCGACTTTTCGCATCGGCGGGAAAATCTTCTGCATGGCGATGCTGAAGCCGCCCGCCATCTGGGTGAAGGCGCCGCGCGGCAGCCAGGAATTGCTGATCGAGGCCGCGCCGGAGCGCTTCTTCCGCCCGCCCTACCTGGGCCACAAGGCCTGGGTGGGCGTGCACCTCACCCACCGGCCCGATTGGGCCGAGGTGGAGGCGCTGGTGCGGCGGAGCTATTCGATGATCGCCCCGCGCCGCCTCACGCGCTGAGCAGATCGTCCAGCGCCCCGCTGTCCGGCATGGCAGGCGCAGCCCCTCGCCTGGTGCAGGCCAGCGCGCCGGCTGCATTCGCCCGCCGCATCGCCAATTCCATCGGCATGCCGAGATCCAGCGCCGCGGCCAGCACGCCGCACCAGGCATCTCCCGCGCCGGTGCTGTCCACCACGGTGACTTCGAAGGCCGGCACGCGGACCACGCCCGCATGGCTCGCCACCGTCGCGCCACGCTCGGCCCTGGTGACCGCGATTCCGATGCCGAGCGCTTCGTGCAGCGCCACCGCATCGCCCTCGCGGCCCAACTGCTGGCCAAGCCAGGCGGCTTCGGGCTCGTTCAGGATCAGGAGGTCCACCGCGCCCAGCACGGCGCGGTCCATCGGCCCGGCAGGGGCTAGGTTCAGTAGCACGCGGGCGCCGGCGGCGCGGGCCCGGGCGATGAGGCGGGCATTCTCCGCGGGCGGCACTTCCATCTGCATCAGCAGCGTGGCGCCATGGGCGATCTCGGCCACCTGGTCGGCCCGCGCATGCAGGTTCGCGCCGGCCGAGACGGCGATCTGGTTCTGGCCAGTCGCATCCACGCAGACGCAGGCCAGGCCGCTCGGCGCTGCCACCTGGCGCAGCCCGGCGACATTCACGCAGCCGGCAATCAGCGCCGCGCGCAGCATGGCCCCGTTCGGGTCGTCTCCCACGCAGCCGATGAAGCGCGCATCCGCGCCGTCCCGCGCGGCCGCGATGGCCTGGTTCAGCCCCTTGCCGCCAGGCAGGGGGGCGCCGGCCTGGCCCAGCACCGTCTCGCCGGGGCGGGGCAGGGTGCTCACCCGGAAGATCAGGTCGGTGATGGCAGAGCCGAAGATGGTGACGGTCATGGCCGCAGCAGCTCTTCGCGCATCGCTCGCTCATAAAGCGCTTCGATCATGGGCGCGAAGGGCGGGCCGAGATCGATGGCCGGCTGCATGCGGACCAGGCTGCGCGCCTTGGTCAGCCCCACTTCCGCCCAGGCGGGCGCGCCGCATTCCACCTGCTGGGCAAAGCCCTGCAGCCGGTCACAGCCCATGGCGAAGCGTGCCTCCGGCGTCTCCTGCGCCTCGAATTCCCGCCAAAGGGCGTGCAGGCGCGCACCGAGATCCCGGGGCAGGCTGCCGAAGATGCGCTCGGCCGCCGCTTCCTCCCGCGCCGCCTGGGTGAGCAGGCCCGCCTCGTCGAAGGCGAAGGTGTCCCCGGATTCGATCTCGATGACGTCGTGAATGGCGATCATGGAGAGCACGCGCGCCATGTCCGGCCCGGGCTCCACCTCCTCGGCCAGGAGCACGGCGATCAGCGCCACATGCCAGGCGTGCTCGCCCGCATTCTCGCGTCGCTCGCCGCTTCGCGAGGCGCGAAGAACATGCTTCAGTCGGTCGGCGAGCGCGATGAAGTCGAGGAGCGCCTGGCCCCGCTCAGGCGGCACGCCCCAGGACCTCCATCAATTCCCGCCATTCGCGCTTGGACAGGCCGCTCGTCTCCTGCGTCACCGCCTCGCCGTCCAGCATGCGGCGCACGATGCCCAGCATCTGGGCCGACATCATCACCGCCCCCATGCGGTAATCGGCGAAGGCCTCATAGGTCAGCGGGACCCAGGCCTTCACCGTCTCCAGCATCGCCTCGGCATAGACGCGGATTTCGTACTGCGCGTGGGAATCAGCCCGCAGGCTCAGGAAATGCAGGAGGTTGTGCAGATCCGTCTTCCAGTACCACTGCGTATAAGTATTGAGAGTCAAATTCATGCGGGCCAGTTCGCGCGCGAGGCCGGTGCGGCCGCGCTCGACCGGCTCGCCCGCCTCATCCTCGTTCAGCATCCAGGCGTAGTGGTCGTAATTGCGGGTCGCATCCTCGCGCAGCATGTCGAGCACGAGGGCCGCATCCTCGCCCTCCAGCACATCGCCGCGGCCTTGCCGGTTGCTGCTGGATTGCGCGGCCAGCTGCTCGGGCTCGGGGATGTAGAATTCCCGGTCCAGCACGGAATAGCGTGCGGAATACTCGTTCACATTGGCGGTGCGGTGCCGGATCCATTGCCGCGCCACGAAGATGGGCAGCTTCACGTGGTACTTGATCTCGCACATCTCGAAGGGCGTGGAGTGACGGTGGCGCATGAGGTAGCGGATCAACCCGCGATCCTCATTGGCGGCCTTGGTGCCGCGCCCGTAGGAGACGCGGGCCGACTGCACCACGGCGCCGTCATCGCCCATATAGTCCACCACGCGGACGAAGCCGTGATCCAGCACGGGCATGGCCTGGTAGAGCATGGCCTCCAGCGCCGGAACGGTGGCGCGGCGCGTTTCCGCCCGCGCGTCCCGCGCCTGTTCCAATTCCGCCCGCTGCTCTGCCGTCAATGCCATCTGCGCAACCCTCTGATGCGGGCGATGTAGCCCAGGCCCCGCGCTGGGGAAACCGGTGGCGGCTCCCCTGGCTTTTGAGACACGCTTCACCTATATGAGGGTTGTCGCGGGCGGTTCGCCGCCCCCGTCTATGGCGATAAACGCAGCGTGGCATAAACGTTACGGACCCGGGGGCAGTGCCCGGCGTCTCCACCATGTTCCACCCCATGTCAGGGGTTTGGTCTCGGGGACGAAACAGGCTCGACGTGCGTGGTAAAGACGCTGCTTTTGCCCGGCATTGTACCGCCGTTATCGGGCTAAATCACAAGTGCCAATGACAATGTCCGTGAGGACATGGCGCTCGCTGCCTAGGAATAGGTAAGCGCGGTTCGGGGGGCACCGGGCAACAGAAGCCCCCCACTTTTGACAAGGCCATGCGCGGCTTCCCGCCGGCAGCAGCCGTGCTGAACGCAGTTCCTGGTGTGAGCGGACAATCCGCCGCCTGAGGCTTGCAAGGCTGGTTCTGTGCGGCGCGTGTCCTCTGCCGGCCTCGCGCGGAGCGGGGGGCGTCCCTTCCGCGAGCCGCCGCGGGGCAGGAAGCATCACGAAAACGACGCCCTTCCTTCCCCAAACCGCCTTCCGCCGATATGCTGATCCCCACAGGCAGGTCTTGATGAGCAACACACCCCCCGAAAGTCTTCTCCCCTATGACAGTTGGGCGGCGCGCGCCTTGCGCGGCGTGGCCGTGGACGCGCTGGAATTCGCCGCCCGCAACGGCATGCCGGGCGAGCACCATTTCTACATCTCCTTCCGCACCGACCACCCGGGCACCAACATCCCGGGTCACCTGAAGGCGCGCTACCCGAGTGAGATGACCATCGTGCTCCAGCACCGCTTCTGGGATCTGGCGGTGGACCGCGCAGCGCAGCGCTTTTCGGTCGGGCTCTCGTTTTCCGGCGTGCCTTCGATGCTCTCGATTCCCTTCGGCGCGCTGACCGCCTTCCAGGACCCCCAGGCGAATTTCGGCCTGCGCTTCGAGGCTGATCCGGTGGAAGACGCCGCTCCGCCCGTGCCAGAACCCGCGGCGCCGCCCCCGCCCGCCGTCGAGGCGCCACAGGTGGTCAGCCTTGACGCCTTTCGTCGCAAGCGGGACTGAAAGCGGACCTCTTTCGAAGACGAAAAGAGCCTCCGGCGGCTGGGGCCTTGGCCCCAGGCCCCTTTTTTTGATCGTGTTTGCAAGCACTTGGTCGGGCGGTACGGCTTGATGGAAAGGGGTCTGGGGCCCGTGGCCCCAGCCGCCGGAGGCGCTGTTCTTCTCTGCTCGCCCGCCACGCCTCACCCCCGCGTGAACACCAGCCCGCGCGCCCGGCTTGCATTCACGACCAGGGTCTTCCCGTCCTCGGCCACCACCGCATCCACCCAGCCCTCATACAGGGCGGAAGGCATGGCGATGCGCAGGTGCCGCGCCCCGAGTGCGGTGATCGGCCAGGGGCCGCCGCGGCGCACCGGGCCCGAGGCATGGACCACCCCGCCCGTGACCCGCCATTCCGTCGCCAGCTCCGCGCAATGCCAGTTGCCATCGAGCGCGGGCAGGATCACCGGTTGCGCCCGGCGGAAGCTGGCGCGGTGCCCAGCGTCGAACTCCACCTCCATCAAACCGCCCTGTGGCAGCGCCGCGCGGAAGGGGAAGGCGCCGCGGCGGGCCATCATGCGGCCATCCTCGCCCGGGACCAGTGCGAAGGGCACGCCATGCATGCGGGCCGTGCCATCCTCGGCGATGTCGAGCGAGAGACCCTCCGTCTCTGACAGCCAGGTGCCGGTCATCGCGCCGTGGTCAATTTGGGCAGGGGCCGGGCGCAGCGCAGGATCGCCATCCAGGGCGGCCTCCAGCACCTGCAGCGCCATGTGGTGGGGGTCGAGCCGCGCATTGTTGGCGATGACGATTACGGTCAGGCGCTTTTCGGGAATGCGCAGGAAGGCGGTCTTGTAGCCGGGCCAGAGGCCGCCATGGCTGACCAGCCGGAACCCCCGCCACGCCTCCACTTCCAGCCCCAGCGCGTAGCGGTTCATCGCACCGCCGGTGAAAGGGGTGGTCTGCACCAGCGCTGCCTCCAGCCCGCCGCCCAGGCCTCCCACGGAAAGGCAGCGCGCCCAAAGGGCCAGATCTTCAATGCCGGAGACCATGCCGCCCTCGCCGCCCAGCGGGAAGCCGTGCGGCGCCCGGGTGAAGCCGCCTTCCGGCGCGGGCAGATAGCCGGTGGCCAGGCCCGGCACGGGGCGGCCAAGATCGGCCGTGTGCCGCGTCCGCGTCATGCCCAGCGGCTGGAAGATGCGGGATTCCAGGAACTCGGCCAGGGATTGGCCAGAGACCCGCTCCACCACCCGGCCCAGCAGCCGGAAGCCGCTGTTGGAATAGAGGAAGCGGGAGCCGGGCGCGAAATTCAGCGTGGTCTGGCGCGCGATGGCGGCGTCCAGCTCGGCCTCGGTCACGGGTGTTGCCAGGTCGGCGCCGCCCAGGCGCAGCAATTCCAGCATGTCCCGCAGGCCGGACGAGTTGCGCATGAGGTGATCGAGGGTGATGCTGGACAGCGCCTCGGGCAATTCCGGCAGATGCAGCCGCACCGGGTCCTGTGGCGAGAGCAGCCCGTCCTGGGACAGCAGCAGGATGGCGGCGCAGGTGAATTGCTTGGAGACGGAGGCGATGCGGAAGGTGGAGGTGACTCCGAGCGGAACATGCAGGTCCACCGAGGCCAGCCCCACCGCGCGCCGCAGCAGCAGCGCGCCGTCGCGCGCGACGCCCACAGCCGCTCCCGGCTGCTCCACAAGGGGCGCAAGCATCAGGCCGACCCGGCGTTCCAGCCGCAGCAAATCCAAGTCCCGCATTGTCCCCAAACTCCCTGGCCGCTTGCTCCTACACGAAATTCCCGAGTGTGCCACATGGATATTCTGATCCTCGGCGCCGGCGGGCATGGTCGGGCTGTCTGCGAGGCAGCGCGCGATGCCGGGTTTTCGCCGCGCGGCTTCCTCGATGCGCGGGCGCCCCTGCCGGCGATGCTGGGCCTGCCCGTGCTGGGCGATGAAGGCGCGCATGATGGCGGGCCTTTGCTGATCGCGCTCGGCGGCAACGCGTTGCGTCTGGCAGCGGCGGCACGGCTTCGCTGCGCCTTGCCGGTGCTGCTGCATCCCTCCGCCATCCGGGCCCGCAGCGCCGAGATCGCGGAGGGCGCGGTGGTGATGCCGCGTGCCGTACTGGGCGCCTTGGCGCGTGTCGGCCGGCTGGCCTTGGTCAACACTGGCGCCATCATCGAGCATGATGTGGAGTTGGGGGAGGGCGCGCATATTGCGCCGGGAGCAATCCTCTGCGGCGGGGTGCGGGTGGGCGCGCGGGCGCTGGTGGGGGCGGGTGCCGTGATCGCACCCAATCTGGTCCTGGGCGAGGGTGCGGTGGTGGGTGCCGGTGCCGCCGTGCTGGCCGATGTGCCCCCTGGCGCCGTCTTCGCCGGCGTGCCCGCCCGTTCCGTGAATTGAGACAAAGCGTGACTCAGGCTTGCAATGGGCTTCGAAAGGCGCAACTGCTGCGCGTTCTATGCCGTCTTGGTGAAGCTTTAAGCTTTTCCGGGCCTCATGATGGTGCATCATGCGGGGAGTTGGCGGCGATTCCGCCGCCCCGCCTGGGACCATCGGCGGGAAAGGCTCTGTGACTCTTTGGATGAGGCTGGCTGGATGAAGCTCAAGGTCGGGACCACCGCTGCCGTGGCAGGCGCCTTCGCCGCGGGCATCATCATCGGCCCCATGGTGGCGGCCTGGGCGCAGGGTGCCTCGGATGGCGGGCGCGCCGAGACCTACCGGCTCCTGCAACTCTTCGGCGACGTCTTCGCCCGCGTCCGCGCGGAATATGTGGAGCCGGTGCAGGACCGCGACCTCGTCGAGAACGCCGTGAACGGCATGCTCACCGGCCTCGACCCGCACAGCGCCTACCTGAACCCGCGCAATTTCCGCGACATGCAGGTACAGACCCGCGGCGAATTCGGCGGCCTCGGTATCGAGGTCACGCAGGAGGGCGGTTATATCCGCGTCATCTCCCCGATCGACGAGACGCCCGCTGCCCGCGCCGGCATCCGTCCGGGGGATTTCATCACCCATCTGAACGGCAATTCCACCCAGGGCATGACCCTGCAGGAGGCCGTCGAGCAGATGCGCGGCGAGCGTGGCACCGCCATCCGCCTCACCATCCGCCGCGAGAATGAGCAGCGGCCGCTGGAAATTTCCATCACGCGGGACGTGATCCGCCCGCAGGTGGTGCGCTTCCGGCTGGAGGGGAATGACGTGGCCTATATCCGCATCACCTCCTTCAACGAGCAGACCGAGGTGAATCTCCGCCGCGCCATGACCACGCTGCGCCAGCAGGCCGCCGGAAATCTCCGCGGCGTGGTGCTGGATCTGCGCAACAATCCGGGCGGCCTTCTGGACCAGGCGGTGCAGGTGACGGATGACCTGCTGGACCAGGGCGAGATCGTCTCCACCCGCGCCCGCCGTCCCGAGGATGCGCAGCGCTGGAATGCCCGCGCGGGCGACATCACCCAGGGCCTGCCCATGGTGGTGCTGATCAATGGCGGATCGGCCTCCGCCTCCGAGATTGTGGCCGGCGCGCTGCAGGATCATCGCCGTGCGGTGGTGCTGGGCACGCGCAGCTTCGGCAAGGGCTCGGTGCAGACGGTGATGCCGCTGGGCGGCAACAATGGCGCCATCCGCCTCACCACCGCGCGCTACTACACCCCCTCTGGCCGCTCCATCCAGGCGACCGGCATCGAGCCAGATTTCGAGGTGCGCGCCACCCGCGCCGATGCCCAGACCGCCAATGCCACGCCCCAGCGCGACCGCGAGCAGGATCTGCGCCGCTCGTTGCGGGCGGAAGGTGCCGCTACCCCGGCGCCCCCCACGGTCACGCTGCCGCCGCTGAACCTGCCTGCCGCGATCACGGATCGCGTGCAGAACCAGCCGCCGGAAAACTGGCCCGCGCTCGACATCACCAAGCCCGAGACGGATTTCCAGCTGCAGCAGGGCCTCTCCTTGGTGCGCGCCCTGGCGGCCAATCCGCAGCGCCGCGCGCAGCGGTAAGGGAGCCAGCCCGGCACCGTGTCCGACGAGCTTGCGCATCCGGGACGCGGCTGGCTCTGGCTCGGAGTCTTCTGGCTTCTGGCCCTTCTCGGCTTTGGCGGGGGCGCCGTGACGCTGGCCGTTCTGGGCCCGCCCGCTGAGCCCGCCACTGCCCTCGCGGACATTGCGCGCGAGCCGGTGGCGCCAAGCGAAACCCCGGCG
Source organism: Roseococcus sp. (assembly GCF_019747315.1). Taxonomy (GTDB): domain Bacteria; phylum Pseudomonadota; class Alphaproteobacteria; order Acetobacterales; family Acetobacteraceae; genus Roseococcus. Next base: position 23,093 of record NZ_JAIEQY010000180.1, on the reverse strand, counting down.
CCCGCGGCGCCGGCACCGCGCGGTGTGCCGGAGAATCTGGCGCGTCATGTGGACCCGGCCCTGGTGGAGTTCACCGCGCTCGGCGCCATGCCACGCATAGGCGCGGATGGCCGGATGCCCATGCGCGCCTATGCCCGCCCCTTCAACCGGCAGGATCAGCGCCCGCGCGTGGCCCTCATCCTGGGCGGAATCGGGCTCAGGACCAGCCTCTCGGACGAGGCGATCCGCACCCTGCCGCCCGCCATCGCGCTCGCCTTCACCCCCTATGCGCTCAACGCCGCGCCGCTGATCGAGGCGGCGCGCGACCGCGGCTTCGAGACGCTGCTGGCCCTGCCCATGGAGCCCACCGGCTTCCCGATGAACGACCCGGGCCACCGTGCCCTGCTGACCGGGCTATCCGCCGGCGAGAATGCACAGCGGCTGGATTGGCTGCTGGCGCGCTACCCCGGCCATGTCGGCGCGGTGGGCGCCCTGACCTCGATGCGCGGCGAGCGCTTCGCCGCCCTGGCCGAGCCCTTCGCGCAGATGCAACTCGCCCTCAGCGCCCGCGGCCTGCTCTATTTCGACGCCCGCCCCGGCGCGCCCAATCCCGAGCGCGCCTGGGGCCTGACCGTGGATGTCGTGGTGGATGAGCCGCACACCCGCGGCGAAATGGACCAGCGCCTGGCCCTGCTGGAGCGCCTGGCGCGCGAGCGCGGCGGCGCGCTGGGCTATCTGGGCGAGGTGACGCCGGTTTCCCTGCAACGCCTGTCCGAATGGTTCGCGGGGCTCGACTCGCGCGGGGTTGTGCTGGCACCCGTCACCGCCTTGATTCGACGCCCGGAGATCGCCACCCGATGACGCTGCCCTATCGGCCCAATGTGGGCGCCGTGCTGTTCAACGCGGCCGGGCTGATCCTCGTCGCCCGCCGGGCGGACATGCCCAATGCCGAGGGCGCGCCGGGCGGCTGGCAGCTGCCGCAAGGCGGCATGGATGAGGGCGAGGACCCGGCCGTCGCCGTCTTCCGCGAATTGGAGGAGGAGGTCGGCACCGCCCACGCCGAAATCCTGGCCGAGCATCCGGACTGGCTGAACTACGACCTGCCGCCGGAGCTGATCGGCAAGGCGCTGGGCGGCAAGTATCGCGGCCAGACGCAGAAATGGTTCGCCCTGCGCTTCCTGGGCGAGGATTCCGATATCCGCCTCGACCTTGACCCGCATCCGGAATTCGATGCCTGGCGCTGGGCGCGGCTGGCGGAGCTTCCAGGCCTCGCGGTGCCCTTCAAGCGGGCGATCTATGAGCGGCTGGCCGTGGACTTTTCCCGATTTGCCGCCTGAGCGGCGTCAGAAGGCGTCGAAGAGGACCTTGCTGGACAGCCCCAGCCCCAGCAGCGACAAGCCCATGGAGATCCCCGGCCAATAGGGCCGCGCGCCGTATTGCAGCACCAGGGCATTGGCGGCGAGCGAGCCGACCAGCCCGGCCAGCGGCTGCCACCAGGCCAGCTGCCAGAAGCCGAAGGCGAGAAGGCCCAGCCACATGGCGAAGGCCGAGCGCCCGAGCCAGCGGAAGGTGCGGTCCGCCGGCTCGTATTCCGGGCGCAGGCCGGGCGTGGAGCAGCGCGCCTCGATCATGCCGGCGATGGAGAGGGCGACGAGGGCCAGGAAGTAGATGTCCATCCGCGCCGCATACAGCCTGGCGGGGGCGTTCGGCTATGGGGGGCCTCTGTCCCGGCCTCAGAAGCGCAGCGTCAAGGCCGGCACATCGCGGATCGCCAGCAGAACGCCGACCGCCGCGCCGAAGAAGGGCCATATCGGCCATACCGTCTCGCCCATCTGCGCGCGGGGGAAGGTGCGGGAGATGAAGAAAGTAGTCCCCATCGGTGGCGCTTCCCATGATGACCAGCATCACCGCGATTTCGGTGGACATCGCGAAGCCGAAGCGCAGCGCCAGCAGGACAGGATGGGAAGCACCAAATCCGGCGAGACCAGCAGCGTCAGGCGAGAGAGCCGCCTCAGGTCAAGCTTCGCATCGGCTTCGGGCGGGCAGCCTTTCGACCAGCACACCGCGATGAAGCCGCCGGCCATCATCAACCCCGGCAGCGCGGCCGGCAGGAACAAGGCGCCCACCGAGACGGCGGAGACCACCGAGAAGGGGCGTCGGAATGGAGGGCGGGATCAGGATGTCGATCACCGAGGAAGTGGCGTTGTTCGCCGCGCACAAGCCCGGCGCGTAGCCCAGCCGCCGCTGCCATGGATCAGCACCGAGCCCAGCGAGGCATTGGCGACGGCCGAGCCCGAGACGCCGCCAAAGACCAACGATTCCACCCCCCGTCGCTCGCCGGGAGGCTGCCGCGGAAGGGCATGATCGCCTCGCCGGCGAAGCGCAGCAGCTCCTGCCCCCAGGCGGCCATCCATCATCAGGGCGCCGGCCAGGATGAAGAAAGGCAGGGCCAGCATGGGGAAGCATCGCGTCTGCGCGAACATCTGCTGCGCCACCAGCATCGCGCAGAGCGAGGACCTGCCAGCTCGCTTCCACGCCGCCCATTGGCCGGTGCTGGAGGTGGACCGGCATGATCCAGAGGCGCTGGATGTCACGCTGGCATTGGCGAAGCGTCGGCTGCTGGACCGCCTGCACGAGGGACTTCAGCCGGAGGGCTGGCAGGATCGCCTGCGCGCCCATGCCACGCGCGCGGCCGAGGCAGGCCTGGCGCAGCCTGGCTGCAAGATATACGCCGGTGCTCTGTGCCTTTACGCATGACAGCATCGGGATTGGTTGCAAGGGGCCGAAGCAGCAGCCAGTGGAGTACCTGGCGTCGCTCGGCGCCATTCCCAACCTGCTGGTCTTCCGGCCGGCGGATGCGGTGGGAGGGGGCTGAATGCTGGGAATTGGCCATCGCGCATCGCCGCGGCCCTTCGGCGCTGATCCTCAGGCGCCAGATGCATGAGAGCATCCGCCGCACGGCTGGGTCGAATCGCGGCGCGGCCGGCGCCTTTTTGCTGGCAGAAGCCGAGAGCCCGCGGGCTGTCACCATCCTGGCCACCAGGACGGAGGTGGCGCTGGCGATGCGTGCGCGCGCCATGCTCGCCAAGGAAGGGATCGCGGTGGCCGTGATCTCCAGGCCCTCCTGGGCGCTGTTCGAGCAACAGCCGCGCGCCGTGGGCGAGGCCATCCTCAGCCCCGCGCCGCGCATTGGGTTGGAGGCCGCCGTGCGGCTGGGCTGGGACCGCTGATCGGGCCTCATGGCCTGTTCATTGGGATGCGCGGCTTTGGTGCCTTGGGGGCTGAGGCCGAGCTGTGGCGCCATTTCGGCCTCACGGTGGAGGCCGTGGCATAAGCCGTGCGGGACAGCCAAGCCGCCTCAGGCGCGCTGGCCGGGCCTGCTGCCCGCCATCCCGGCATTATTTCGGGCGGCGCGTGTTGCGCACCGGCGGGGCGCCGGGCAAGCATGTCCGCCTTGTTGGGCGGGCGGTCGCACACCCCGCGTGATCCGAGGTGTTCCATCGCATGATTCCACGCATCGCCCTCCTGGGCTTTTCCATCGAGTGCAACCGCTTCGCGCCGATCGCGACGGAGGCGGATTTCGCCTATCGCTGCCTGCTGCGCGGTGAGCGGATCGTCACCGATGCGCGCAGCGCCAGCCCCCAGGCGCTGGGCGAGATGCCCGGCTTCGTCACCGCCATGGATGCGACCGGCCCCTGGCAGCCGCGCCCTCTGACGCTGGCCATGGCCGAGCCCAATGGCCCGGTGGATCACGCCTTCTTCGAGAGCCTGATGGAGGAATGGCGCGTGGGGCTGCGCGCCCTGCGCGGGCAGGTCGAGGGCGCCTTCTGCGTCATGCATGGCGCGGGGCTGACCACCCTGCTGGATGATCCCGAGGGCGCGGTGCAGGCGCTGGTGCGGGCGGAACTCGGGGAAATCCCCTTCATCTGCACCTATGATCTGCATGCCAATGTGTCCGACGCCAATGTCGCGCTGAACGATGCCTATGTCGGCTACCTCACAAACCCGCACATGGACATGCGCGCACGCGGCGAGGAAAGCGCGGGCCTGATGCGTCGCCTGCTGAAGGGCGAGCGCTTCGTGCGCGCGCATCGGCGGCTCCCGATCGTGGCGCCCACCGTCTCGCTGCTCACGGCGCAGGGGCCTTATGCGGAGGTGATCAACCTCGGCCAGGAGCGCCGCGCGGCGGATCCGCGCATCGTGAATGTCTCGGTCATGGCGGGCTTCGCCTATGGCGACACGCCTTTCAACGGCATGTGCGCCATCGTCACCGCCACGCACCAGGGCGCCGCCGATGCGCTGGCCGATGAGCTGGCCGAGGCCGCCTGGGCCAGGCGGGACCGCTTCGTGGCGAAGCTGACCCCGCTGGAGGACGCGACAGAACGCGCGCTCACCAGCACCACGCCGCTGGCCTTCGCCGATGTTGCCGACAACCCCGGCGGCGGCGGGCGTGGCAACACCATGTGGCTGCTGGAATCCTTCCATCGCGCGGGCGTGCAGGGCGCCATCTTCGGCGTGATCCATGATCCGGCGCTGGTGGCGGAGGCGAAGGCTGTGGGCGTGGGCGCCCGCTTCGAGGCACGCTTCAACCGCGCGGCCGAGCAGGACCCCTTCAGCCGCCCCTTCGCGGCGGAGGCCGAGGTGAAGGCGCTCTCCAACGGCCAGGTCACGGGGCGGCGCGGCATTTTCGCGGGCACGGCGATGCAGCTGGGCGATACCGCCTGGCTGCGGCTGGGCGGCATTGACGTGGTGGTGATCAGCCAGCGCACGCAATGCGCGGACCCGGCCTTCCTGGAGCATTTGGGTATCGACGTGGGCGCGGCGCGCTGCGTCGTGGTGAAGTCGCGCGGGCATTTCCGCGGCGGCTTCGACGAGTTCTTCGCGCATGAGCAGATTGTCGAGGTGGATGCGCCGGGCCTCACCTCGCCGATCCTTTCCCGCTTCGACTGGACGAAATTGCCGCGGCCCGTGCTGCCGCTGGATCAGGATGCCTCGCGATGACCCTCGATGAATTGACCACGCCCGCTTTGGTGCTGGATCTCGGCGTGCTGAAGCGCAACCTGGCCATGATGCAGCGCGCCATCGCGCGGCATCCGGGCGTCGTCCTGCGGCCGCACCTCAAGACCGCGAAGTCGCGCGACGTGGCGATGCTGGCCGCACCGAATTTCGGCCCCATCACCGTCAGCACGCTGGCCGAGGCGCGCTACTTCGCCGAGGGCGGCTGGCATGACCAGATCTATGCCGTCGGCATCACGCCGCAGAAGCTGGATGCGGTTGCGGCGCTGAACGCGGATGGCGCCGATGTGAAGGTCATCACGGATGATGTGGAGGCGGCCCAGGCGATCGCCGCGCATCCAGGCAAGATCCGCGCGCTGGTCGAGGTGGATGTGGGCGAAGGCCGGGGAGGCGTGCCGCCGGACGAAGCCCGGGCGATTGCGGCGGCCTTGGGGAACAAGCTCGCCGGCGTCTTCACCCATGCGGGCCATTCCTATGGCGGGCGCAGCATCCCGGAGATGGCCGCCATCGCCGAGCTGGAACGCGCCGGCGTGGTGCGCGCCGCCGAGGCGCTGCGCGAGGCCGGCTTCGCGCTGGAGATCGTGAGCCTCGGCTCCTCCCCCACCGCGCTGCATGCGGAACGGCTGGACGGCATCACCGACATCCGCGCGGGCGTCTATATGTTCGGCGACCTGTTCCAGGCACAGCTCGGCACGCATCCGGAGGGCGACATCGCGGTGACGGTGCTGGCCAGCGTCATCGGCCGCAAGCCGGCGCGCGGCGCGCTGCTGCTGGATTCCGGCGCGCTGGCGATGAGCAAGGACCGCAGCACGGAGAAGGCACCGCGCGACTACGGCTTCGGCCTGGTGCTCGACATGGATGGCGGCAATACGCTGGGCGAGCCCATCCTGGCGCGGGTCCATCAGGAGCATGGCGAAGCGGTGCCCGCTCCTATGCTGCCCATCGGCACCAAGCTGCGCGTGGCCCCCAATCATACCTGCCTGACAGCGGCGGCGTTTGACCGCTATCATGTCGTGGATGGCTCGCGCGAGGTGATCGCCACATGGGACCGCATCAACGGATGGTAGCGCATGAGGATTGGTCGGCGCTGCGCGCGGCCGAGACCGAGCGCATGCTGGCCGCCTGCACGCGCTGCGGCGCCTGCTTCGAGGCCTGCCCGATGATTCCCTACGCGCCGGAAGCACGCGGCACGGATGCCAAGGCGGCCGTCATCGGCGTGCTGGACGTGCTGACCGGCGGCGCGGGCGATGCGGCCGCGCGCAATTGGATCAGCGTCTGCACCCGCAGCGGCTCCTGCAACGCGGCCTGCCCGGAGGCGGTGAACCCCATGCTCATGCTGCGGCTCGCCAAGTGGCAGGCGCAGGAGGGCGGCGTGCTCCCGAAGCGCGACGCGGCCGAGACCATGTCCCGCGTGAAGGTCTTCGCGCGGCTGTCGTTTACCGGGAAGGAACAGGGCGAATGGCTGTGAACACCTTCTGGTATGGCTGCAACATGACCCGCCATGGCGAGATCATCCGCCTCAGCCAGCGGATCCTCGAAGCCGTGGGGGTGGAGGCAGCGCCGGTCGGTGGCCCCGGCGCCTGCTGCGGCAGCCCGAAGGAGAGCGCGCCGCGCATCGCCGAGGGCATGGCCGACCGGACCATGGAGAAATTCGCCGCCAGCGGCACGCCGCGCGTGATTACCTGGTGCCCCTCCTGCCATGCCAATCTCGACGACTTCATGGGGCAGACGAAGGAGCAGAATTTCGACAGCCAGCACCTCTGCGAGGCGATCCATGAGCAGCGTGCGAGGCTGGCGCCCCTGCTGACGCAGCGCGTGGCGGCGCGGGTCTTCGTGGACCGGCATGTGGGGTTCCAGGGGCGCGTGCCGGTGAATGACATCATCCCGGAATTGCTGGGGATGATTCCGGGCGTCGAGGTGGTGGACCACCCTTATCGCGCGCCGAGCTACATGTGCTTCGGCCTGGCCAGCGTGTCGGGCGCGCTCGCCGATGTGCAGCGGACGACGCTGGCTGCCATGCGCGAGACGGGGGCCGACACGCTGGTGACGATCTTCCACTCCTGCCACCGCGAGATGATCGGGCTGGAGCGGGACCACGGCATTCGCGTGGTGAACTGGGTGCATCTGCTGGCGGAGGGCATGGGCCTGCCCTACGAGGATGAATACAAGGCCTGGCGCAACGCCGAGGATCCGCTGGCTGCCATCGGCGCCGAGCGCGTCGCGGCAGCCGGCGAAGTGGCCGTCCGCAAGCTGGTGGAACCCGAACTGACCCGCCCCCGCCTCGTATAATCGGGGTCCGGGGCCTCTCGGCCCCGGCGGGTCCAGGGCGGAGCCCTGGGGTGTTATCCGCCCAGGGCGGCCTTCACCGCCGGCCCCGCCTTGGCCATGTCCAGGCTCGCCGCGTGCTTGGCCTTCAGCACGGCCATGACCTTGCCCATTTCCTTGATGGTGGTGGCACCCGTCTCCGCCACCGCGGCGGCGACGGCGGCGGCGAGTGCGGCGTCATCCATCTGCGTCGGCAGGAAGCTCTCGATCACCTTGATCTCGGCCTCCTCCTTGGCGGCGAGTTCCTCGCGGTTGCCCTGGCGGTAGAGCTCGACGGATTCGCGGCGGGACTTCGCCATGCCGCGCAGCATGGCGATGATGGCGGGATCCTCCAGCGGCGGGCCGGGGCGGGCAGCGATGTCCATATCCTTCAGCTTGGCCGTGACCATGCGCAGCGTGCCCACAGTGGGGGCGTCCTTCGCCAGCATGGCGGTTTTCAATTCGGCGGTGAAACGGGTACGGAGATCCATGGCGCAAATCCTGAACAGGGAGTGTTTTTCCCAGGCGTCGGGCTTTCGTCTTGCCCTGGGAAGTCATTTCCCACATATTGTAGCCCATGCGCACCGTGGAAGACATCCTCGCCCTCATGGGGGGCGCCGAGGCCGCGGCCGCCCAATGCCAGGTGGGCACCGAGGCCATTCGCAAATGGCGCCAGGCCAAGTCCATCCCGGCCAAGCATTGGCCCGCGGTGCTGGCCGCCACCGGCCTCGCCCTCTCCGACCTCACAAGCACAGCCCCCAATGGCGCAGCCCCCAACGCCCAGGAAGCCCCCATGCCCGACCAAACTCCCGAAGGTGCCACCGCCGTCCTCGTGCTCGATGATGGCAGCGTGCATTGGGGCTGGGGCTTCGGCGCGCATGGCACGCAGGTGGCGGAGATCTGCTTCAACACGGGCCTGACAGGCTATCAGGAGACGCTGACCGACCCCTCCTATGCCGGGCAGATCATCAACTTCACCTTCCCGCATATCGGCATCGTCGGCACCAACGCCGAGGATATGGAGGCGGCGACGCCCGTCGCCCGCGGCCTGATCGTGAAGCAGGACGTGACCGAGCCCGCGAATTACCGCGCCACGCTGAACCTGCAGGACTGGCTGAAGCGCCATGGCGTCACGGGGCTTTGCGGCCTGGACACGCGGGCGCTGACAGCGCGCATCCGCGACGGCGGCGCGCCCAATGGCGTGATCAGCTTCCCGGCCGATGGCCGCTTCGACGTGCCCGCGCTGCTGGCCCAGGCCAAGGCCTGGCCGGGGCTGGAGGGCATGGACCTCGCCAAGGAGGTCACCGCCCGGCAGGCCTATACCTGGGACGAAAGCTGCTGGTCCTGGGGCCAGGGCTTCGGCAAGCAGATCACGCCGGCGCATCGCGTGGTGGCGCTGGATTACGGCGCCAAGCGCAACATCCTGCGCTGCCTGGCCGATGCCGGCTGCCATGTGACGGTGCTGCCCGCGACCGCGACCGCCGAGGACATCCTGCGCGAGAAGCCGGATGGCGTTTTCCTCTCCAACGGCCCGGGCGACCCGGCGGCGACGGGCGTTTACGCCGTGCCGGCGATCCAGGGCGTGCTTGCGGCGAAGGTGCCGGTCTTCGGCATCTGCCTCGGCCATCAATTGCTGGCCCTCGCTCTGGGGGCCAAGACCTTCAAGCTGGAGCGCGGCCATCGCGGCGCCAACCAGCCGGTGCAGGACCTCGCGACCGGCAAGGTCGAGATCACGAGCCAAAATCACGGCTTCGCGGTGGACCCGAACTCCCTGCCCGAGGGCGTGCGCGTGACGCATGTGAGCCTCTTCGACGGCACGAATGAGGGCATTGCGGGGCCTGGCTGCTTCTCGGTGCAATACCACCCCGAGGCCGCGCCCGGCCCATCCGATAGCCACTACCTGTTCCATCGCTTTGTGGAGATGATGGCCCAGGCGAAGGCCTGAAACAGGGAAGGAAATGGCGATGTTCGATCTCACGGGGCGCGTTGCGCTCGTCACCGGCGGCAATGGCGGAATTGGCCTGGGCTTTGCCCGCGGGCTTGCCAAGGCCGGCGCCCACGTCATGCTGGCCGGGCGCGATGCGGCGAAGAGCGAGGCGGCGCTGGCCGAACTGCGGGCGCTCGGCGCGAAGGCCGAGGCGGTGAGTGCCGATGTGACCAACCCGGAATCCATCCAGGCGATGGTGGCGGCGACGGTCTCGACCTTCGGGCGGCTCGACATCCTCGTGAACAATGCCGGCACCAATATCCGCTCGCGCCCCGAGGAAACCTCGCTGGCCGATTGGCACACGGTGCTGAACACCAACCTGACCAGCACCATGTTCGCGGCCCAGGCGGCCTATCCGCATCTCAAGGCGGGCGGCGTGGGGCGCATCATCAACAATGGCTCCATGCTCTCCATCTTCGGGATGCCGCTGCATGCCGCCTATTCCTCGTCCAAGGGCGCGGTGGTGCAGCTCACCAAGACGCTGGCGACGGCCTGGGCGAAGGACGGCATCACCGTGAATTGCGTGCTGCCGGGCTGGATTGATACCGCGCTCACGCGCGGCGCGCGCAAGGACATGCCGGCGCTGGACCAGAATGTCCGCACCCGTGCGCCCGCCGGCCGCTGGGGCACGCCCGAGGATTTCGAGGGCATCGCGGCCTTCTATGCGAGCGATGCTTCCGCCTACATCACCGGCACCTCCATCGCCGTGGATGGCGGCTATTCGATCCAGGGATGACGCGGTGCCGCTGCCGGAATTCATGCAGATCGAGGCGCCCGTCTTCGCGCCGCGTCGCACCCTCTCCCTGCTGGAGACGGAGCAATTCCTGCTGCTCGCCGCATACCATCTCTGGCGTGATGATGTCTGGCCGATCGATGGCGAGGCGCTGGACAAGCTGCGCGGCGCCCTCTCGCCGCATCCCGTGCGCGACCAGAACAAGCAATTCGGCATGAACGTGCTGGAGATGGCGCTGGAACGGCTTTCCACAGCCGAGCTGATCGAGATCCGCCGGCGCGGCATCGTGCCGACGAACCGCGCGATCGAGGAGCTGGAGCGCGCAATCGCGGAAACGAAGAAGACGCCCGATGCCATGCTGCGCAAGATCCTGGAGGATTGATGCCCTCCTTCGAAACCCTGCTGGTTTTCGCGGCCCTCTCGCTCGGCCTGGCGCTCACGCCCGGGCCGAACATGCTTTACCTCGTCAGCCGCTCACTGGCGCAGGGAACGCGGGCGGGCATGGTCTCGCTGGCCGGCTGCCAGGCGGGGACGATCGCCATCATGCTCTGCGCCGCGGCGGGGATCACCGCCGCGCTGTTTGCCGTGCCCTATGCCTGGGATGCGCTTCGGATCGGCGGTGCGATATATTTGGCCTGGCTCGCCTGGCAATGCGTCCGCCCGGGGGCGGAGCCGCTCTTCGCACCGCGCAGCCTGCCGCCGGAGCCAGATGCGAAGCTCTTCGCCGTCGGCTTCGCCACGGCCGCGCTGAACCCGAAAGTCGCGCTCTTCTACGTGGCCGTGCTGCCGCCTTTCCTCGACCCATCGGCGGGGCATGTCTTTCTGCAGGGGGCGATGCTGGGCGCCACGCAGATCGCCGTCTGCACAGTGTTTGACATGGTGCTGGTCAAGGGCGCGGCCGGCACGGCGCGCTTTCTTGGCACACGGCCGCTTTGGCTTGCCGCTCAGCGCTACGTGCTGGGCGCGGCGCTGGCGGTGATCGCAGCGAAGCTGGCCTTTGGCGATGGCTTTTCGGGGGCACGAAGCTGATGGCGGAGATGCTGGTCGCGGTTCTGGTTGTTGTGATGCTGCTGGCGGGTTGCACGCTGGTCGCGATCATCGCGACCACGGCCTTCGGGCGGATGCTGCCGCGGTTGGAGCAGGCGCTGGGCCTCTCCATGGTCATGATGGGCCTGCTGCTCTACCTCGTGTTTCCCGGCACGGGCGCGCTGTACGTCGTCGGGCTGGTGGCGCTCTCGCATGCCATCGCCGGCGGCCTGATCTGGTATCGCAAGAAGGTGTTCGGCCGATGAACGGCTTCGTCTTCGCCCTCTTCGCGCTGGCATATTCCGGCGGCGTGCTCTTCTGGCTGGCGCATGCGCTGAAGAAGATGTTCCCGCCGATACGCGCGGCGCTCACCGCCTTTGCCATCTCGGCCACGGTGCATGGCGTGACCATGTTCTTCCTGGAGCCGGAGCATGTGCTGACGGCGCTGGGCTTCTGGGGCGTGCCGCATCTGCTGTTGCTGCCGGCGCTGCTGTATTCGGCGTGGCGTGAATCCAAGGGGGTGCAGGGCTGATGGAACAAATCCTCATCATCGTGCAGGGGCTGGTCTATTCCGGCCTGGTTGTCACGCTGCTGACCAACCGGCTCTCGCGCGGGCGCAGTGGCGCCGCGCCGGTGCTGGCGGCGGCCGCCGCGCTGATCCTGTTGCATGGCGCGCTCAGCTTCCTGATCCCGCCCGCCTGGCTGGTCACTTGGCTCGTCTTCTGGCTCCCCGGCCACGTCCTCACGCCCTTGGTGCTGCTCTGGCGGCGCCGCGGATCCGGAGATGCAAGAACCTGAGGTTCTTGCCGGGGTTGAGGGGCAGAGCCCCTCGTTCTGTTTTTTCTTGTGAGGTTTCCCATGCCCAAGCGCACTGACATTTCCTCGATCCTCATCATCGGCGCCGGCCCCATCGTGATCGGCCAGGCCTGTGAGTTCGATTATTCCGGCGCGCAGGCCTGCAAGGCGCTGCGGGCGGAGGGCTATCGCGTCATCCTGGTCAATTCCAACCCGGCGACGATCATGACCGATCCGGGCCTGGCGGATGCCACCTATATCGAGCCCATCACGCCCGAGATCGTGGAAAAGATCATCGCGAAGGAGCGCCCGGATGCGCTGCTGCCCACCATGGGTGGGCAGACCGCGCTGAACACCGCGCTGAAGCTGGATGCGGCCGGTGTGTTGAAGAAGTATGGCTGCGAGTTGATCGGCGCCAATGCCGAGGTGATCGACAAGGCGGAGGACCGTCAGAAGTTCCGCAACGCGATGACCAAGATTGGCATCGAAAGCCCCAAGAGCGAGATCGCGCATACGATGGAGGAGGCCTGGGCGGGCCTCGCCATCGTCGGCCTGCCTTGCGTGATCCGGCCGAGCTTCACGCTGGGCGGCACCGGCGGCGGCATCGCCTATAACCGCGAGGAGTTCGAGCAGATCGTCGGCGCCGGCCTCGCCGCCTCCATGACGAGCGAGGTGCTGGTCGAGGAGAGCGTGCTGGGCTGGAAGGAATACGAGATGGAAGTCGTTCGCGACCGTGCGGATAACTGCATCATCGTCTGCTCCATCGAGAACCTGGACGCGATGGGCGTGCACACGGGCGACTCCGTGACCATCGCGCCCGCGCTGACGCTGACCGACAAGGAATACCAGCGCATGCGCGATGCGAGCATCGCCTGCCTGCGCGAGATCGGCGTGGATACCGGTGGCTCCAACGTGCAGTTCGGCATCAATCCGGTGGATGGCCGCATGGTCGTCATCGAGATGAATCCGCGCGTCTCGCGTTCCTCGGCGCTGGCGTCGAAGGCCACGGGTTTCCCCATCGCGAAGATCGCGGCGAAGCTCGCCGTCGGCTACACGCTGGATGAGCTGAAGAACGACATCACCATGGTGACGCCGGCCAGCTTCGAGCCGACGATCGACTATGTCGTGGTGAAGATCCCCCGCTTCACCTTCGAGAAATTCCCGGGCACGCCCGCCACGCTGACCACCAGTATGAAGTCGGTGGGCGAGGCGATGGCAATCGGCCGCTCCTTCGCCGAAGCCTTGCAGAAAGGGCTGCGCAGCCTGGAGACAGGGCTTTCCGGTCTCGATGAGCAGGCCCCGCCGGGCGATGGCTCGCACGAAGCGTTTCACGCCTCTCTCGCCATTCCCCGCCCGGACCGCGTGCTGACCGTGGCGCAGGCGCTCCGCGCCGGCGTCTCGGTCGAGGAGATCCACGCCGCCTGCAAATTCGACCCCTGGTTCATTCGCGAGATCGAACGGATTGTCATCGCCGAGCGCGGCGTGCAGGCGAATGGCCTGCCCAGGACGGCGCAGGGGATGCGCAGCCTCAAGGCGCTTGGCTTTTCCGACAAGCAGTTGGGCAAGCTGACGGGCCTCGCGGAGACGGCGGTGTTCGATGCCCGGCAGAATCTCGGCGTGCATCCCGTCTACAAGCGCATCGATACCTGCGCGGCGGAATTCGCCGCCGACACGCCCTATATGTACTCCACCTATGAGGGCGGCTTTGGCACGCCCGTCTGTGAATCGCGTCCGACGAATCGCAACAAGGTGGTAATTCTGGGCGGCGGGCCGAACCGCATCGGCCAGGGGATCGAGTTCGATTATTGCTGTGTCCATGCCTGCTACGCGCTGAAGGAAGCGGGCATCGAGACCATCATGGTCAACTGCAACCCCGAGACTGTCAGCACCGACCCCGAGACGGCCGACCGCCTCTATTTTGAACCCCTGATGGCCGAGGACGTGATCGCGCTGATCCGGCGCGAGCAGGAGAATGGCACGCTCCTCGGCTGCATTGTGCAGTATGGCGGGCAGACTCCGCTGAAGCTCAGCCAGGCGCTCGACAAGTACGGCATCCCCATCCTCGGCACCTCCGCTGAGGCAATCGACATCGCCGAGGACCGCGAGCGCTTCCAACTGATGCTGAAGGGGCTCGGCCTGCAGCAGCCGCAAAACGGCATCGCGCGCAATCTGGATGAGGCCGAGGTCGAGGCCGCGCGCATCGGCTATCCCGTTGTGGTGCGCCCGAGTTACGTGTTGGGCGGCCGCGCCATGGAGATCGCCTACAATGCCGAGCAGCTGCGCCGCTTCGGCGCGGAGGCTGTGCGTGTATCGGGCGAAAATCCCATCCTGATCGACCAGTATCTGGCCGATGCCATCGAGGTGGATGTGGATTGCATCGCGGATGCCGATGGCGCCGTCTATGTGGCCGGCGTCATGGAACACATCGAGGAGGCCGGCATCCATTCGGGCGACAGCGCTTGCTCGCTGCCGCCCTATTCCCTGCCTCCCGCCATCATCACGGAACTCAAGGCGGAGACGGAGGCGATGGCCCGCGCACTCAAGGTGCGCGGCCTGATGAACGTGCAATACGCGGTGAAGGATGGGGAAATCTTTGTCCTTGAGGTGAACCCGCGCGCAAGCCGCACCGTGCCCTTTGTCGCCAAGGCGACAGGCGTGCCCGTCGCGAAGATAGGTGCGCGCGTGATGGCGGGCGCGAAGCTGGCCGAATTCAACCTGGATGACGACGCAGTGGCCAAGCATGTGGCGGTGAAGGAGGCTGTCTTCCCCTTCAACCGGTTCCCCGGCGTGGATGTGCTGCTCGGCCCCGAGATGAAATCCACGGGCGAGGTGATGGGCCTGGATACCAGCTTTGAGCGCGCTTTCCTGAAATCCCAGATGGGCGCCGGCGTGAAGCTGCCGGAGACGGGAACCGCCTTCATCTCGGTGCGCGAGGGGGACAAGGCGGCGGCTGTCAGTATCGCCCGTCGCCTCGCCGAAATGGGTTTCCGCGTTATGGCAACCCGCGGCACAGCGGCACGTTTGCGCGAGGCCGGAATCGAGGTGACGCTGGTGAACAAGGTGCTGGAAGGCCGCCCCCATTGCGTGGATGCCATCAAGTCGGGAGAGATTCAGCTGGTGATCAACACCTCCGGCGGTGGGCGGAGCGTTTCCGACAGCTTCGACATCCGCCGCTCGGCTCTCACGCAGGGGGTGCCGCATTACACCACCATCGCCGGGGCGCGGGCCGCGGCGGGGGCAATTGCGGCGCTGCGTGCGGGAACCCTTGATGTCGCGCCCCTGCAATCCTACTCTACTACGTCGTTCTGACTGGGTCGGGGGCGATCAAGCCCCCTCCCTCCCCCTCTCTTTCCGGCGTTTTGCGCAACAGAGGTTGCCGGCGAGGGAGGCGTTGCCGCGAAGGAAGAAACTGCCGTGCAGAAGTTCCCGATGACCGCCGAGGGGCTGGCCAAGCTGGAAGAGGAACTGAAGCAGCTGAAATCCGTCGAGCGGCCTGCGATCATCCTGGCGATCGCGGAGGCGCGCGCCCATGGCGATCTTTCGGAAAACGCTGAATATCATGCGGCGCGGGAGCGGCAATCCTTCATCGAGGGCCGCTTGGCCGAGCTCGAATCCATTATCCCCTCGGTGGAGGTGATTGATGTCAGCAAAATCACCGGCTCGCAGGTGCGCTTCGGTGCCCGTGTCACCATCATCGATGAGGAAACGGAGAAGGAGACGACCTATCGCATCGTTGGCCAATATGAGGCCGACATGAAGACGGGTTCGATCTCGCTTTCCTCTCCACTGGCGAAGGCGCTGATGGGCAAGACGGTGGGCGACAGCGTGGAAGTGCCGACGCCGGGTGGTGCGCGCGCCGTCGAAATCACCGCCGTCGCCTACAACTAGTCCATGCTTTTGACCCTGGCGGATATCCGCGCGGCCGCCGCGCGCATCCATGGGCGTGTCCTGCGTACGCCCAGCATCGAGAACCCGGCCGTTTCCGCAGCCTGCGGCGCGCGTGTGGCGCTTAAGCTCGACAACCTCCAGGCCACTGGTGCCTTCAAGGAGCGCGGGGCGGCTAATCGCCTCGCGCTGCTGACCGCGCGGGAGCATGCGGCGGGCGTCATCGCCATGTCGGCCGGCAACCACGCCCAGGCGGTGGCGCGGCATTCCACGCTGCTCGGCATCGCGTCCACCATCGTGATGCCGCGCTTCACCCCCTCCAACAAGGTTCTCCGCACCGAGGGCTTCGGCGCCCGCGTGGTGCTGCATGGCGAGACCCTGGCCGAGGCCGCGGCCCATGCGCATCAGCTCGCGCGGGAACAGGGCCTCACCTTCATCCACCCCTATGACGACCCCGGTGTGATCGCGGGCCAGGGCACTATGGCGCTGGAAATGCTGGAGGACGCGCCCGATCTCGACGCGCTGATCTTCCCGACCGGCGGCGGTGGGCTCGTCACCGGCTGCGCCGTCGCGGCCCATGCGCTGCGGCCGGGCCTCCCGGTCTTCGGCGTGGAGGTAGAGGGCTACCAGGCCATGCGCCAGCGCCTGGCGGGCCAGCCCGTGCAGGTGGGCGGCCCCACCATCGCCGAGGGCATCGCCGTGCGCGATGTGGGCGAGCTGCCGCTGGAAATGCTGCGCCGCCTGGGCGTCGAGATCCTCGTCGTGCCCGAGCGCGCGGTGGAGCAGGGCATCGCCCTGCTGGCCGAGGGTGCCAAGGTCGTCTCCGAGGGCGCGGGGGCCGCGGGTGTGGCTGCGCTCCTGACTTACCCGGAGCGCTTCGGGGGCAAGCATGTCGGCACCGTGGTTTGCGGCGGCAACATCGACCCGCGCATCCTTTCCAATGTGCTGCTGCGCAACCTGCTGCGCGATGGCCGCCTGCTCCGCCTGCACCTCGACATCCCCGACCGTCCCGGCGTGCTGGCCGATATCGCGACCCGCGTGGCCGATGCCGGCGGCAATGTGATCGAGGTCAGCCACCAGCGCCTCTTCGCCGCCCCCAGCGTGCAGACGGCCGAGTTGGAGCTGATGATCGAGGTGCGGGACCGGGCGCAGGCCGATGCGATCGTGGCGGCGCTGGAAGCCGGCGATTATGTGGTGCGGCGCGGGTAGCCACCGCGCCCGTTTCAGACATCCGGGGCCAAGCCTGCGCCTGGCCCCGGACTAGATCATTTCAGGAAATCCGGCTCGATCAGGCGCGGCAGCAGCAGCGCCATGTCGGGCCAGAAGATCAGCAGCGCCAGCACGCCCAGCATGGGCAGCAGCATGATGCCCACATCCTTCAGCGCATCCACCACGCGCATCTCCGCCACCGCGCAGGTGATGAGCAGGCAGAGCCCGTAAGGCGGCGTGACCAGCCCGAAGGCGAGCGAGACGATGCCGATCATCGCGAAATGCACCGGGTGCAGCCCCGCGGCCTCGGCAATCGGTTGCAGGATGGCGCCCACGATGATGATGGCCGGGATGGCATCCAGGAAGCAGCCCACCACCAGGAAGACGCCCGCGATGAAGAAGCCCGTCATCACCGGCCCCATGCCCCAGGCGCCGACACCCACCATCAGCGCCTCGGGGATCTTGTAGAAGGCCAGCAGCCAGCCGAAGGCGCTCGCCGTCCCCACGCAGAAGAGCGCGATGGCGGAGAGCTTGCCCGTGTCGCTGAAGGCATTCCACAGGCCCCGCCAATTCATCTCGCGATAGACGATGATGGAGAGGAAGCCCGCATAGAGCACCGCGATGCACGCACTCTCGGTCGCGGTGAACCAGCCGAAGATCTTGCCGCCGATGATGATGAAGGGCGTCAGCAGCGCCGGGATGGACACCAGGAAAGACGCGAAGATCTCCCGCAGGGTCGAGCGCGGATAGGTCGGGTAGCCGCGGATCTTCGCATAGACATGCACGGTGCCCATCTGCGCGAGGCCGATCAGCAGCCCCGGCAATATCCCCGCCAGGAACAGCGCGCCGATCGAGACCGTCAGCACGCCGCCCCAGACGATCATCAGGATCGAGGGCGGGATGATGACGGCCAGCACGGCCGAGACGGCGGTGATGGCGACGGAGAAGCTGTCATCATAGCCCTCCTTCCGTTGTGCCTCGATGAAGAGCTTCGCCTGGCTCGCCGCATCCGCCGTGGAACTGCCGGAGATGCCGGCGAAGAAGATCGAGAGCACCACATTCACCTGCGCGAGCCCGCCCGGGAAGTGGCCCACCAGCGCGCGGGAGAAGCGCACCAGCCGGTCCGTGATGCCGCCCACATTCATCAAATTCGCCGTCAGCAGGAAGAAGGGGACGGCCAGCAGGATGAAGCTGTTATAGGCGTTGAAGGTCTCCTGCAGGAGGAGCATCGGCCAGAGCCGGTCCTCGATCAGCAGGATGGGCAGGCAGGCCAGGCCGATGGCGACCGCCACCGGAACCCGCAGCGCCAGCATGCCGAAGAAGCCACCGAAGAGGATCCAGGCGGCCTGCGCGGAGGAAAGTGTGCTCGCCCCCATCAGCCGCGCCCCCGCAGCACCTGGAGGCTGTCCCACATGCGCTCGCCGGTGAAGAGCAGCCAGGAGAAGCCCGCGATCGGCCAGGCGATGTGGATGGTCCAGAGCGGCAGTTCCGCCAATTCGCTGATGCGGAACCAGGCGAATTCGGTGAACTCGATCCCCCACCAGAGGAAGACGGCGCCGAAGATCAGCATGAACACGCCCGCAACCAGGTCCATCGCGGCCTTGGCCTTGCCGGTCAGCGAGGGGAAGAGGTCCACGATGAAGTGGCTCCCTTCCCGCACGCCGATCATGCCGCCGATCATCACCATCCAGACGAGGAGGAAGCGCGCCGCCTCCTCGGTCCAGATGTAGCGCGGGATCAGGTCCGTGAAGCGCGCGAAGATCTGCAACGTCACCGGGATGATCAGGATGACGACGGTGAGCACCACCAGCACATCGAGGAAGCGACTGTAGAGGAAGGTCGCGCGGCGAAAGGCGCCGCGTGGCTGGTGGTGCGACATCGGCTCAGCTGCTCAGGGCGTTGATGCGGGCGAAGATGTTCTCCGCCTCGATCTCGCGCGCATAGGCGGCCATCACCGGGGCCACGGCGGCGAGCATGGCCGCGCGGTCGGTGAAGGGAATGCGGCGGAGCCGGCCCTCGCCCTCGAGGCGTGCCAGCGTCTGCCCGTCCTCGCTGCTTTCGGCGTTGCGGCCGAAGACGCCCGCCTCACGGCCCGCGCGGCGCACCGCCTCCTGCACCTCACGCGGGAGGCGCGCGAAGGTCTGCGCCGAGAAGCAGATGGGCCGCACCGTGATCGCGTGCTCGGTGATGGCGAGTTGCGGCGCCACCTCGAAGAAGCGCATCGCCAGCACGCCGGCCGCCTCGTTCTCGCCGGCTTCCAGCACGTTGTTCTGGATGGCGTTGTAGATCTCGTTATAGGCGATGACCTGCGGCGCCATGCCGGCCGCCGCGAAGGTGCGGTTCCAGATGGGCGCGCCCTGCACGCGCACGCGAAGCCCGCGCATCTCCGCCATGTTCGAGACCGGCTTGTTCGCGAAGATGTTGCGGATGCCGCCGCCCGCATAGCCGATCAGCATCACGCGCGCGCGCCGCTCCACCTCCTGCGCGACGGGCGAGAGCAGGTCCTGGTCCATCACCTGGTTCCAATGCGCCAGGTTGCGGAACAGGAACGGCGCGTCGATGAAGGGCGCCGCCCGGCTGAAGGTGGACATGTGCGCGGGCGAGACGATGCCGTAATCCACCGCGCGCCCGGCCGACATGTACTCGAAATACTGCTTCTCGAGGCCGAGGCTGCTGTTGCGGTGCAGGACGAAATTCACCGGCCTGCCGGCATATTGCTTCACCAGTTCCTCGAAGCGAAGCAGCGTCCGGTTGAAGACGTGGTCGTCGTTGAACTGCACCGCGCCGTTCAGCGTGATGGGCGCCTGCGCCCGCACGACGGTGGGCGCGAGCAGGCCGGCGGCAGCGCCGCCCAAGAGCGTTCTGCGATTCATATGCGGATCCTCCCTGTGGTCCGTCTCACGGCGGTTGGCCCGCTCGCGAGGGGAAGCCTATGCCCGGGGAAGCTCCGAGGGGAAGGGGCTAGAAGGGCACGCCCGCCGCATTCTTCGCGGTGCGGATCGTCTGCAGCGTCTGCACGCGCAGCACATTCTGCGCGCTGGTCAGCCGCGCCGTCAGCGCATTCTCGTGCGCCGTGTCCCGCGCCACCAGGCGCAGCAGGAAGTCGCCACCACCGCGGATCATGTGGCATTCCCGCACCTCCGCCCAGCCGATGACCTCGGCCTCGAAGGCGTCCAGCACCACCTGCTTCTGGCTCTCCAGCCCCACGATCGCGAAGAAGGTGACCTCGAATCCGAGGGCCGAGGGCTCCACATCGGCATGATAGCCGCGCAGCACCCCCGCCTCCTCCAGCCGGCGCACCCGGCGCAGGCAGGGCGGCGCCGAGAGGCCCACGCGGCTCGCCAGCTCCACATTCGTGATCCGCCCATCCGATTGCAGCTCGGCCAGAATCCGGAGGTCGATCGCATCCAGTTCGGCCATGCCGGTGGGCGTTGTTTCGTTGCTACGCGGTGCCATGGCGCGCAATATCCTTGCGGATGCTGCGATATGCAACCCACTCTCTTGTTCCGCATGCCAAGATGGGCAGATATGCGTTCCACACACGCCACCCCCGCGCGCGTGCCAAACGTTAACCCCGCGCGTGTCCCACACGACAACCCCCGGAATCGCCCGTGCCCGCCACCATCCCCACCCGACTCCTGATCATCGGCGCCGGCCCCGCCGGCTACACCGCCGCGATCTATGCGGCCCGCGCCGGGCTCAAGCCCGTGCTCGTCGCCGGCATGCAGCCGGGTGGCCAGCTGACGATCACCACCGATGTCGAGAACTACCCGGGCTTCGCCGAGGCCGTCCAAGGCCCCTGGCTGATGGAGCAGATGCGCGCCCAGGCCGAACATGTCGGCACCGAGCTGAAATACGACCTCGTCACCAAGGTCGACCTCTCCCGCCGCCCCTTCCGCGCCGAATGCGACAGCGGCGACACCTACTTCGCCGAATCCATCATCATCGCCACCGGCGCCCAGGCGCGCTGGCTCGGCATCCCCGGCGAGCAGGCGCTCTCCGGCTTCGGCGTCTCGGCCTGCGCGACCTGCGACGGCTTCTTCTTCCGCGGCAAGGACGTGGCCGTCATCGGCGGCGGCAATTCGGCCGTCGAGGAAGCGCTCTACCTCGCCAACCTCGCGCGCCATGTCACCCTCATCCACCGCCGCGACAGCCTGCGCGCCGAGCGCATCCTGCAGCAGCGCCTCTTCGCCAAGGAAAACGTGACCGTGCTCTGGGACATGGTGACCGAGGAAATGCTCGGCACCGACGCGCCGCGCCCCGTGGCCCGCGGCCTCGCCCTCCGCCACGCCCGCACCGGCGAGCGCCGCGAAGTCGCGGTGGACGGCATCTTCGTGGCGATCGGCCATGACCCCGCGACCAGCCTGTTCCGCGGCCAGCTCAACATGGATGACGGAGGCTACCTGATGGTCACCCCCGGCGGCACCCGCACCAGCGTCGAGGGCGTCTTCGCCGCCGGCGACGTGGCGGACAAGATCTACCGCCAGGCCGTCACCGCCGCCGGCACCGGCTGCATGGCCGCACTCGACGCGGAGAAGTTCCTCGCCGCTCACGAGGCGGACCATAGCCAGGTTGCCGCATAATGCCGCTCGATTGGGACAAGCTGCGCGTCTTCCACGCCGTGGCCGAAGCGGGCTCCTTCACCCATGCGGGTGAAACCCTGGCGCTGAGCCAATCCGCCGTCTCGCGCCAGATCCAGGCGCTGGAGGATGCGCTCTCCGTGCCGCTGTTTCACCGGCATGCGCGCGGCCTGATCCTGACCGAATCGGGCGAGACGCTGAACCGCACCGTGCGCGAGGTCTTCGCGAAGCTCGCCATGACCGAGGCGCTGCTGACCGAGGGCCGCGAACGCCCGGCCGGCCGCCTCAAGATCACCACCACCACGGGCTTCGGCGGCTCCTGGCTGGCACCCCGCCTGCACCGCTTCCTGGAAATGTACCCGGAGATCAACGTCTCCGTGATCCTGGACGATGCCGATCTCGACCTCGCCATGCGCGAGGCCGACGTCGCCATCCGCATGCACCCGCCCCGCCAGCCCGACCTGATCCAGCGCCATGTCGCGAGCTTCGGCTGGCGCATCGTCGGCAGCCCGGACTACCTGAAGCGCCAGGGCATCCCCCAGCGCCCGGAAGACCTCGACGCCCACAAGCTCATCGTCTGGGGCGACTACCGCCCGCCGGTTGAGGAGATCAACTGGCTCGCCGAGATCGGCCGCAAGCCAGGCCAGGGCCGCCGCGGCACGCTCGAGGTGAACAGCCTGACCGGCATGCTCCGCGCCGTGCAATCCGGCATGGGGCTCGCCGCCATGCCGGACTACATGGGCCCCGAGCTGGAAGGCCTGCTGACCGTCCTGCCCGAGCTCAAGGCGCCCAAGATCAACGCCTATTTCGTCTATCCCGAGGAAATGCGCGCCTCCAAGCGCGTTTCGGTCTTCCGCGACTTCCTCGTCGCCGAACTCGCCGGCACCCACAACTGAAGCGTGGCGGGGCCGCATCATCGGACCCGCCACTGCCGCATATCCCCGCCGGCCAGCTTCAACAGCTTGCCGGCCAGCCCGAAGAACCCCCTGGGCGCCCCCCAGGGGTTTTTCATGTGGTGCAAAACCCGCTTCTGCACGGTTTCAGACAAAGTCAGGTCGGGCAGGAAACACGGCGCACACGGCAGGGCCGCCGGCAGCGACAACCGCTTGGCCAGCAACAGCTGACTGACCGTCGCCCGCCGCGCCACCCGCCGCCAGGCGCGGCAGATCCGCTCCCTGAGGCTGGCAAACTCCTCATTCGTCGCCGAAATGAGCCAGGTATCCAGCACCCCCGCCTTCATCCAACGCACCAACTGCCGCCGCGCCGTCTCGGCCTTGCCGAACCGCTCCGGCATCTCCGCCCAGGTGCTGCGCGTCATCACCACATGAAAGATGCCGTCCAACACACGCCGACGGTCCCGACAGGGGCGGCCAAAGACCGGGATGAGCGGGGCTAGGAGAGCGTATTCGGCGTCGGTGAGAAGGAGGGTTTGCATGCATGTATTATAAGAACAAATAAAGAACAAAAACCAGGGAAAAGAGCCTCCGGCGGCCGAGGGGCTGGCCCCATAGGCGCTAACATAACGCTGATTTTGGCGTTTGCAGGAGCGAGACTTGTCGCTGTCGTCGACGCGGCGTGT